>CAZZZH010000227.1:0-7626 GCA_964658445.1 Ilyomonas sp.
ATTTTTCAACTATATCCTGCAGTTTGGAAACCTGAACGGACAGCAGATTGACCTGGTATCAAAAAAAGCAACGGAACTCAAACTCCGGAAAGATGACTATTATTTAGAAGCCGGTAAAGTGTCCCGGCAGTTCGGCTTTCTGATGAAAGGCATTGCCCGGGTTTCGTACTATAACAACAAAGGCGAAGAAATCACCAAATACTTCATTGACGAAAACAACATTGTGGTAGACCTCGAAAGTTTCGACAACGAGATTCCGTCCATTGCCTATGTGCAGGCTATCACCGACTGCCGTATCATTGTCTTCTCTAAAAAAGACTGGCAGGAATTGCTGAACACGATTGTCGGTTGGGATGCCATCGTGCGTAAAATCATCTCCAAAGCCTTGCTGCAAAAGGTAGAACGGATCAGCTCAATTGTTGCACAGGACGCTACGACAAGTTACCTTACCTTTTTAGAAAAATATCCCAACCTGGCTAACCGTATCCCGCTTTCCTACCTCGCTTCTTACCTCGGCATCACGCAATCTTCCTTAAGCCGCATCAGAAAAAACATCCGGTAACCTGCTTTTTGCCAAATGGCAAATGGTTTCAGGGTTAAACGACTGAGCTTTGCTTCATGATTATAGAAATGGATCAAAAAATGAAATCAGTACTCATTACCGGAGCCAACAGGAGCATAGGGTTAGAAACCGCAAAACAGCTCTCAAAAAAAGGTCTGTTTGTCTACCTGGGAACGCGCGACCTCCAAAAAGGAGAAGCCGTTGTAAAAGAGTTAACCGCTCAGGGTTTTGAAAATATCAGGGCTATTCAAATTGATGTTACAAAACCCGACACTATTGCAGAAGCCAGGAATATTGTAGAAAGAGAGAGGGGAAAACTGGATATTCTAATCAATAATGCCGGCATCAGCAAAGGCTTTCCGGAAAGTGTGTTAACCACTCCCATTACCGATATCCGGGAAGTGTTTGATACCAACTATTTTGGAATGATTAGCGTAACCCAAACCTTTATGGAACTGCTCAACAAGTCAGACAGTCCACGAATCAGCAATATCACCTCAGGCTTAGGTTCGCTCACCCTTCACAGCGATCCCAACTGGAAATACTACCCGGTTAAGCTGGCAAGCTACGTTCCCTCCAAAGCGCTTGTAAATGCCTATACCATACTGTTGGCTTATGAACTAAAAGATTTGCCATTCAAAGTAAATGCAATCGACCCGGGGTACACGGCAACCGATTTCAACCAGCATAGTGGTCCTGGAACCGTGGAAAGTGCGGCTGCCTTCATTGTCAAACATACACTAACCGACGAGAATGCACCAACAGGAAAATTCTTCAGCAACGATATAGAAGATGGAACAGAAATAAGCCCCTGGTAAAAAGCGGCACCTAACATTGCATAGCCGGGTTACCAGTGGTTAGCGGAGGCACCCGACCACTGGTAACATCTACAACAAAACCCAATCGACGCAACACTAAACATTGTGCTTTAGCGCCCATTCAACCATGGCAAGTAACACAGGTCTCAGCTCCTCTCCCGAGTCGGACAGCCTGTATTCAACATGCGGTGGCACAACAGGCTTCGCTTCGCGAATAAGGAGTTCATCCGCTTCCAGTTCCTTCAAACTCTGGATCAGCATTTTTTCAGTAATATCAGGAATCGTTTTTTTCAGTTCTCCATACCGCTTTGCACCCGAGAGCAGGCGGTTAATAATAAGGGGTTTCCAGCGACCACCCATTTTATGTAAGGTAAATGTAACAGGACACTTGGTAACAATGATCCGCTTGTTCAGCTGGTTTGTTGATGACGTTTTTATAGCTGTCATGATGCCTACTTTGGGGTGCGTACTTGTGGTAATGTAGGCACAAAAATACCTTTGCTTTCTAAATAAAAAGTATGGAAAAATTAATGAAAGCTCTCTGTCTTACGGCAAACAACAGCGTAACACTGCAATACGTTCCGCAACCCCAAAAGGCAGAACCGGGACACCTGTTAATTGAAATGAAAGCCTGCGGAATGAATGCCGGCGACATTGCTTTCATTAACGGTGTTTTCCCAAAGGGCACAATACCCGTAAGCTTATATGATATCTGTGGAGTATCGGGTGTAGGAACGGTAATAGAAGTTGGTAGCGGTGTTCCCGACGCTTACAAAGGCAAAAACGTTACCATTTACCGCTCGCTGAAGTTTGACGAAAACATCATCGGCACCTGGTGCCAGGTGGCTCATCTGCCATTTGAACATTGTGCTATACTGCCGGATGATGTAAATATGGAAGACTACTCAGCTTCGCTCGTGAATATTATCACACCGTATGCATTTCTAAAACAAGTGGTAGAAGAAGGGCACAAAGGCATTATCTGCACGGCAGGAAGCTCCGCAACCGGCATTGCCATGTTGGGTATTTGCATAGCAAACAATTTTCCCATCCTTTCTATGGTAAGAACACAGAGTGCGAAAAAAGAACTGGAAAAGCTGGGGGCAAAACACGTACTTGTACAAGCCGATGCTGATTTTAAACAACAGGTAAAAGAATGGTCACAGCAACTGTCAGCCACTGCTGTTTTTGATGGTGTTGGCGGCGAAATTTTAAATCAGTTTATTGATGTACTGCCGGTTAATACCACCCTTTATTGCTATGGTTATCTGGGCGGCAACACACCTTTAACCTTGCACACAAGTATATTAATGAAAGGGATTACAATAAAAGGGTTCAGCAATTTCAGAACGAAAACTGTACAGGATCCATCACTGTTACAAAACGCCTTACGTGATATTTCTGAACTTATGAAGATGCCACATAGCAAAACAAAAACAGGAAGAACGTTTACGTTTGAAGAAGTTAACGAGGCACTTCAATTCTCTTCCTCAGCAGGAGGAAAAGCGGTTCTCTATCCTGTATAAAGAAGCCCCCCAAATTTATAAACTTGATGAAGGTGTTAAACTGGAATGTCTACAGCTGAAAGCTCGTCAGAAGTTGCCCACAGATGAATGTATAGGCAGTGCCACTTTTCATGGTTCGCTGGAAAATACGGTGAGTTTAGGGTGTATCACTTATTCAGTGAAAGCCATTTTTTCGTGGCTTCGGAGTAAATACCAATGCGGTGGGTACGCACCAGTTCGGGGGAAGAACTCATTACAATATTCTTAGAGTTCAGTAGCGGCATATGACAGTTGATGCAGTTGGCTTCCATCGATATCCTTCCCTGTGGCTGCAGTGTACAAAAGGTATGGTTGCTTTGGCTATGGCAGTTCATACATTTTTGTGCATAGACCATCAGGTTTTCACTTTCTTTTCCATGTGTATTATGGCAACTACTGCAGTTTAATGTCCCACTCATCCGGTAGCATTTGCTGGCGGTTAATAAACCATATTGATTCGCGTGGACATCTAAACCTGACGAATCTCTGCCATTCGGATTTCTGTAAAAATGCTGACCGATTGAGTCGCCCGGCATAAAGGAGAAGGCCTCCGTCTTATTTTGCATAATACCTGAATGACACACGGCACAGATATCCATTTCTACCTGTCGGGATAAGGAGGCAGGATTCACAATAAACTTTCCCCCTTTTTCGCCGGGATGGTCGGTGTGAAACTTTACATGATCTGCCCCTGGACCATGACAACGCTCGCACCCGATCCCAAGTATCATGGCATCGGGGGTAAATCCGATAAAGGATGACTCGTTGGCAAAAGTGGTGTGGCATTCCAGGCAGCGGCCATCAATGGATCGGTCGAAAAGTACTTCGTTGTGGGGATAGCCGGGACTATTAGCCCAGTACCGGGTGTTGGCAGAATACGACAGCGGAAGCTGGTAAAGTTCATTGTGCTTCCAGTACAGGTAGGTTTGCCCATGTTTACCGGTTCCTACTACAATATCAAATCTTTCCGCTCTTTGCTCCTTGCCATTTGCATAAGCTGCCTGGTACAAGCCGCCGGCCCGTTTTTCCATTACTACCTGCTCACTGTCATTGATAGATAACACATTTTAACCGGGGGAAAAACTGCCTTTGATATTTTCTTCTGATGCCGGTGCCGATTCAGCGTAATGCCGCGTGGCGATAAAGGAATCGTAAATAGCCCGGTGGCAATTTTGGCAGGATTCAGTGCCTGCATATTCCTGTCCTTTCCGGTTTTTGATAGTTGTTTTTTGTGGCTCGCGCTTATCGGTACATTTGGCTAACACAGCTACCGACACAACAAGGATGGTGACAACTATGACAAGGCGATGATTGGCAAAAGTGATAGTCATGAAGCGTAAAGATAAATGCTAATGAAACCTCACTATGCCACCCTACTGTCTTTTGTATCACCTGCAGGTATCATTGGAAAGGAAACGATCATTGATTCACCAAATATAAACGGGCAGGGTTAAATTTTAAACTCTAAATGAGATGGATAAGTTGCCTGCCGGTGCTGGTGTTCTTCTGCCCGGCCAAGAATTGCGACCTGCAGTCTACAGGCATAGCAAGTGCTTTATTGTTTGTAAGAAACTATGATGAGTTAGATATATGCGTCCTTTCGTTCGGTGCGGACACCGGTCGCTACAAAGAAGAACATTGAGAATCTGTTCGATGCCCTGCTATATTGCCAAACCGCCTGTTACAGGCAGCCCGGCGTATGGGTGAGAATTGCCATTTACTTACAATAGTGCAATACATTCAACCGAGATTAGAATGCCTGCGGGAAAAGGCATTACTTGTGGGGTACTACGTGCAGGAGAATGTTCTCCAAAAAATTCGGTGTACACTTTATTCAAAATTGCGAAGTCATTACCGCTAACCATGAACACCGTTGTCTTTACTACTTTGTTCATACTGCTACTGGCAGCCTCTAAAATGTCCTTGATGTTTTGAAAACTTTGCCTTGTCTGATCTTCAAAATCATCGCTAACAATCTTCCCGGAAACGGTATCAAAACCTGGCGTGCCAGACAAAAAATAAATGGGTCGGCTATTACGGCTTGCGGAAATACCTGACTCATGCGCGGTGCTTTGTCTGTATTGAAGTTTTTTCTTTCCATTCGTTATACCTTGTAAATATCAACCTGGGGTTGCGCCCAACGGCTCCGGCTTTCTGCTGTGCTGGCGGGTTTGCCTATCAGCCGATAACTTACTAAAGGTAAATAGAATTACAAATGATGAAGTGAGGAGTTTAAGCCAGCATAGCAGAAAACCTTTTGGTGTACGTTCGTGCGTTTTTATTTTTAGTCAAGGCAAAGTGTATCACCAACGTAAAAAGAAAGAAGAAAGGATAAATTTTCACTCTAACTATTTTTTCGAAAGTTTTCCGCAACATGATTCACAGGGCCAATGACTTCTTGTAAATTTGCAATAAGGTATTCACAGTTTTCGTATTCATATGTTTTTAGTACCCTATGGGGTAAATCTTTTTGCAAATCCAGAAGCATACTGTATCCTATACTACCTTTTAATCGAATAGGTAATATCGGGGTTGTTCGTAAAGACGGTATAATCGTTGCCAATTCGTGTGGTACGCTACTAGGGTCGGTAATATCGGCAATAATAAAACGAGCCATGCGAGCTAATGTTTCTACAGTTCCAGTGAGGTCTTTACTTGTAGGTTTATCAAAATCAAAAAGAATTGGAGTAAAATTCAAACTACGCAGTTCCGTACGAATAGCATCTAAGACTAATTTTCGTTCATCTGTGAAGCGCCCTAAGATAAGGATCACTTTTGAAGTAATCGTGTCAATTACATCCCTGACATTTGCATTATTCAAAAGTAAGTACACAAATTGTGCAATTTGTAAATTGTCAACAGTAATAGCTGCAGGCTCATTTTTGGGTGTAATAATAAGATTAGTCTGATCTTTTGGTTTGCCTTTCAAATCCCAAGCGGAAAGCCCATAAATGTTGCAATTTGCCAAAGTTGCTCCCTCTAATATTGTTTCTGATAGAATCGCTTTTTCAAGATTTGCTCCAGTCAAATTTGCTCTTGTTAAATCTGTGCTTGAAAGGTGCGCCTCTATTAAATTTGCTTGTGTGAGATTTGCTCCAGTCAAGTTTGCACCATAAAGTAAAGCGTGAGGTATCCATGCATTTGAAAGATTTGCTCCACGAAGGTTTGTATAAAATAAATTTGCTTTATAAAGTTTAGCCCCCGAAAGATCTGCACCAGACAAGTCTGCGCTGGAAAAACTAGCCATCATAAACGTAGTTTTGGAAAGTATTGCCTTTGAGAGATTAGCACCATTAAAACTGCACATTGCCAATTGAGCATCTGAAAGATCTGCATTACTAAAATCGGACCCATCAAAGTCGACAAATTCTTTGGGATGTTCCTCTCGCCAATTGTTCCAAACTTGAACACCAATTTTTAGAATTTTAACATGGTGAGCATTAGCCATAAAAATGTTTTAAATTTAAGAATTAAAGGATATGGAGATGTTAGGACAAATGATGCCTAGAATATTGACGATTGAGAGAATTCTGATTATATACTATTTGTTGGTAAATCATTAGAGCGCTAAGTTACATAACGCACAACGTTAGGGCTTTATGCTGTGCTGGCAATTGCATTCCGTCTGCGGAATAACTTACTAAAGATAGATAGAATTACAAATGACGAGGTGAAAAGTGTCATCCAGCATAGCAGAAAATCTAATGTTAGCTACAATTTTTCATTGGTACATCTTTCGAAATGAATTTGAATACTTATCATGAAATTCTAAAGTAAGAGCCATTACTAAATTAATTTCAGTTATACTGCAAAGTAAAAGCGCCCAGTTATCGATGATATTTTTATCTTTTGAAGCATTCACATCATGATTGATGTAAAGTGTTTCTCGTTCAGCATATGGACCTCCATGAACATAAGAAGAAAGAAAATTGTATTTTTCCAATAATTCAAATGTTTTTTCATTCACCTGATTTAAATATGGTTCACGATTTTTATTCTTAATTAAGAAATCTCCTATTTTTTTTATGTTAGAAAAATAGTTTCCTACTTTATGATATTGTTCTAAATCCTCTTGAGTTAATTCTGTTAAGTCTGGATACTTCTGTTTTAGTATATCCATGTTAACCGCCCCTGAATGTCCATTCTTTATTTGCTCTAATTGAATTGAATAAGTTTCTTGCTTAAAAAATTCAGAATTAGCATATGAATCATAATATTCTTCACCGACCTTATCAGATAATTCCAATCCGACTCTTTGCGATACATAGCATGCAACCAAATAATGTTCAACTAGACTTCGATATAAAATTAATTGCGAATAATTATTCCTTGAATCCAGTATACTGTCTTTTATAAGTCCAATACTTTTGACCTTGTAGTATAAACATCTGAGAGAATTTTGATATGCCGACAATGATATGTCATTCACTATTTCTTTCTCAATTTTTAGAAATTCAGTATGCGTCTTTCGATATTGATCTGTGAAGTCCATTAAAATTGTAGCTAACGCGAAGATTAGCGTTATTATACGCGATTCCAAAAAAATTCGACCCTTACTAATCAATCACCTATCATCATTTACTTTCCATTGTAGTTAGTACAATCCGCTTTTACACAATGGCTTCTTTTTTACAAAATCACAGTTTGCCGGTTGCATAGCATCATGTAAACACCTAACATAGCCTTCTTTGCTCCCAACATA
>CAZZZH010000228.1:0-7590 GCA_964658445.1 Ilyomonas sp.
TCATTTCGATTATTCCGTATCGCCTGGAAAGCACGGGCGATACATGGTAACCATAAAAATCAACGACCTGACAACGGTGCAACAGATGTACCTCAACATCTCTAAAAACGGCTATGCCAACCTTTCGGTGATACCGACCAACAAGCAAGCGATTTCTTACTACGGTACCATCACCGAGCTCAAACATTTTTCTAAATAACGAAAGAGCGTAAAACAAAACAGCCCGTTCATCTCTGAACAGGCTGTTTTAATATTCAATCTTCAATATTAATTATTCAATCCGACTAGTCTTCAATCTTCACCTTACCCTTACTCTTCGCCACTACTTCTTCAGCAATGTTATTCGGAGCCGGAGAATAATGGCTAAACTCCATTGTAGAAGTCGCACGACCAGATGACAAAGACCGAAGCTGCGTTACGTATCCAAACATTTCGCTCAGCGGCACCTTCGCTTTAATCACCTGTGCATTACCACGGCTGTCCATGCCTTCCAGCATACCGCGACGGCGGTTCAGGTCACCCGTCACGTCACCCATGTATTGGTCTGGCGTTATCACTTCTATCTTCATAATCGGTTCCAGCAACGTTGGCTTCGCTTTACGTCCCGCTTCGCGAAAACCACTGCGGGCGCAGAGTTCAAACGACATCGCATCAGAATCCACATCATGGTACGAACCATCAAACACACGAACTTTCATGTTGTTAACCGGGTAGCCAGCCAACACACCTGTGTTCATTGCATTCTCAAAGCCCTTGCTGATGGCAGGTACAAATTCCTTCGGAATAGAACCACCAAACAGGTCGTTCACAAACTGGAAGTGCTTGCCTTCGTTTTCCTTCATCCACTCTTCATCGGCAGGACCGAAATCGAACTGGATATCGGCAAACTTACCACGACCACCCGACTGTTTCTTCAGCACTTCGCGGTGGGTAATGGTAGTACCAAACGATTCTTTGTAAGCCACCTGTGGCGCACCTTGGTTTACTTCTACTTTAAACTCACGACGCATACGGTCAATGATGATTTCAAGGTGCAGTTCACCCATGCCACGCAAAATGGTCTGTCCGGTATCTTCATCCGTATTCACACGCAAAGTAGGATCTTCTTCTACCAGTTTGCTGATTGCCATACCCATTTTATCCACGTCTGCCTGAGTCTTAGGCTCAACAGCAATCGCGATAACCGGTTCCGGAATAAACATATTTTCCAAAGCAATCGGGTGATTCTCATCACACAGCGTATCGCCGGTTTTAATTTCTTTAAAGCCTACTGCCGCTGCAATATCACCCGCTTCAATAAAGTCCATCGGGTTCTGCTTGTTCGCAAACATCTTCATGATGCGGCTGATGCGTTCTTTCTTACCGCTTCTCACGTTCAGCACGTAAGAACCCGCGTCAAGGTGACCGCTATAACACCGGAAGAACGCCAAACGACCTACAAACGGATCGGTCATAATCTTAAACGCCAGCGCCGCAAACGGAGCTTTCGGGTCAGTCTTACGCACTTCCTCGTTTCCGGTATCTGGGTTCGTACCTACCGTGTCATCAATATCCAGCGGACCGGGCAGGTAACGGCAAACCGCATCCAGCGCTGTCTGCACACCTTTGTTCTTGAACGAAGAGCCGCACATCATCGGTACGATGCTTAAATCGATACAAGCCTTGCGGATGGCTTCATGTATTTCATCTTCGCTGATGGTGTTTGGGTCGTCAAAGAATTTCTCCAGCAACTTATCATCATATTCAGCCACGGCTTCTATCAGGTTCTGGCGCCATTCCTGCGCTTCTTCCAGCATATCGGCAGGTATTTCTATTTCGTCGAAGGTCATACCCTCAGTTTCCATATGCCATACAATGCCTTTCATCTTTATCAGATCCACTACGCCTTTAAAGTCGTCCTCAGCGCCAATGGGCAACTGAAGCGGAACGGCTTTCGCGCCCAGCATTTCCTTTATCTGTGCTACCACCATCAGGAAGTCGGCACCGCTGCGGTCCATCTTGTTCACAAAACCAATGCGCGGCACCTTGTAGCGGTTTGCCTGGCGCCATACGGTTTCACTCTGTGGTTCTACGCCGTCCACGGCAGAAAACAGGGCAATCAAGCCATCCAGTACACGCATACTACGCTCTACCTCTATGGTAAAGTCTACGTGGCCCGGCGTATCAATAATGTTGAAGTAGTAACTTTTTGTGTCGGGTGTATCCTTACCTCTCAGGGTCGGGAACTTCCACTGGCAGCTTACGGCAGCCGAGGTAATGGTGATACCTCTTTCTTTTTCCTGCTCCATCCAGTCGGTAGTAGCCGCACCTTCGTGCACTTCCCCAATCTTGTGAATCATACCGGTGTAGCGCAGGATACGCTCGGTCGTGGTGGTTTTACCCGCATCAATGTGCGCGGCAATACCAAAATTGCGTTGAAATCTTAAGTCCGCCATAAAGGTTCCTTATTTACTAAATTTTGAGTGCGCGAAGGTATGAAATTTTTTTGGTGTAGGAGAATGATTTAAGGAGAATGAAGGGAATGGAATTGTTAAGGTTTGGAAGTTCGGCAAAAAAAGCTAGGACTTATTTCAAGACTAAAATGTGGATAGACTTATTGCCAAAAAATACTTACTCATCCAATTTTTGGAGTTTTCAGCTTCAACGTTTTATGCTGTCACTGTGATTTAAATTTCTTAGCTTATCATTTGCCAAATATCAACATTAAACTCTTCTTTGATTGCTCTTAGATAATGAACTTGACAAACATCATCAGTCATTAAATCAGAAAAATATGTTAGCGCGTCGTTTCCAGAAATCTCTATTTCTTTTTTCTTTCTGGTTATGTACTTTTTCCTTTTTTCAGCTAATGCGCGATCATCTAGCTTAAGTAATTTGATTAAATTACTTGCTTCTAAATCTGCTTTATTAGCAATATAGTCGCCACTGTTATAAATCACTCTTTCCTCGAAGTCTACTGCAGTAGGGGATAATATAGGTTGATACTCACTCCACTTATAACTTTTTTCCTTATTCCATTGATGTTTTACAAGAAACCAATTATTATAATTGTCTTCGGGTTTATCTTTAAGTGTTGGATCAAAATGCTCTATATCCTTCGCATCGGTCCGACTAATATATTCATCTGTATAAGCACAAAACTTCTTTTGTTCGTCAAACAAAATATTCGCAATCTTTCCGTTGTTGTATGTATTTCCCGATATGTATGTAAGATTCTCTTTTAAAACTCTTGATTCAGGATCTTTGATAACTCTCCTCATTAAAAATTATATTTATCCCCTAATTCAGCCATTTCTATAACAAGCTGTTTTTTCTTTTCGTTATCTGTTTCCTGTGTAACTTTTGTTTTAAGATCAAGATATTTTTGATAAGCTTTCTTTCCGAATTCGTTGTAATAGTCAACATTGAAATCATTGCTCAAAATATCATTAGGGTCATCTCCAATAGGAGATTCACCTCTTCGCATATTTACTTCACCTTTTTTACCAAAATATAGGATAAATCTTTCTTCTGGTTCAAAAGAAGATGCGATAAAGGGTGAATGTGTGGCAACTATTATTTGTGATTCAGGAGCAAACCGTCGATAATGGCCAACGAGATCAATTTGTATATCCGGAAATAATGACCTTTCCGGCTCGTCTATTAATATAATAGCATCTTGTGTATCTAATTCCCACAAAGGAAACATAGAAAGTAGCAAGCCTTTGGTTCCAGTACTCAAACCTTGAATAGGTATTACTTCTTCCTTGTTTATTGCTTTAATCGGAATAGAATATTCTGTATTTACCAAATCTATTTCTAAATATAATTTTTCAAGAAGAGGATTAAATTTATTTGCAAACGGTTTAAGGGGATTTTCGTTTTGTAAAGCCCAAAGCTCATATTGTTTTGACAGTCTATTAGGATCTCCAATAGTTCCTTTGTTAATTAGCTCTGATGCCATCTGCGTAAATCTTTTTCTATAGTCAAGTATATCATATAATAGCGATGCCCAGATTTCAGTATTTATGTCATCCAAAAACTGATAGAAGTAATTAGAATCATCTTGTCTGATACGAATACTTGACTTACTATCTTTTGATAAATCACTTAGAAGATTGATTGGACTTTGGTTAAATACATTCACAGCAGTTTTCGAGATTGTTTCTGAGCTTAAATACAATAATTTTAATCCATTGGCAAAAGCTTTTTCCAGTGTTCCACTTTTACCCAAATCGTTTGTTATTTCAATTTCTCCTTTTACAATAGTTTCCTTATTGAGGATTAGTTGTTTATTGTCATAAACATATTCTATTTGTCCTGCGAAACTTAGTTGATAAGGTTCAGTAAAAAACCTTTGATTAATGACTCTAATCGAGTTCAATTTTATAATACTGTCTCTTATAATTTCCAAAATACTTGTCTTTCCTGTAGCACTCTGCCCAATAATACAAATTTTCTCTAAAGGCTCACCTTCTTTTGAATGCCCTTCCGGATAAGTAAAATCAAACTTGATATTTTGCAAGTGCTTGTAAGAATCAATATTTAATTTCTTCAACTTCATAATTGAAAGTAAAGTTAGAAAGTTAAATTCAAATACTTTCTTTACTTAGCACATCTAAAAAATTTGATTTTGCTTATTTCTAAATCTTTAAGCGAAGAAAAAGATTTTTTTAAAATACTTGATAAATGGAAGATTGGATTAATGTCGATTACAAGAATATAATAAAAGTAATAAAGCAACTTAATTCGTCACATCAATATGCAGCTTGTACAACGTTTCTTGACTTGATTCGACCTTATTTCTGCAAGTACATTATTCCTGCAGATGATATGTTATTGTATAGAGTGCGTTCACATACTCAAGGAACCGGAAAATATTTCTTCAATAATATTTCAGAACTTAGTTTTCGTTCAGATTTTTTCAACATCTCTAACTTTGGACGTTGCAATTGCCCATATGAAAGTGTGTTCTATTGTTCTGATAGTGCTTTGCTGTCTTTAATAGAAGTATCAGAGCTTTATCGAAAAAAAACAAAAAAAGATGCAGTGTATCATACCTTAAGCGTTTGGAAAATAACACAGCCATTAAACGTTACCCCTATTTTTCAAACTCGCGATGTACAGCATTTCAATAAACGATTAGCTATTAGAACAGAAGGATGTCTAAAAATGATTGATGAGTTTGGAAACTATAGTAAGAAAGCTGAACTAAAAGAGTTCCATAATATAATAGGTCAGGAGTTTATAAAACCCTTTTCTGTTGATGACAGAATTTATCTTTTTAGTTCTGCTATTGCTCACTATTTGCTTAACAAGAATGAGAGAGGTGAGTATGTAGATGGAATAGTTTATCCTACTTGTATTGATATGAGTGAGATTAAAAATTTTGGTCTCAATTATGTCTTCAATCCTTTAGTTATTGGTTTTGACAAAAAGATAGAACTCAAAGCAGTTTATCGTTCAAAGATGCAGAAGAAAGGCGATGCTTTTTCTGAGATTGAAAGAGTAAAATTTAAGAAAGCAAATAAGGTTACAGGTGAAATAAAGTGGTAAAATTTCTTTACAAGTCGAGGCACCTATGCTCTCCTGAAGTTCAATGAAACCTGTTTAACTAGCCGATAATACTTTTTTATTTCATCTACCGTTCCATGTCCCTTCCAGCGCAACAACAAGCTCACCACCACCTCTACCATAATTGTCTCGCTATCCCTGTCTTTCGCGCCGTTGTTGGTGTTCTTCACTAACAACGAAATCGCATCCAAAAGCATAGACAATAATTCGCTTATTATTTACCGGATACGCAAGGCTGCCGGTGATTACATCTTTACATTTATCCGGCTTCAGTAAAGGTTTCCACTCAGGTATAATCGCAGTATGAAAGTATGGATAGGTAGAAAGACGCTGGGCTGAAATAAATCTTTCTGCAGAATATCGTAGTCGGTGAAGAATACTAACTACGGCGCAAAAGACATCTATTCTCCTTTTTCTTCTTCACAATGACTCCAGTGTGGCTTACTGCGGTTTATTTCCTGTTCTCCTGACACATGAATGAGCACACGTGTACAGGCAAAAAAAGGAGTCTGATGTGCTCTCACCTGTTCATCAATCGTACTCCACCACCTCTGCTTCTTTGTAAAATTTGAAATCATTCCGGTGTGCCCAAAGGCTACATCCCAATGCCAGCGGCGCAACCACAAAAGGCAACCACACCGGCGCGTTATTAATATGCTGGGCCACAAAAAAAGCACCTGCCGCCCAGCCAAGCGAAAACAAGATGGTGAATACATACCTGAAAATGCGGCTGCTCACAAACAAATACGTCATTATGCAGGCGCATAAAAAGAAAATCAGAAATCCATAGCCGTAAGCGATATCGAAATGCTCCACCGCCAAAATACCTGCAGCTACAGAAGCCAGCACAATTTCGTAGGGAAGAATGTCATTGGAACGCCTTGTTAAAAGGTAGCGTTTTGCCATGTTTTCAAATTGAAAAGGTTAGTAAACGAATAGCAAATTTAGGAAATGGTCATTTCCTAAACTCATTTCGGTTCCAGCCCCTTTTCTGGTGCAAGCGTCCGCTTGTGTCTGCCTCCTTTAAGCGTCCGTTCGGTTCAGCACTCCGTCTCAGCAAAGCATCTTACACAGAAGCTAAGCAAAGTTCTCAACGTCACTTCTCGTTTCGGTTCCGACACCGTCCCCTACATCACATACTTCACTACCAACTTCGGATGTTTAGCGGCATCAGTAGCCTCTGAAGAAGCAAACATCATACAGCGGTACACTTCTTCATCCTGCATATAAATGCAAAAGCCATGGTTGCGGTCTTTTTTTACCATCGCCTGCGTAAGGTTGGTTACATCTGCCGTTACATCATAGTTCCATTGTGTGGTAGAGGAAGGTATCACGCCGTCAAATTTGGTAGCATAAAAAGCAGGCATGTTGTTCCAGGTGATGGAATCCTGGTTCCAGTCGGCACCGGTTACAGCCGACACAAACAAACCATTATTGGTGTAACCGCTATAAGGAGAACCGGGATACAAGGAATTGCCCTGCGGGTCCGATAAAGAAGTACCGGGGTCTAATCCATACAAATAAAGCTGGGCAGATAGTACACGCGCCCCTACTGGCAACTGGCTAAGCCCGGTAAACTTGAGATACCCGCGCTGCTTTAAATTCTTTCCATGCACCGTCCAGGCAGAGATAGCTAATTCAGGATCGTAATTAAAATTGCTGCTGGCGTAGTCAGCATTGCCAACTAAAAAATTGACATAGCAATCTTCCCCATCGCTGGCGCCGGGTTGCAGCGTCAGTGTTGTGGTATCGCCCGCTAAGCTAATAATGCTTCCGGTTATTTTCAAAGAGGAAGTGGGCAGGGCAGTGGCAGAAACAGCTTCTTTTAAGCAGCCTTGGCAAAGTAAAATGAACAACGAAAAGGCAAGGAGGCTTGCGGTAGTGGTAATGGTTCGCATGCGATAAGATTTAATGAAAGGAAATAATATGTAAATATAAGCCGGCAACGTTAGACGCGCCGGAGCTTTTCTTTTCAGCACCCCGCTCCGCGTAGTCGGGAGACTATGCTGCCCCGTCAGTAAATCTCCTAACTTCTTC
>CAZZZH010000229.1:0-7548 GCA_964658445.1 Ilyomonas sp.
TATTGCTCCATTTTTATCACTCAGCGCAATACTAAAAACCTGGTTGGGCGCCATAAACGACATGATGCCTTCATTAAAATCAAACGGTTGCTGCCCGTATTTCACTTTGGCGTTCTTCACCCGTTTTATGGCAAGGCTGTAAAAATCGAATGTCATTGCCTTTGGCTCATCCGCACGTAACTGCTTTACATTATCAACCTTTATAAGGCTAATGAGCGGATGATGTGGTTTAGGCAAATCTCTAAACTCGTGAAATTCGCTTATCGTTTTAAAATGCTTCATGCCGTTTCTTCTTTCCTTACTTCCAATATCAGTTTGCCACGCACATGCCAGGTTTCGCTTTCCCTATGCGCTTCGTCAACCTGGCTTAAAGGAAATACTTTGCTGATTATTACTTTTACCTTGCCTTCATCAATCAGTTGGGCTATTTCCTGCAGCCAATCGTACCTCGGTTGGTTCGCCACCAATTCGCCCCTCGCGCCTTTCTTTTGGAGCGCTTCCATCACCTCATCGTTAAAAGGAAAATCGATATTCACGCTTACCAGTATACCGCCCTCTTTCAATACCTGAACCGTTCTTAACCGTTCCTTATTGTCGCGATGGGGTGCCGCATCAAATACCACATCGATATTCTGCAACAAGTCTTCGTACTGCTGCGTTTTATAATCAATCACTTCATCCGCACCCAATTGTTTCATGTAATCGAGGTTCTGCGTAGACGCTACGCCAATTACATAAGCACCTTTGGCTTTTGCAAACTGAATACCCAGGCTACCTACGCCACCCGATGCACCAGTAATGAGAATGCGCTGACCTGCTTCTAATTTTCCAAAATGAAATAGTCCCGTCCAGGCAGTAAGCCCTGCCAGCGGCACGCCTGCTGCTTCGTTAAAGCTGATGCTTTCCGGTTTCAGGGCAAACTGGCTTCCTTTTGCCGCGCAGTATTCGGCATAGCTTCCATTGCCGGGGAAGTTGGGAATACCGAACACTTCATCGCCCTTTTTCAAATGGGTAACCTCGCTGCCTACTTCTTCTACTATGCCTGCGGCATCCCAGCCTAAGGTCATGGGCAATGTTAGCAAAGGTCTCAATATCTCATTTCCCCCATTGCGTACTACCCAGTCAACAGGGTTGACACTGCTGGCATATACCTTTATTAAAATTTCGTCGGGCGCGGGATTGGGGCGTTCTGTTTCTTCCCATTTCATCACTTCTGGTCCACCAAACTGGTGAATTCTGATTGCTTTCATACACAACTGTTTTCCTGTTTTTTTTGATGATACAAAGATCAGCACACCTCTGTAAACAGGTTTAGTGAGAATGCTGTTTGTTGTAGCCAAAATGCCGGAAAATGTTTACAGATGTTGCCTGTTGCTTGTTTATAGCATCTGAAGGAAGTTATAGGTTGTGCGATGCAAAGTAGATTATAGCAGTTAGACAGGATGGCAGGCAAGGTTGGATGAGCACAGCTATTCATAAAAATAACAAACCGGGTGCAAGACCCGGTTTGTTATCGCTATCTGTCTGTAACTAGTAATCATTCCTGTCCCGCCTGTCTCTTTCCGCTTTTGTGGCTTCGTTATCCAAGCTGTTAGCCGCTTTTTCAGATTCGTTCTTTGCAGAATTTGCCGCGTTTTCAGAGGATGTTTTCGCATCGCCAAATGTATTCTTGATGGCAGCACCTGCTTTATCAAAAATATTTCCATCCTCTGCCTTTGCATTATTCGCTGCTTTATTGGCTTCGTTGTCTGCACTTCTTGCTGTATTTTCCGAACCTGTTTTTACGTCTTTTGCCGTGTTTTTTATTGACGTTCCGGCATCATCAATGGCATCTTTTATTTTGTTGCCAAGGCTTTCATTTTCGTTAGACATAATTTTACTTTTTTTGATTAACAATAGAATTACATACTAAAAAAGACAACTAACATGCCAGCACTGGGACACCGGCGGGCGGTGGCTTTTACCCCGCCCCAGCCTGACTAAGCGGCTGGTACGGGATTCATTAACAGATGATCTATGAAAATAAAAAGAGAGAAAATGAGCAATGAGTTCACCAAGTATCATATTAAGATCGATGAAAAAGGCGAGCCCTTGTTCCATACCGTTTTGCATCGCTTTACCGATACTGATAAGGGCGGTCCGCACGACCATCCCTGGAGCTTTACCACCCATATCTTAAAGGGTGGCTATGTAGAAAAGGTCTATACAATACAGAAAGATGGAACGTGGACGAGTGAATTAATTCATCGCAAAACCGGCACCTCTCATACTGTTGCAGCGACCTGCATCCACGAAATTGTAGAATTGCCCGACGGCGAATGCTGGACACTAATTCTCCCCGGCGCGCCGGAACGAACCTCCGGATTCTGGAAGTTTGAGGGTTCCTTTATCGGGTTTCGTTTGTGGAACCGGAGGAAGTATCGTCCTGTTGCGGTGCAGCGGTGAGGAAAGTAAGAAACCCATTTACAATATCTGTATATAGCAGACTGATGTGAAAGTTTGCTACCAGTTTGCGGTTGGTAAAACTGATCCTCGGCAGCCGGTATTACCATACATTTTGCTAACCCACAATTGAGAATTTCGCCCAATCGTCACCGGGAAGGATCTGCAGAAAGTTTAAAGGAGAACCTGATGGTTATTGTACCGTACAACAGAAAACAAAAGGCTGCTCTTTCCGGAGCAGCCTTTTTGTTTCTTCAATAAACCGTTTATTGCTTGTTTACCAAAAGTGACCTACGCAAAGCACCCTGCGTAATAACCAAGGTATAAACACCGCTGGCTAATTTACTTACATTGATTTCTTTGACGGTAGTATTCGAACTGACTAATTCCTGCATTACCCTTCTACCATCGGCGGTGTAAATACTTACATCAGACAGGCCTGTATAAGAGGGAAGCAACACTGTAACTTTATTTCTTGCCGGATTGGGATACACGGTAAACAAAGAAGAGCCATTCGTAAATGCAACCGTTGCCGTTTTGGAATAGGTGACAGTGCCATCTTTATCTACAGCTTTCAACCGATAGTAGTTGGTGCCCTGTACCGGCGCCTTGTCGGTAAACGCATAGACCGCACCACCGGCAGCATTGGAACTATTGACAGTGCCAATGCTAGTAAAAGTGCGATTGTCTGCCGACCGCTGCACTTCAAAATAACGGCTGTTAATTTCATTAGCCGTTTGCCATTGCAGTTGTGCCGTGGCGCCTTTTGCAGCAGCGGTAAAGCCCAGCCAGGTTACCGGCAAGGCTGTTTGATCGACATAGGCGAGGTTGCCAAAGAAGGTGTATTGCGCACTCATAAACTGGGTATACAGCAAATTGTTGTAGATAACCGGATAGCCGTGATAAGAACCTGCGGGGTTGGGTATCAGCGTCATATTGGTGCCGTCGAAATAACCCAACTGGAACGTATTCGAAGCATTGTAATACTGATAAAAAAGCTTAGAACCATACACTATCGGCAAATCCCAGAAACCATTGGCACTGGCATCGGGGTTAGCTATTAACTGAATGTTGCCGCTGCCATTATAGACGGCAAGCTGATGTACACCATTGAGATTGCGATAAAAGAAACAGAGCGTATTGTTGTACACTATTGGTGTATTCCAAAACCCATAAGGCGAAGCATCGGGGTTAGGAATAAGTGTGATGGATGTACCATTGAAACTGGCTAACTGGTTGGTGGTAGATGTAATTGTATACTGGAAATATAATTGGTTGTTATACACAATCGGAAAGCCAACGTAACCGTCACCACTGCCGCTGGTAGGGTTGGCGATCAGGCTGATGCTGTTGCCATCGTATACCATCAACTGGTTTGAACCTGCATTGCCCACATATCGGCCGTACAGCTTACCATTATAGACAACGGGCAAGCCCTGATAGCCGAAGGTGGTATTGTCGGGGTTGGCTATCTTAACAGCCGTTGTACCATCAAAAGCCACTAGCACATCGGCAAAATCACCGGCTTCAATGTAGTTGTAGTAGAGCTTGCCATTGTAGACAATGGGGCTTGGGTCGCCAATGTTTACCGGATCTGCGGGGTAGCCATAGGTGCTGGCATCGGGGTTGTTGAACAAGGTAATCGTGTTGTTGGTATTCACTCTTGCCAGTTTATTAAAATTGGCACTTTCCCCATACAGAATGTATAGGTTGTTATTATAAACAACCGGGTAGCCTGCATAGCCAAGCGTACTGGCGTCGGGGTTGGGAATAAGGGTAAGCGAAGTGCCGTCGAACACACCTACCTGCATTACGCCCGATGCATTGCGGTACCGGAGGTACACTTTACCATTGAATACAATTGCCTGATCGTTAAACACCCAGCCAGCGCCATTATCGGGGTTGGGAACAACGTGAATAGAGTCACCATTATAAACCGCAATGTGCAAAGGGCCTTCGGTATTCAACTGCAGATCGTGCACCAGCGGATTGTATTGAATACACAACGTATTGTTGTACACAATGGGCGAGCCTGCGTAATTGTAAAGCTCGGGCGAATTACTTTGACTAGCATAATCGTAGCCGGGTGCACTGCCGGGAACGATGTTAACCTGTGCAGCAGCAAATAAAACCATTCCTAAAAAAAACAGGACCGAGAGTAAACTTCTTTTCATAGTTGTGACATACTTTTTATAGAAAGACAAAGTAAAGCAGCCACCAATTTTAGCTGATAATTAATTTGTATTAGTGAGCACTTTTCTCGTTCGTTTTTTCAATCAGGTTGCTGTTCTGTCTGCAAGCAATTCTCCTTGCCAGACGAGCATCTGCTTGTACTTTTTTTCAAACGCATTTCCTTTTTAAGAGATAATTATCGCCAACGCACTGACGGATGAATATTGTTGGATGGCTGAAAGCATATTTTGAAACCAGATTCCCTATAATGCTGAAGACGCCTCAAGCGAATCTTCGTGACAGTAATTTATTAAAAGCATTGAGGCAATTGAGGAGTGTGGTAACGGCAACCTCATTTTACTACAACCTTGTTAAGCTAATTTCCTTCCCGTTCAAACTTCCCTAATATTGCAACATGCGATATCTTCTCTTCTTTCTGCTCCTGTGTGGCGTGCTGTCGCTGCACGCACAGGATTCTGCCAAACGCTACCGCGATTCGGTGCGGCATGCCGACTCTTCAAAGCACCCCAACCGCTACTTCGATAGCACTATTTTCTCTGACGGCAATGTGCTAACCACAAGCGATTACCTGCTGGCAATAGATAAAATGCAGGAAACACTAAACGAAGTGCCGCTGGTAACCGCATCGTTCGACGGCGCGGAGAGTATAAAGACTAGTATGGCAGAAGCTGACTCGGCCATACGCGTGGTACAGGACGGGTTGGCGCTGGATAGCCGCGTACTAAGCCTGCGCAACATACAGATGTACCAGACGCTGATAGACAACCTGCAGGGCAGCAACAACAAGTATGTGCTGGCGCTGGAAGACTACGACCACCAGCTGGACAGCCTAAAACGCCAAATACTGGATATACGGAAAGATACGGTGCTGCGTCACCTGTTCAGAGATACGGTGCTGCGCAAAACATTTACCGCGCAGCTAACCCCCATCCGGCAAAAGTGGAAAGATACCGACTCGCTGGTGCGGCGGGCTACGCTGTACCTGAACGGTCTGCGGGCAGAGGCATCGGGGAACGATATTACCCTGAAAGAATTAGCCTACCAGACCGACCGGAGGTTGCACGAGATGGGCCCACGAGCTTTTCAGAAAGAAGTGCCGTACCTATGGGAAACGGTAACGAGGAAAAACAGCGGGCGGCTGATTGTAGATTATTCAAAATCGGCCGACAACCTGAATGCCGCGGCGCACTATTACTTTGTAAACACACGCAGCCAGCGGCAGTGGCTGGTGGCAGGCGGTATGCTGATTTTTCTTTGGATAGCGTGGAACTTCCGGAGCGTGAAGCGCCGGGATAAAATGGAAGAGACCGGGATGTTTCGCTTCATATTTGTAAGCCCGCTGCCTTTTGCGACAGCCCTTATTGTAATGCTGACGCTGGCGCCGCTCACCGACCTGAATGCACCTGCCATCTACTTAGAAGCTGTACAGTTTGTGCTGATGATGATATTAACGGTAGTGTTCTGGAAGCGGTGGCCAAAAGACCTTTTCTATGGCTGGTGTCTGATTATTGGTCTGTTTCTCGTGGTGCCATTAGGCAACCTGCTGTACGTGCCATTTACGGGTCAGCGCTGGCTGATGTTCCTGGACGATGCGGCGGCATGTGCCTTTGGTGTGTACTTCTTCCGGCATATTTATAAAGCTGATCTGCGCATACGCCCGAACCTGCTGACGGCGGCAGGGTTTTATGCGTTCTTCAACCTGGCGGCAGCTGTGTCAAACCTTTTTGGCAGGCTGACGCTAACGAAAATACTGGGCACAACGGCGGTGTATGGCTTCGCGCAAATGATAAGCCTGACGGTGTTTGTGCGCATTATTACGGAAGCGTTCCTCCTGCAAATCTTTGCCAGCCGGCTACGGAAGAACTATGCCGGCCCGTTTGTGTATGCGCCGATACAAAAGAACCTGACCCGGGCTGCTACGGTGCTTGCCATTGCCCTGTGGCTGATTGTGTTTGCCACCAACCTGAATTTGTACGACTCGATTGTGGATGCGCTGGGCTCCTTCTTCATGCTGCAGCGGCAGATCGGGAGTTTTACATTTACGCTGTGGGGTATTCTCCTGTTTGGCGGCATCATTTGGCTGGCGCATTACCTGCAGAAATACATTGCGCTGTTTTTTGGCGATACGGGTGAAGACCTGGGTATAGACGTTGGCGGCGCGCGCAGCCGGCTGCTGATAACCCGGCTAATACTGCTGGTGGGCGGGTTTTTGCTGGCGGTTGTAGCGTCGGGACTGCCGGTGGATCGAATCACGGTGATACTGGGTGCACTGAGCGTGGGTATTGGACTGGGCTTGCAGAGTATAGTGAGCAATTTTGTATCAGGCATTATCCTCATTTTTGACCGTCCGCTGCGCATTGGCGACGTAGTGGAGTTGGGTGATAAGAGAGGGCGGGTAAAAGAAATCGGCATTCGCGCGAGCACGCTGGTGACGGCGGATGGCGCAGAGGTGATTATCCCGAACGGGGATATTTTATCGAAGAATATTGTGAACTGGACATTGACCAATAATCCTATCCGGGCTGTGATTAATGTATCGGTAGAAGACCTGCCGGAGGAAGAAGCGGTGAAGAAGGATATTGTAACACTGATTTGTGCGAATGAAAATGTATCGAAGACGAAGGAACCGGAGATGCTGGTGAATGGAATAGCGGGAAAGAACATCCAATTGTCTTTTGTCTTCTGGTGCGGTGACGTGACGCAGACCGATATTGCCAAAAGCGAAATAGCAAAGGAAATTTATGATTACCTGAAGGGAAAGGGGATTGTGATTGTGTAAGTCGGCAGGTGGCTGATGGCTTTTGGAGACGTTTGGAAGACCATGCGAAGCCTCTGGAAGACCATACGAGCGGCCTGGAAGACGGTGAGATCGTTTCGGGAGACCGTACGATAGGCCTGGAAGACGGTGTGAAG
>CAZZZH010000230.1:0-7462 GCA_964658445.1 Ilyomonas sp.
CTGTTGAAGACAAAAATCGACAGAGAAAATAAAAAGCGACCCGCCTCACATCACATCCTCAACCACACAAAACCATAACCTTCCAACGCGACATCTTTATTGCCGTCGGCAACGGTAGCACCGGACGAAGAAAGTACCGTTTGTAACGTTCCGTTTTGGTGCAGGTTCGCTGTTCCTTTTTCATCGCTAAGGTTATGTAAAACAAACAGCGTTTTGCCTTGCCATTGGTAACGGATACAAAGAATATGATCAGACTTTACATCCACAATATCCCACTTACCAAAGCTGATTTCCGGCAGGCTTTTATGCACTTGGATCGCGTGTTTGATAGACAGCAGCAGCGAGTTGTTGTCTTCATCTTCCTTCGCAACATTTACGGTTTTGTAAGTAAACTTTCCCGTGTCAATAACCGGGTGGATGGTAACCGTAGCGGTAGAAAAACCCGAGTTGCGGCTGCTATCCCACTGCATGGGCGTGCGTACACTCTCACGTTCGCTTAGCGACAGATCATCACCCATACCTATTTCCTCACCATAGCGTATTACCGGCGTGTTGGGCAACGATAACAATAAACTGTACGCCATCTTTTCCATCGCGGGGTTATCTAACATGGGTGCTAATCGCCGGCGTATGCCGCGGTCGTATAGCTGCATGTTTTTATCAGGTCCCATTCGCTTATACACTTCATCTCTTTCTTTCTTGCCCAGCCTGCCCAGGTCTATTTCATCGTGGTTGCGCAAAAATTGTCCCCATTGCGATTGTTGGGGAATATCTTTCGTATCGTTCAATGCATCTGCCAATGCTTTTTTGTTACCGGTTGTGAGCGAGTAAAACAGATGCTGGTTTACCCAGAAGTTAAACATCATATTGATGCGCTCGCCTTTGTCGCCGTAGTAATCTTTGTTTTGTTTTGGATCTACGTTGGCTTCGCCTAATATCACGGCATCTTTACGCAGGGATTGCATATAGTTGCGCATGTTGTTGATCAATTCATACTGTAAGGGAAATTTATCGCCTTTTGTTTGCGGCACTTCTATCACAAAAGGAACCGCATCCATGCGAAACCCAGACATGCCTTTGTCTATCCAGAATTTAATAATCTTTCTTACTTCAGCCTGCACATCAAGGTTCTGCATGTTAAGGTCGGGCTGAAACTTATAAAAGCGGTGATAATAATATTCCTTCGCAAGACTGTCGTAGCTCCAGATCTCTTTCTGCACACCGGGAAATACCATGCCCACGTTGTAGTTCTCCGGTCTTTCTTTTTGCCACACATACCATTTGTGATAGGCGGAGTTTGTATCCCTTTCAGCCTGCTGAAACCAGGCACAGCTATCAGAAGTATGATTAACGACAAGATCCATAATCACACGGATATGGCGCGCAGCTGCAGCCTGCATAAAAGCTTCAAAATCCTGCATAGTGCCAAGACGTTTGTCTATACCATAAAAGTCTGAGATATCGTAGCCGTCATCAAGGTTTGGCGTAGGCTGAAAAGGCGCCAGCCAGATAGTAGTAAAACCCAATGAATCGATATAAGGAAGCTTCTGGGTTAACCCTTTGAAATCGCCTATGCCATCGCCGTCTGCATCTTTATATTTCTCAACATCAACGTTGTACATCACGCTGCTTTTGTACCACCACGCTTGCGCAGAATCGGGCAGAATTTCTGCATTTGAAGTTTCTTTTTTATCCGAAGAAATGTCTTTCTTTTTTATAAAAAAAAGAGCTGCCACTACTACAACGACTGCGACGATAATAACAAGAAACCTGTACTTCATTAGATGATAGGAAACAAGTGAACGATAGTAAATACCGTTGCAGAATATGCAAAGCCGTTGCCAATAAAATGTACAGGTGCTTTAATGCGAAGCTGTGGTATCGGGAAAGGTGGTTTTGTAAACGCCGGTGAAGTAGCGTTTCAATACTTTCACCTGCAGGTTTCCGCTTTTTACGGTTACTAATTTGTAGTCTTTAAATTCATTCTTTTTGTCTAAAAAACCAACGATGCAGGATTGGTTGTCGGCGCCATTTTGTATTACAATCTTAGGCTGAATCCCAAAGTTAGGGATGCGCAAGGTATCAGGCTCATCCAAAAACTTATATTCCATCTTCATCAGAAACTGGAAAGTCTGTTTCGTTTGATACACTTTCACCGTTAGTTTGTCGCCTTTGGTTGATGTATAAATAGCAATGGGTTCTTTCTTCACACTGTCTCTGGTTTCAGGTATGGTATCGTTGGTAACAAATGTTTTGGTTTCATCAGCTGCCGTAGAAGTAATGGCATCACTGTGGCAGGCGGCAAATAATGAAAGCAGGATGATGCAAACAAGAGGATTCCACTTTAGCATGAAGAGAAAGATTGATGGCGTAAAAATAAGCGCAAACCCATATATAATATAGCAATGGCTTTGGCTTACGTATTGTATTGTTATCTGCTTTAATAGTAAGCTATGTCAACATCTGAAAGCAGTTCTTCTTTTCAATATAAAACCATTGTTATCACTGGTGCATCGAGCGGTGTAGGTCGTGCAGCCGCCATAGAATTTGCAAAGCATAAAGCTACTTTGGTATTGGCTGCGCGTGGCGAAAAAGCCTTGTACGAAGCGGCTGAAGAATGCAAAGAATGGGGAGCGAATGCGATTGCAGTAGTAACTGATGTAACCGATGCACATGCCGTGAAAGAGCTTGCCAACGCGGCTATTGATTTGAGTGGAAAGATTGATGTATGGATAAACAACGCCGGTATTTTAGCCGCAGGCGATTTCGATAAAACACCTGTACAGGTGCATACACAAGTGATAGAAACCAACCTGATTGGATATGTGCATGGCGCACACGCAGCGGTGTCGCAGTTTATTAAACAAGGCTATGGAACTTTGATTAACAATATCTCTGTCGGCGGCTGGATGCCGGTTCCGTTTGGTGTTGGATATTCTGCCAGTAAATATGGTATTCGTGGCTTTTCAGAAGCCCTGCGTGGCGAGCTGGCAAAGTACAAAGACATTCATGTGTGCGATTTATTTCCTGCCTTTTTAGATACACCGGGCACACAACATGCAGGCAACTTTACCGGTGTTGTTTTAAAGCCTGCACCTCCTGTTTATGATCCGCAAAAAGTGGCGAAAGCTATGGTGCGACTGGCAACAAAACCAAAAGATGGAACCACCATTGGAAGTGTAGCAAGTTTCTTACGTCTGGCTCATTTTATCTCCCCTAAATTGACCCGAGACTTTACAGCTTTGTTTATGAAAACTTATTTCAACGAAGCTGATAAAGTTCCTGTCACCGCAGGAAATGTATTTGAGCCGGTTGAATATGGTACCAGCATTTATGGCGGCTGGAACTCACCTGCCGATGCCGAAGTGCGTAAGAAAAGGTTGGCAATTGCCGGGTTATTATTTGCCGGTGTTACGGCAGGTTTGTGGATGATGAGTAAAAAGAAAAAGCTCCATTAAAACCGATTGTTTATTGCAAATCATTTTCTAACAGAGCTTGTCTATTACCATGTATAATTATACTTACACTAAAATATTTTGTGTTACCGTCTGTCCATCCAACATACGGATAATGCGATGACTGTAACGTGCATCGTGCTCGCTGTGCGTAACCATCACGATGGTGGTACCTTGTTCATTTAGTTCAGTCAGCAATTCCATTACTTCATTACCATTATTGCTATCCAGGTTTCCGGTAGGTTCATCGGCGAGTATTAGTTTCGGATGATTGACAACCGCTCTTGCCACAGCCACGCGTTGCTGCTGACCGCCTGAAAGCTGCTGTGGGTAATGGTTGCGGCGATGCATGATCTGAACTTTGTCAAGCACTTTTTCAACACGCTCTTTACGCTCAGCAGGCTTTACGCCAGTATAAATTAGAGGCAATTCTACGTTTTCATACACCGTTAACTCATCAATCAAATTGAAGCTTTGAAAGACGAATCCAATATTGTGCTTGCGCAAATCGGCGCGCTTGCGTTCGTTGAAATGAGCCACTTCAATACCATTAAAAACGAAGCTGCCTTTATCTGGATCGTCTAATAAACCAAGTATATTTAATAAGGTTGATTTGCCACAACCTGAAGGACCCATAATAGCAACAAATTCGCCTTCTTTTACTTCGATCGTTAGTTTGTTTAGGGCAACGGTTTCCACTTCTTCAGTACGATAAACCTTTTCCATTTCAGTAATCTTTATCATGGTAATAATTGTTTGAATAGTATAATTGTTATTGTTGGTTTTTTATTTTTTATCCAGGATCAGTTCCTGCATTTTATCATAGTTATCGTAGCTGCTGGTTACTACTTTGTCACCAGGTTTTAAACCGCTTACCACTTCATAATAATCTGTATTCTGGCGGTTCAGTTGTATGTCTTTGCGAACAGCCATTTTTCCATCGGCGCTCACCAGGAAGATCCAGTTGCCGCCTGTTTGTTGATAAAAGCCTCCTTTCGGAACCAGCACTGCCTGTGTTTCATCGCTTAGCGCTAAAAGTATCTGTAAAGTTTGACCACGGCGAATACCTTGAGGAACTTCGCCTTCAAAAGACATATCTACCTGGAAGCGACCGTTAGTAACCTGCGTATACACTTTTTTAATTTTTAAAGTATAGTCTTTATTGGCAAACGTAAACTTTCCCTCCAAGCCATTATATACCTGCGAAATGTAGTGTTCGTCAATATCTACACGTACTTTAAAGCCACTCAACACATCGATTTGCCCAAGACGTTCGCCTTTATTTTTACTCTGCCCAATCTCTGCATCCAAAGAAGTTAGTTGACCATCAACCGGAGCACGAACAATCAAGTCGCCCACTTTTTGGCGCATTACAGCCAATGCGTTTTGAGAACCGTTATAAGATTGTTGCGCCTGGTTTAGCTGCTGCTTGGTAGAAGTGCTATCCTGGCTGAGAAGCTGCGAAGTCAATGTTTTTTTTGCAACTTGGTAATCGTATTTATTTTTTGCCTGTTGGTATTCCTGCAAGCCAATAACTTTCTGGTCGTACAAACGTTTGTCAAGTGTATAAACGCGTTCTGCTTCTTTCAGATCATTCTCTACATCAGTCATCTGGTTTAGCTTGGTTGTTGTGTTTTGCAAAGCAGCGTTGCGGGCAATTTGCATTTGTGTAAGAAGGTTATAGACAGATGTTTCCTGGTTCACTAAGCTTAATTCAAGATCGGTATTAGACAACCTCATAATCGGCTGACCCTTTTTCATCACCGTTCCATCTTCTACATATTTCTCTTCTACACGTCCGCCTTCCATCGCATCAAGGTAAATAGTTGATATCGGCATCACTACGCCATTTACCGGTATCGTTACCTGAAAAGGACCTTTAGTAACCTCACTTATCGTAATGCGATCTGTTTCTACATTCAGTTTCGCGCCACCGGCTGTGAAGTAAATACTTCCGGCAATCAGCAACACGATAGCTGCGATACCAACAATAGTCAGTATCCTTTTTGTTGTCCATGTCTTTTTTTCTATTATTCTGTCCACAGTAGTAGTATTTTATTGCTGGTAGAGTTGAAGGAGATAATGTTTATCTGAATTGTAAAGAAAGAATATTCACAATGCTGAAATTGTTTGTTTTCGGAAAGCAACCAGTGGTTTTAATGCAACCGGCTTCGCAAATCATTTTCGTCTGTTTGATGCGCAGGGTCGTTACGCCGGCAAGCATTACTAAAGCTATAGAACTTAACGCGATTATTTTTTTTATGTTCAACATTGTTTGTGTTTTTAAAACGATGAAAGTAATATGTTGTAAAAACCTTGCTGCCAGTATTGAAAGCTTAATGCCAAGGCAATGCATTATTGATAATCAGCTGATTAGCTCAAAATAGATCGTATTTACTGTACGCATCTGTACGAACACTGTACGGTTTTGATACAAGTAGAATTACTTTGCCCGGATCGATGATTTCTGATTTATTGTTAAGTAAGCTGATAATCGAATCTATTAAATGCATTGTACAACTGGGATGTTTTTTTCTAGCAATTGGTTATTCTTTTTTAATTAAAAAGAGGATAACTATCCATTCTTCGAAAGCAAATCAATTGCTGGCACATCTTCTTATTATAGTTTGATGTTTCACAGTGCCGCTGCCCGAAAACAAGGCGGGCAATAATAAAAATTCCGAACCTTTAAAGCGTTCGGAATTTTTATTAAAATTATTTTGTTTAAATCAATAAGCGGTAATGTCTTTCTATATCTTAATCCAGCGATTTTGTAAACCCGATTTTTACACCATAATCAAGCAAGTGTTCACGTATGGGGTACGAGTTGGAGTAAGTAGAAAAATGTTGGAAACGAAACTGCGGACCCAATTGCCAGCGAAAGGCTCCCATCTGGTAACTGATGTAGGTTTCGATGTTGGAATTCAGATTCCAGTTGCGCATAATAGAAGCTCCGTCGGTATAATTTTTATAATCGGTTGTAATAGTGAACGGCTCTTTATCAAATGTATAAGTAGGTTGTAACGCGGCGGCTGCATTTAGCGTAAGCCTGCCATTTCCAAAGGCAGCAATACGCCAGTCAATTCCAACAGGAGCCGCTATTTCATAGTAACGGTTATTCAATACTACAGGCATGCTGACGTCTGTATTGGCTGCTGAAGTAAGATAAGAATTATCTGCAACTGCTTGCTGGTCTGACAGGTTGCTGTTGGCAATACTTCCGGCAGAAGCATCGGCAGATGGATGTGGCACAGGCAGTGTGTAAGCTTTGATGCTGTATTGTCTTACATTGAACTGAAAACCACCTTTTATAGTGAGCGTATTGGTCAACTTATAACCTAATGCAAAGCCTGTCTCAATTCCCATTCCCGGGTGGTGTTCTACCACACGATTTACATCAAACTGATAGTTGTTAGTGCGTGGCAAAGCAGTGTACGACCTAGCAGCTTTGCCGTTTGCGTCATTCAGGCTGCGATAAGAAACAGACGGGGTAATGTAAAACTGGAAACTAAGTTTTGACAGTGTTTTACGAATCAAATCCTTCGTGCTTAACACCGGATAATTTCTCCATACATCATCATTATTAAACGATGATGCATCATCGTCCGAAGGTCTTTTTAGCTCATCGGGTTTCATCAGACCTAGCGTACTAAAATAACGCGAAGCAGGCTTAGGTACGCTATAAGTTTGAAGGTTTTCGCTCGTCTCGCCTTCAGTTATAGTATTGCCTGCATCCGCTTGTAAAGGTTCTGTATTAACAGGCGTTTTAGCTACTGCCAGTTCAGGAGATAATAAATTAGTTTCGTCATGTATAGCTTTGTTTGCAATGGTTAACAGCGATTCCTTCGTAATAACAGGTGGCTGAAGCGTATTTTTTTTATCATTGCGGGCAATGATAAAATCGCTTACCGATTGTAAAGTTTGCTGTGTAATATTATCTGTATAGGCATACTGCACAGGCGCAGAGGCCACGGCGTTTTCACTGCCTGGAGGATTGCTACTCGTAG
>CAZZZH010000231.1:0-7419 GCA_964658445.1 Ilyomonas sp.
TATTCCCCGGCGAGTAAAACAAGTTTGTTTGGGGTGTCGGGGAAGTCGCCGACGTATAAAATAAGATTTTTGGGGTTATTTGGGAATATCCGAAGACGTTTAATTGGTTTTTTTAGGGTATTTTGTTGCTGTCTGTAATGGTTTAGTAAAAATTACGGAGGTTAAAATAATATTGCCCGGAAAAAACAATAACATTTTGTAACATGAAGTATGCTGTTTTCATTGTTTTGCTCTTTTCTATTGCAGGTTGTACAACAAATTATCAGCTCACGACTTTCTATGTAAAAAATAACAGCAATAAAACGGTCAACTTTAAGGCAAGCATTGTAAAATATAGTTCACTAGGACCTTCGCCTTATCAAATGACATTGCCTTTTACGGTTTTGCCAAACGATAGTTTAATGGTAAGACGAGCGAAGTATATAAAGAACCTTTCGCCTAACAAATGGTTTAGTCGGTTCACTATATTTCCGCCAGATAGTGTGCTGCTGAACGACCCGAACAATGCAGCCAATTGGATACCTTCGGCAGACGCAAAAGGCAGGCCTGTATATACATTCAATATTGCCAAACTATGAGACTATATATATTGCCACTTTTTTTCCTTCTTGTTTCTGGCATCTGCGCGTTTGGGCAAAGCAACGATAGCTTATTTGCCCGGCTAAATGGCCTTTCTAACCAGGGCATTGATTTTTTTAATGTAGACGGCATTGAAATCACCAGCCAAACCATCACCGGCATTTTTTCTAAGAAAAATATCCAGCGGCAATTTCACCGGTACAATGTAAAAGAAGACGATTTACAGCAATCCGACAGCCTGGTAGGCTGGCCGAATTTTTACATAAATAAATCGGAGAAAATGGCAACCGGTCTTACAGAAACGACTGATTACTATTTTTTAAAAAATCCACAAGGCTGGACAACTGCCGTCACTTTTGCTTCTTTTGATGCAGCCAGTAAAAACTTTGAAAGAAACTTTCTAAAGCTGATTATGAATAAACAAATTCCGGATAGCATTTATAACCCATTGAAGATAGATAGCATCAATTTTTCGGGACGGAAAATTGCGCTGGGAGGCAGTTGCAATTGGATGGGCGTTAATAATGTACAATGCCCATCTTATGGTCAGATGAACTGGAGTGTTCATACAACGCTTAGCGCGGCTGCCCACGCTACCGACAATCAATTCCAGGTAATAAAGGCTAAAAAAGGTGGTAAAATTTTATCGGAAGATTCAGTGGCTGTTGTTTTTGAAGGCACTGCCGTTAAAGCTAAACGAATGGTTTACGATATTACGGGCGTAAATTCTTTGCTGGTGGGAATGAGCGGTGGTAAAACGCTTACGATTTATTTTGTAGCTGCACCCGCACGGCAGAATTTTGTAAGCTGTGTAATGAGTTTCTGGAACAATGATGTTATCAACTCAAGCGGGCTTTCGCCTTTATTAGAAAAAGTGATGCAATTGACGAAATGAAGATGATTGTTCAACTTGTTTTATTTTATGGCTTCTCTCTTACTTCTCGACAGGAAGTAAACATCATTCTAAAATAACATAAACTGATAAAGTTTTTTTAAACACTATCGCATTATTTACCCAACCCGATAAACCCTTCTTATCTTTACCCGTCGGTGCTTTCTTCTGCCGCCGGCAGCGGAAACGGGAGGATGAATAAGAGCAGAACGAACAGGATAAACCAGACAACTAACCGCAAGCAATGGACGCCAAAACCATTATGCCAACTGCAACCACTTATCTGCACAAAAGTCTTTTTACCGGCTGCCTGTTTTTCATCGGGCTGGCAGCGCATAGCCAGAGTGCCAAAACGGTAAAAGACCTGGTGAAAAAGCACCGGCAATGCTTTAGCCAGTGCCTGGCAAACCACCCCACCGATCGGATTCAATGCTCTGAACACTTTTACTACCAGATGGACAGCCTGCTGAACGTGGTGTACAGGAACACGAAAACCAACCTCTCTAAAAACAGGCGCAGACAACTGGAACGCGAACAGGTAAAGTGGCTGCACGACCGCGATACCTATTTTGCCGAGCAGGATATTCTGTTTAAGGAGAAACACAAAAAAAGCGACTGGCGCTCGGATATGGAAATGATTACCTACGAAGACAAAGCCAATTTTGTAAAAGACCGCGTGGTGGCGCTGCTTGCCTATGCCGCCGGCGGGCAGTAAGCTTTATAAATACCGCCGGCGCCACCGCTTCCTCATCTGCATAGTAATAGTCTTCTTTTACAGAGCCGGAGGTTGTGTAAAAAGCCGGCGCCCCTTTTTCATCTCTTTATGTTTTTGTGTCTTTACCGCAGGCTATCTTTGCCGCCTCTCAAAAAATCAGGTATGAAGATTTTGGTTTGTATCAGTAAAACGCCGGATACAACTTCGAAGATTGCTTTTAAAGACAACAATACAAAGTTTGAAGAAGCCGGTGTGCAGTGGATTATCAATCCTTACGACGAATGGTATTCGCTGGTGCGCGCCATTGAATTAAAAGAAAAAGATGCGTCTATTGCCATTCATTTAATCACCGTTGGCGGAGCCGATACCGAGCCTATCATTCGCAAAGCACTAGCGCTTGGCGGCGATGAAGCCATCCGCGTAAATACGCAAAGCGATGACAGCTTTTATGTAGCTGCGCAAATAGCCGAAGTAGCCAAAAGCGGCAGTTACGATTTGATATTTACGGGCAAAGAAACCATCGATTACAATGCTTCTGCCATTGGCGGCATGGTAGCCGAACTGTTGGATCTGCCCTACATTTCCTTAGCCACTAAGTTCGAACTGAACGGCACAACGGCTATTGTAACCCGCGAAATAGAAGGCGGCGAAGAAGTAAACGAAGTGGCGCTGCCCGCTGTGGTTAGTTGCCAGAAAGGTGTGGCAGAACAACGCATTCCCAATATGCGGGGCATTATGTCGGCACGCACAAAGCCATTAAAAGTAGTAGAGCCTGCAGCAGCCGAAACGCTTACCAAAATTGTAAGCTACGAATTGCCTGCAGCCAAAGCCGGTGTTAAGTTAGTGCCTGCCGATAATGTGGCTGAACTGGTTCGTTTGCTGCACGAAGAAGCGAAAGTGATTTAATAATTCATAATTAGAAAACATGTCTGTTCTCATATTTGTAGATCATGCTGAAGGTCATATCAGCAAGTCGTCTTTCGAAGCGTTGTCGTATGGCTATGCATTGGCGCAGCAAACCCATGTTGCTGCAAACGCAATGATATTGGGTAATGTATCAACCGAAGAAGCGGCCTCGCTGGGGAAATATGGCATTGAAAAAACATTCCTGTTTTCAGGCGATGTGTACAATACGGTAGATGCGCAACTCTACACCAAAGCAGTAGCCGAAGCGGTGGGCAAAAGCGATGCAGCGGTTATTGTTTTTTCGCACAACCAAACGGGCAGAGCCGTAGCGCCACGGGTTGCTGCCAAACTGAAAGCCGGGCTGGTAACGGGCGTTGCCGGTTTGCCTAAAACAGATAGCGGTTTTGTGGTTCGCAAAGCGGTGTTTTCGGGTAAAGCTTTTGCCAATGTGGACATTACTTCGCCCGTTAAGATCATTACGCTTACACCCAATAATTTTCACGCAAAAGAAACCGGCGATGCAAAGGCAGAAGTGGTTGCCTTAACCGTAGATGCGCAGCCAAAAGTAAAAACCACGGCTACTAATAAAGTAAGCGGCGAAGTGCCGTTGACAGAGGCTGAGATTGTGGTCAGCGGTGGCCGCGGATTGAAAGGTCCTGAGAACTGGGGCATGGTAGAAGATCTGGCGCATACACTTCATGCGGCGCTTGCCTGCAGCCGCCCGGTGGCAGACGCACACTGGCGTCCGCATCATGAGCACGTGGGGCAAACCGGTATTCAAATTTCACCTAATTTATATTTTGCGTTAGGCATTTCGGGAGCTATACAACATCTTGCCGGTGTGAATAGAAGCAAAGTGATTGTAGTGATCAACAAAGATGCGGAAGCACCTTTTTTCAAAGCTGCTGACTATGGTATTGTGGGCGATTTGTTTGACGTAATTCCGAAACTGAACGAAGAGATTAAGAAGCTGAAGGCATAAGACGATGTTTATTTTATACTGCGAAAGCATCTTATTCAACAGAGTAAGATGCTTTTTTGTTAGCCGCTATTGCCGGTGATGAGTTGGTATAAAGCGGGCAGCGATTAAATTTTTTTAAGGTTTATCTCCGAATATAAGCGCGCTTTAATTTGCAGCCAATCTATTTTTTTATGGAAACAAAAATCATTGATCATAAGCTGAAGAAAATACAGATTACGTATGGCTATAACGACAATGCCTGGACGGATGAAGATGAAGCGCTGGTTCAGTCGCTACTGAAAGCCTACGACCTGCAGTTGAAACTGGACGAGAAGGTAAAGAAACTCTTCACCGATTTTTGTGCGGCTGATCGCAGAATCAATACCTGTCGCGATGAATTGGTAAAGCTGACAGAAAAGATTGATAGCGTAATTGAAACCGCTAATGAGTACATGGAAAAAATAGGCTTCCCGCGTCCCGCGACGTTTAATGATTTTCTCCTGAGCATCACTGATGTATCTGCGGCAGTAACTGATTTCGATCCACCGTTCCGTGCGCTGGACGAAGATATGGACGGCCTGCTGGAACGCCTGAACGAGTGGATAGAATATACCAACCATGAGTTTGATGAAGACAGCGACTTTACCATTGCAAAAGACAAGCACTTTGACAACTACGAGAACAACTCGATAGACATTGTAAAATTCGATTTGGAAGAAGAGATGCTGGAAGCCTGCGAAACCGTACACAACGACAGCCGCCGCAGCAGCATTGACCATTGCAATGAAATTTATGCCGACTACAAATGCCTTGTGCTAGAGATAACGGTGCAATACGAACGCTGGAAAGAGTTTTGCCAACGCCTCATTCTGCTGCAATACGTGTTTAAAGAATCGGGCGTACTGCCAAATGTGTTTGCAAATTGAGTCCGGATGTATCTACAGAAGCAGGCAAACAAATGATTACTTCTTATCGTCTTCCTCCACACTTCCCCACACGCCAAAGCCGGGCAGCGAGATAGAAAGGTCTTTTTCAGGCTGGTCGAAGTTTACCAGTCCAGGGCGGCGGAAAGGTAGTATCTGCAGGTCGTAGATTTCTTCTACGCTGGTCTGGTATTTAATTTCACCGACAATATTGCCGCTGGCAAAATGAATGATAACAATGCCCGCTTCGTTGGAAGATTGGGCAATGTTTAAATCGCTAAACGCAGAAGATTTTTCGCGGATTTTTGAAAACGAAACAAACAGGAAACCATTGTAAAACGCCATGCCTCGCACATAGCGGCCGAGGTTGCGCACGGTGGTCAGTTTTCCTGTGTTTACATCTACTTCGCTGATGTCGCCGGTAGCAGATTGCAGCACATACAGCTTGCCGTTAATAATGCGCGGCGAGTGTGGCATGGCAAGATTTGACGTTACTGTTTCGTTGCTTTCAATGTCTATGATTAATCCATCGGTGGTGCGCTTCTTACCTCGCCAGCCTTCAGCAACATCAGTTGCAGAGAACATAGACACATATTTTGGGTTGCTGTTTTCCATTGCCAAACCATTCAGGTGACAACGGTCTTCAGGAAACAAACTGGTGATGAACGGTGGCTGCCAGTAGCTTTCAAAATTGTAAGAACTATCGAGCCACGCAAGACAACTGCAGCGCGTGTTTACCATCAGCAACTTATCTTTTATCCAAACCACATCGTGCGTATCTATCATGCCGGTAAAATGCTGGGCACGTGGCACAAACAAGTTGTCGTAAGTATTGGGTTGCCGTGGATAACCCGCTGCCAAACCCGGCGCGGAAGAATACACAAACACGCTGCTTTTCCCGGCAATGGCAAGACGGTTTCCATCGAAGGCAATGCCCATGGGTTTCTGTACGGTTTTGCCCAATTGCACCAGCGATGTTTTGTCCTTCGCACCAATAAATATCAGCTTGCCGGCCTGGTAGGTACTGATGGCCAATGTGCAGTTTAATTCCAGTAACAACTCAGGTACATTGGGCGAGTATACACAACTGAACGGGGCTAATGTTTGGCTCATAAAAAAGAAAATGGCTCCTTGCAAATATGCGTTGCAATGAGCCATAATTAATAAAGAAATCAAACTATTCTTTTATCATTTTTTGCGTAAGCACAACCTTATTATCCTGTATTACCCGGATAATATACACCCCTTTCTGCAGGCTGCTGCCAAGCTGTAGAACCGCGCTATTCGCTTTAATGGTGCTAATGATTTTGCCCTGAACATCGCAGATTGTAACAACTGTATTAGCTGAGTAAGCGCTGCCCAGGTTCAGCGTAAACTGTTGTGCAAACGGGTTGGGGGAAGCTTTGAGCAAGGGCTGTGTAGACACCTCTATTGGCTTCGCAAAGGAAGAAGCGATCCGGTTTTGCGTGGCTTCTGTTTGGCTTACTACATATGGCAGTGAAATACCAGCGCCGCACTGGCTTGTAATCTCAACCATGTATTTACCCGCCTCAGTGGCACTGAGAACAGGGCTGGTTTGCCCCGGAATAATTTTTCCGTCTTTCCGCCAGCGATAGGTATAATCCGGGTTGTCAGGATAGGCATGCAACACTGAATCGGCGTTACCGGCAAAACTGCTGATGGCTGTTTTTTTAATGGTTGCAACCGGTGAAGTCGTTGCATAACTGCCATTTACCGAAAATGCTTCAGGAAAGCCGTCGTTGTTTAAATCGACGAGTGTAAACAATTGAAAGCCGGTAGGAAAAACAGGTCCGTGGCTGGGATCGTTTCTAAACTTTGGCTTTGTGGGCGTGCCGGTATTTTTGTAAAAACCAGCGCCAAAGCCACCGCTCACCAAAATATCGGTAAGGCCATCTTTGTTATAATCGTATAAAGTAACTCTGCTGAGAAAGGTAGCATAGGAATCGAAGCCTTGCTGGAACACTGCATTTGTTTTGGTACCGGTGTTTGTGAAGAATTGAGTGTCGTACAGGTTAGAGACCGTAAGGTCGTAATCGCCATCGTTATCAAGATCGGCAAAATTGAGTTGCAAGCCATAATAGCCATGAATATTAGCTAATGGATTCTCGGACGGCGTATTTACAAACACAGGCTTTTGAGGCGTGCCTACATTTTTATAAAACAAAATCTGGTCGCGGTTACCATTGTAGCTTGAAAGAAAACAATCATAGTCGCCATCGCCATCAATATCAACAAAGGTGGTACGGTTCTCATCAGAGTTATACGGCACAGAAATAAGGGGAAGTTTGCCAAAACCACTGGCGGTATCTACCTTAAAATATGGAACTTTTTTGTTGCCGGTGTTGCGGAGAAATGTAATCTTTAGATACTGACCACCGCCATCCTGCTGGTTAGCGTTCGCTTCATAACAGTCAAGATCGCC
>CAZZZH010000232.1:0-7395 GCA_964658445.1 Ilyomonas sp.
AAGCTTTCTCCACTCCCACGCGTTTACAATTTTGCCGGCAGCACTTTCTTTTTTTTGAAAATAAATAATGCGTTCACTCAACCCACCGTCTTCAGTAAATGTTTCTTCTGCATAGTTAGGTAATGAAACGCCTGTTACCAGGATCACATGAATGTTGTGAAACAGAGATGCAGCCTGGGCATGACGTTGAATAAAATCGCCGGTAAACCTGTCTGTCTTATTCGGATACCAGCTAACCAACCACAAAATATTTCTACGTTCCGTTTTCATTCTGCCTTCGCGTATTTAAGCTGTGTACAACATAAGGAATATCTTTTCTTGAAAAAGAAAAAAGCGAAGACAATCTGAGATTAAACTTCTTTTTTAAAACAAATAAAGAGAAAAGAAAAGTGCAGGTATAAGCAATGCTGCTCGCTGCAGCAGCACCGTTGATATTGTATCTTGGGATAAGAAGTAAATCTAAAATAATAACCACCACTACACCAGCCAAAGTACTATAGGTATTGATTCTCACCATTTTTTTTCCGCCAAAGAAAGCACCTGTAATAGTACAAAGAGACAATGAAATAATACCCGGAATCAGCAGGCAAACAGGATAATACATCGCGTCGAAACTGCTTCCAAAAAAAGACATAAAAATGCCGGTTGGCAACAACAGTACAACAAGAAAGCAGAAAAGTAAAGTAGATAAAATAACACGGAACAAAACCACAGTAATGTGCAACAGCTCCTGTTCATCCTGTTCTTTAACAACGATCAGATAATACATGTTGGCCAACACCTGCGAAAAGAACAGGAATGCCTGCGCCATCTTTGATGCCTGTATATAATTTCCTAACAGGTGATGGTTGTGCAAAAAATACGTAACGAACCAGTAATCGATACGATACAACATAAGATTCAAAAGGTTGGCAAGTAAAGCGCTGCCAGCGTATTGGTACAATAGTTTTAATTCTTTTCTATCGGGGAAATGGAATGGGTTCAATTTCTTTTCAAACATGATAATAAATACCATCAATACACCAACTGCAAAAAAGCTGAAGAAGTAAAGCTGCAGAATGTTTTCTTTCTCTACGTTGTTGTTGTATTTCCTTAATGGGATAAAAACCAATAACAATAAATTTACAACGAGCACAACCACGTTGGGCGATGTAAAGTTGTTGTAACCATACAAGATGTTTTGATAAAGACCACTCAGTAAAATACCTCCGGTATAAGGTATCAAAAAAAGCAGACATTCTCTGGCGCTTACATCAAACAAGTTGCGGAAAGTGAAGGCAACTCCTATGCAGCACGCAACCGTTATAAGACAGCAAACAAAAGAAAATCCGGCTAATTTATCTAAGGATATAGTTCCGGCGGTGGCGTAGTAAAGAAAGCTAGAATCCATGCTCACACTGAATATCAGCGTCATTAGTATAAGATTGGAAGCAAAAAAGAAAATTCTTCCGGCTTCGTCTGCACCAAGAAACCTGGCAAGCACCAGGTTCACAAAAAAGGTAGAGCCATATTGCAACACCCGCAACAGGAAAAATTGCTGAATACTCAGTTTCTTAAACATAGCCGTATATTATTTCCTGCTGGTCTACGAAATATAAAAAGTCATTTGCCACCTTATAGCTTCATCAATTTGTTTTCAGTAAAAACCAATAGCGAGTAGCCTCCGATAAGCTTGGTACACCATCTTTGGTTGATGAAGAAAAGCAATTTGCGAAGCCCGAAAATGACTCTTTCTTTAAACTTATCGCTTCTGTTTATCGGTGCCGTGTATCGCTTCATTATCATTTGAAATCCGTAGTCTTCTAAAACACTCAAAATAAAGTCTTCGGTAAAATTGTGAATGTGCCCCACTCTTTTTTTTGATTCTGTCAACATGCCTTCTCTGAAAAGAGACCACACACACATATCGAGCGGTATATGAAACAAAGTGTACCGGCTAAGCAAAGCAGTTGCCGACAGCAGCGAAAAATAATCGGGAACATGCTCAAGCACATCGATTACCAAAGCGAGATCAAAAAATCTATCTGGGCTTGCAGTTGTAATATCTCTTAACTCAAAATGTATAGCTTTTGTTTCTTTCTGTCTGGCAATTGCCAACGCATCTACGGAGACATCGTAACCAGTAAAACTTTCAACCTGTGGTAAAAGATGGCTAAGCTGAACTAGTATTTCTCCGCTGCCGCAACCTATCTCACATACGGTTTGAAATGTAAGAGGATGATGGTTTAGCAACGAAGCAATCAGGTTGGCTTTATAATCCGCATCTTCCTCATGCCAGCCAGGGTTGTTGTTGAAATACGTTTTATCGTTATAAATATTTTTCATTATTGCAAACAGGAAGCTTTTATCTGGGTTGCCACGTCTTTTTTCGTAATCGAATAATTTGCCACGCCACTTCTGCAGAGCACAAAGCCACAACGGCAAAGAGAACCGGCTTCAGTGTCGTTGCATTTTCTTCATTAGATAAAGCTCCGCTTACGGCGATGCCATAAATAACAAGCGGAATGATAAGAATGATGCTTAAGCCTTTTATACCGACTGGAATTTTAAAAGGGCGATGAGCCTGAGGCTCTTTTTTGCGTAAAGCAATAAGCGTAATAAACTCTAAAAATAGACCGGCGCCATACACCATCACATCAATGATAAGTAAATCCTGAAGCGACCATAAAATCATAAGACTTACCACAATTGCGCAAAGGATGATGGAAACATATGGTGTTTTGAATTTTGGATGAAGCGCATCGAAGCTGGCTGGCAGCAGTTTGTCATCCGCCATTACTTTCGGTACGCGGGATACCGACAATAAAACAGCAGAGAACAAACCTAACGCACTGGCTAAACCACCCACCGACAACAGAGCGCCCAGCCAATAGCCGCCCAATGCTTCACCGGCAGCCGGAAAGCCTTTCTGGTCAAGCATTTCAGGGCTTACCGGTATTTGCTGTACAGTGAAAACAGTAAGTCCATAAATAAAAAGAACGCCGATAAAAACAACAACGTTGGTAATTATATAAGACCGTATGGGCTTCTCTACTTCTCCGGCGTAGGTGGTGGCATTGTCCCAGCCAATAAAGTTCCAGATAATGGTATAGAGCGATATGCCGATAGCAGGCATGCTCATTCCCTCTAAAGAAGGTGTTGCCAGTGTAAAGGAAAAATAAGGAGCGCTAACAGCTTTGCCAATCAGGATAAGAAACGGAATGATAACGATGGCACCCAACACCGTTGCCACTTTACCAACCGGAACAATGCCAGCAATGTTGAGCAGCGCGCACAGCCAGATAACCGCCAGCCCAACCGGTATTTTATAAGCTTCAGAATGCGGAAAAAAGAACAGCAGGTATTCGGTAAATAAAACAGGATAAATAGCCAGGTCGGCAAATGTATAAAGCCAGGTCCACCAGCCTTCATAAAAGGCCCAGCGCAAGCCCAGTCCGCGTTTCACCCATTGATAGTATCCGCCTTCTACCGGCATCATGCTGTTGAGTTCCAGCACGGTTAAAATAGCCGGCACATCCCACAACAAAGGCGTAACCAGCAAGAGCAACAAAGCAGCGTGTTTATCTGCATACACCAATAAAGTTTCCAAGCCGTAAGGCCCGCCAGAAACCGTAAGAAAGATAACCGCAATCAGTTGCAAAGGACGCAGACGTTTTGGTTTTTGAGATGCCGTCATTCTTATGTTGTAAAAATATTTATAGCAAAGAAAACAATGCGTTCTCAAATGCAATTACCCGTCACAAAATTAACAGTCTTTCATGCCCAGCGGTAGTTGAATGGCCAAACCTCCTTCCGCAGTTTCTTTGTACTTTGTATTCATATCTCTTGCGGTTTCCCACATGGTATTTACCACTGCATCCAGCGATACTTTTGCGTAGTCGGGCATGCCTTGCAGAGCCAGTTGCGAAGCCGTTATGGCTTTAATGGCACCCATGGTATTGCGTTCTATACAAGGCACCTGCACCAGGCCGCCCACGGGGTCGCAGGTCATACCCAGGTGATGCTCCATAGCTATCTCGGCAGCCATTAGCGCCTGCCGCTGTGTGCCGCCAAGGCTCTCTGTAAGTGCCGCAGCAGCCATTGAAGAAGACACGCCGATCTCTGCCTGACAGCCGCCCATCGCAGCCGATATCGTCGCTCCTTTTTTAAAGATGCTGCCGACTTCAGAAGCGGTTAGCAGAAAGCGGTTAATTTTCTCTTCGCTGTTGCCGTTGCAAAACAAAACAAAGTACATCAGCACCGATGGTATAACGCCCGCAGCGCCATTGGTAGGTGCCGTTACTACTCTGCCAAACGAAGCGTTCTCTTCATTTACCGCCAGGGCAAAACAACTGATCCAGTCGAGCACCGATTGAAAGTTGGGAGCGCTTTCTTTTATCACTATCATCCAATCATTTATATCCTGATACGTTTTACCTGTGGTAAGCTTTTTATTCAGGTCAAAAGCGCGCCGCCTTACATGCAAACCACCCGGCAGCTCACCCTTTGTATGGCAACCTCTGTACATGCATTGCTTCATCACGGCCCAGATAGCCTGTAAACCTTGCCGGGTCTCGGTTTCAGCACGCCAGGCACTTTCGTTTTCCAACACGATATCTGCAATAGACAAACCTGTTTTCATACACCAAAACAACAGATCTGAAGAAGTGGATACCGGAAAAGGAAGGTCAATTTGCTTATCGGTATGAGAGTGGCTTGCACCTTCTTGTACTACAAAGCCACCGCCAATAGAATAATACGTCTCGCTGATGTTTTCACCATCCCGAAAAGAAGCTAAAAAAGTAAGCCCGTTAGGATGAAAAGGCAATACTTCATTCATAAAAAAAACAATGTCCTCGGATGGTGAAAAAGGAACAATTACTTCGCTGCCTGCCATTAGCTCATTCTGTTCAGCAATGTTTTTTATTTTGGTAAACAACAGCGAAACATCAGTCGTTACCGGGTCTTCATCCAGCAAGCCCATCTGCACGGCGAGGTCGGTTCCGTGTCCTTTGCCCGTCTTTGCCAGGGAGCCATAGAGCAACACCTTCAACGAGGTAAGTTGTTGGAGATCGTAGTGCGTTCGCAGCCCGTTGATAAACAACATGGCTGCCCGCCATGGCCCCAGTGTGTGCGAGCTGGAAGGGCCAACCCCTATTTTAAAAATATCAAAAGCTGATATAGCTTCGTGCGGCATAAGTGGTAATATTTACAGGCAGGCAACGTTTTATCGTCATCCATCCTCTTCAGTAAGGTGCGTTTGCGTATGGCTAAAGTAATAAAGGCAGTGCTTTTTTGCTTAACATGAGCGATTAGCGGAACACAACTTTACACAAACATAATATTATGATGAACAGGTTTCTAAGCTTTCTTTCTTTCGGTTTTTTCTTTTTCTTGTCGGGTTGTTCACTCAACTCTTCCAGCGAGAGCACACAGCCATCTGCCGCCATCAGCGTATATGCTTTATCGCCCGAAACTTCGGATCTGAACATCTTTGTTAATGGCGCCAACATCAGTACGGCTATTCCTTTCGGCAGTTATACTTTGTACAACCAGGTGACGGCAGGCAACACGCAATTGAAAGCTCAAACCTTTTCCCAGGATAAAGTTTTGACAACCAATTTTACCACCATTGCCGGGCAATATTATTCTGTGTTTTTAATCGACTCGGGCACCAACCAAATTAAGTCTTTGGTGGTCAATGATAATTTCGGCGCAGTCAACGATTCTATTCACCTGCGCTTCTTCAACTTTGCACACGGCGCGCCAGCTATTGATCTTTCCTATTATGCCGATAGCGCAACCTATATTACCGCCTGGAAAAACCGCGGCTACGACAGCCTGTCACCTACAAGCGCTACCAATACTTTTATTGCCACCCACACCGGCACCTATAATTTTTATGCAGTAAGAAGCGGAACAACCGATACGCTGGCGCGGATAATCAGCAAAAACCTTACTACAGCAGGCTTTTATACGCTTTTGCTCGAAGGAAAATATCAGCCGTCCGCAGGCGATACTACCTTACAGATGGGCATCCGGTTGCACTAAGGTTTACATGGCATCGGGCTTATATTCAATCACCACTTTTGCATTCTTTTCTTTTGTAGAAACAACGGAAAGCTCGTAGCGCTTGCCACCTGTTGTTATTACCATTAACGCCGTATTGGGCGGTATTTTGCCAAGATTATCGGCATACATCACAAACTCGTGCCGCGGTTCTTGCAGCGATGCCTGTATGTTTAGTGTAATGGCGGTTGCGCTTAGCCCTCTGCGATAAGCCACCACTTCGTTGTTGTGATACACGGTGATGGTATCGCCATCAATCTCGCCATTATCATACAAGTCCACTTTTATATCAGGCGAGTTGGTCACCAGCGTTTTTACAAGGTCGTTCTTTCGTTCTGTCAATGCGGGCGGCAGCGATGGCTTTGTTTTCTTAGCCATCGTATCGGTTATCAGCGGGTCAAGGTGATCGGGTATTTTATGCTCAGCGGCTGTATCGGTGTGTTGCGGCAATTTCTTTACAAGCGGCGGTGGCATTGGCTTCGGGGCGCTGGTAACCGGTGGCTTCGATGGTTTTTTCAATAAAAAATCTTCTTTTGTAAAATCCGAGTTTTCTACGCGTTGCAGGTACACCGTACCACTGCCGCAGTCGGCTCCGCTACCCATGACGACGCTTGTAAAACTGCCCTGTAAAGTTTCTTCTTTTCCTTCTTTGGCATAATCAAGATAGCAGGTCATCAGGCAGGTTTGCCCAAAGTCTCCGCGCACTTCTATCATGGTATCCTCCTTCATCACCACCGAGTTGGCTTCGTTTCTGAAGATACCTTTCAGCCCAGCTTTTCCATAAAATGAAGTGGTATTGTATGAATAGGTAACGCCGCGAAGACCTTTGTTTTTTAACTCGTTAAACTGCACTTCGTATTTATATTGCTGTTTAAACATACCGAAGCCGGAAAAGAAATAACCGCGCCATATACCGGTAAGCGACTGCGCATGAAGAAGCGTTATGAAAAGCAGGCCGAAACTTAAAAAAGCAAAACGTTTCATAGACCCACAAATGTAATTTTTCGAGTAAGGCATTGTGGATAAAGAAGCGTTAAGGTTTGGTGTGAAAAATTCACAGCCGGGTTCGTGCACAATTGCTGAAGCCTAGTTCTGGTAATGCCTGTCGCTTTTTCCGCAATTACTGCCGGCAGCCGAATATTTGTTTCGCCGCTTTGCCGGTTAATGGAAGGTTGCGAAGGGTGAAAAACGCTTCGCTGGGTGGCAAAAACGTGATAGCTATTGATTCTTTCCTTTTCTTTCTTTCGTTTTTTATGATGAGAAGACCGGAAATCACTATCACGGGAGTGAAGATGATGATTTCTGTAGCAGAGATGATGATCTTTGGAGTGTAGATAACAATCTTTG
>CAZZZH010000233.1:0-7350 GCA_964658445.1 Ilyomonas sp.
CATGAGTTTTCTTAAAAAGGCAGCAAAGTTAAATAAATAAGGTGGGTATGCGAAGCGGGTAATGGATTGTTTTCGTTAACAACAAAATAGGAACCGGCAGAAACGAAGGAGTGCGCTTATGACTACCTGGACACCAGCAGGAATTTTGAAGAACCCGGTTGTGCGTTTTTGGAAGAAGGTTGTGGGTTTGCGAAACTCAATAATGCGTTTTTACGGGTCAATCGTGCGTTTGGAGAAGTGAATTGTAAGTTTGAAGAAGACGGATGCAGGCTTTTAGAAGACAGGTTCGGGTTTTGGCGGGCACTGGTCTGCTTTTTTGAACATAATATTTACAGGGCGCTTATTTTCTCACCCAAATTATTTTACATTTGCAGCCCTTATACGGAGATCATAGCTCAGCTGGTTAGAGCGTCGGATTGTGGTTCCGAAGGTCGTGGGTTCGAAACCCATTGGTCTCCCCAAAATAAAAGTCTTGTGAATGGTTATTTACAAGACTTTTTTATTGATAATTTGTATGCTGAATACCGGACTGCCTTACCTGGCTCCTTTTCTTTTTGCCGGCATTGGCTGGCTGGTAGCAAAGGTTTTTACAGCTGTTTACAGCACTGCAGTTATAAAAAAAAGAGAGCAGATTGGCCGCGCCATTGGCGATTATGCGGCGCAGCAATTTTCGTTAGACAGTATAGAGCGAACCGCCACCGAGCCGGCTACCATTGGTAAGATTTTACCTTTTGCCGAAACTCATATCGACAATTTTCTGCGCGTAAAGCTGCCGGCAGCAATGCCCATGCTGGCTATGTTTATCAGTGATAAACTGGTGGCCGACATGAAAGCCATCTTTATGAAGGAACTGGAAGAACTATTCCCGGCGGTTATTCAGCAATATTTTGCCAATGTAAAAAAGAACATCAGCCTGAGTGATACCATTTCAACTCAACTTAATGGGATTTCGACCGACACACTAAAACGGCTTTTGAGAAAGCAGCTACGAGTGATGGATTATACCTGCGCTGCAACCGGTTTTATTTGCGGATGTTTCTACATTTTCTTAACACTATTTGCCTAACAGAAAGCCCTTGTAGCCGATATTTTTTACAGCAACGCCTTCGCACATAGACATTTGTCTGGTGGGTACGGTTTCTTGCACACTACTTGCTTCTGTACCTTGTGTTATCTATCCTTTTCCTTTCTACTGATAAATACAGGTTATAAGGAACTAATATAAACAAGCATGAAATCGTTTTACTTATTACTCATTACGCTTTTAGGTTTTCATTTTACGTACGCACAAATACCCGGTGGTAACCGGCCTGCTGGTGCCGGCAATTGGGGAGGTGGCGCCGGTATGACGGGTCATTTTTTTGGAAAGATTGTAGACAGCAAAACCAATAAAGGACTAAATGGCGCTACGGTTCTGCTTATCCGCTCAGCAAGAGACAGCAGCGGCAATGCACACGATGTGCCGGTAACCACAGGCATTACCGAAGCGAACGGTGATTTTAATTTCGAGAATATCCCGATGAAAGGAAAGCTTACCCTTCGGGTTACCAGCATTGGTTATAAAGATATTTCGCAGCTGGTAAGTCTCGACCCTGGCAGTGCAGACAAAGATTTGGGTAATATAAAACTGGAACAAACCGAAACGACGCTGGGTGGCGTAACAGTTACCACATCGGCTAAACCATTTTTCGAAATGGGTGTGGACAGGAAAGTTTTTAATGTAGATAAAAATATAGTGACCACCGGGCAAACAGCAACGGAGGTGATGAAGCAAATTCCATCGTTGAATGTAGATGTAGATGGCAACGTAACGCTGCGCAATGCGGCGCCTACCATCTTTATTGATGGCAGACCCACTACTTTAACCCTCGACCAGATACCTGCCGATATTATAGACAGAGTAGAACTTGTAACCAACCCTTCTGCCAAGTACGATGCTTCGGGCGGCAATGCCGGCATTTTAAATCTTGTATTGAAGAAAAACAAAAAGGTTGGCTACAATGGCAATATTCGCGCAGGTGTAGATTCAAGAGGAAGAATTAACAGCGGTGTAGATTTAAGCTTTCGGCAAAACAAGTTCAACTACTCTGTAAGTGCTAACGTCAACCAGCGCAAATCGAAATACACCAATATCATTGACCGTAATAATTATACGGGCGGTGTAGCCAGCCAGATTCACCAATACTCAAAAGGTGTAAACCCCGGAACATTTGAATTCTTTAGAGGAAGCATCGATTATTTACCCGATAACCGAAATACTTTTACTATAGCAGGTAATTATGTACATGGAAGCTTTAATTCGAACGAAGACCAAACCATTGATAGCAGCATTACCGGTTCTCTGCTTACGCAAAGCATCAGAAATGCAATAACCGACCGTAGCTTCAACAACTTTGGAGCACAGCTTAGCTACAAGCACAACTTTGCGAAAGATGGTCACGATATATCGGCTGATGTAAATTACAATTCGAGCAAGAACAACAATGATGGAGATTACGAAACCAATTATTATACGGCTACCGGCTCTCCTAAATATTCTCCTTATCTACAAAAAATAAATGGCGGTGGCTATAATCGGTTCACAACTATTCAGGTCGATTATGAAAATCCCATTACCAGTAAAGCCAAGATAGAAGCTGGTGCCCGTGCAGCACTTCGTAGTTTTTTAAACGATAATAACCAGTTTTACTCGTTTAATCCAGACTCGGCTTACATTCCATTGCCGAACATCAGCAGCCAGTATAAGTATAACGACCAGGTGTACGCCGCATACGCAACCTATAGTTTGAAGACGAAGAAATGGAACTACCAGCTTGGTTTACGGGCAGAAAGCTCTAACTACAACGGAACCTTACTGGGTAAAGATTCTGCCTTCAAAATCAATTACCCAGTTAGTTTGTTTCCCAGTGCATTCATCACTTACCAGATAGATGATAAGCAAGACTTCCAGGCAAACTATTCACGACGTATTAACCGTCCTAACTTCTGGCAATTGCTTCCTTTTATCGACAACACAGATCCATTGAACTTGTCAATTGGCAACCCTGGTCTACGTCCTGAGTTTACTAATTCGTTTGAGGTCAACTACAGCTATGCGTATACAAAAGGTGCAAACCTGTTGGTATCCGGTTATTATAAACACAGTACCGATTTAATAACGAATTATATTTATTACGGAGCCAATCCGGATTTGACAATTAATAAAAACGACAGCGTTTATTTCAGCACGTTTGTAAATGCCAACAGCAGCAGCACCTATGGGCTTGAACTTACCAACAGAATAACGGTAGCAAAGATCTGGGATGTAACTGCCAACATCAATTTCTTCAATTCAAAAATTAATGGCAGCAGCGACGGAAAGACTACCGGCGAAGTGATAACTCAACAACGCTGGAGCTATTTTGCAAAGCTCAATAATAACTTTAAGTTTAAGCATGGGTATTCCCTGCAACTGTCCGGCAATTACCAGTCGAAAGCTGTATTGCCAGCCGGCTCGGGCAGCGCGCGCAACAGCGGACAGGGCGGTGGTTTTGGCGGACCTCCGGCTACATCGGCACAAGGTTATATTTTTCCTAATTACAGCTTCGATGCTGCTATCCGCAAAGAATGGACATTCAAGAAAAGTGGCAGTGGCTTATCGGCTACGCTTAGCATTAATGACTTTGCCCGCACCTTTGTTTATAAAACGTATTCCGAATCCTACATATCTTCAAGCGATTATTTCAATCAAATCTCTAAACGGCGCAGAGACCCGCAAGTAGTAAGGCTGAATATTAACTACCGCTTCGGAAAATTTGATGCGAATTTATTTAAGCGGAAAAACACCAAGAGCGATGCTTCCGGAGGAACAGATATGGTGAACCCAGGATAGTTCCTTTGTCAAACACAATTAAAGTATTGTACAAAACATAAAAAGCGAAGCAAGGTCTTTGAACGTTGCATCGCTTTTTTATAAACCGCTTTCTGCTTTCAAATGTTTAGAAAAGCATCATTTTAAAAAACCAAAATCAACTATCCTTCTCAGGTATTTTTTATCTTGTATTACCCAGGTTACTTCATAGCTGCCAAGTTCATCGCGGTTTAACATGTAGATGTACACTTTTCTTTTATCAGCGCTCTGATACACGCCGGCAAAGGTTTTCAGCTTGTCGCCATCGGTGTAGGTAAACGCCGGATTGTATAAATCAAAGTATGCTGCCGGCGGAATGAGCACGCTGTCTTTATCAATCTTTACTTGTACAGAAGCAATGTTGTGTTTGGGCACTTGTGTGTATTGTCCATAATATGCCTTGTTGTCTATTTTAATAAGATATTTATCAGAGTAAAAGAGTTTGTGTTTCGAGGCATCGAAATCGCCTGCCGTAATGGTTACATTGATGCCGTTGCCTTCAAAATGAATGCTTTTTCGGTCGTAGCTGGTAACCGGAATAGAAGCTAGCGGAGGCTTGCCTACACTTTCATCAATACCTGTCATAGTGAAAGTAGCGGCATCGCTTCGTACCTCTTTCTCCATCACTTTTTTAAAGTTATCTTTCTTGCTTCGCATGTCTGGAATATCGTCCTGCGCTTTTGCAACACCCAAGGAAAACATTGAAATAATAACAAGCCATTTCTGCATTGAACTATTGTTTTATAAAAAACGAAAGAATGAAAAAGTGATTATGTAAAATAAAAATTTAGATAACAAAAGCAATGATAAACACAAATAAAGCCGGCAGTAAACCGGCTTTTCAATTTTTTTTAAAGGCAAAGAAGGAGTTATACAAACTGGTATACTTTATTTTCTGCAACTGCTACGCGCTGCCGCCACGCCGTGTTGGCAGCAGCACACAAGTCGCCGCTTCCGGCATTAATAATACGGTGGTGCAGACAATGCTTATCTTCTTCACACGCAGTTACCGATTGTACCGACTGACCATAATAAGCTTCTTTAATGAATCGCGTATCGATCGCCAACAATTGCTTTTCTTCAAAATAATTTTCCGGTACGGTTTCTAAAGCCCATTGCAGATAGCGCAGGTTATTTACATGATTGTTGGCATCAAGGTCGTACTGATAAATGTCAAAACTTTTTCTGCATTGTGTTGCTTCAGATTGGGCTAACCGGTCGTCTATATTATAGTAAACACAGGTTTCATTGTTGGGCGCCCAGCCTTTTATTATTTCATCGAAAATCCTTACCGGCCGCTTCTTTTGAGTATCGAAAAAAACCCACAATCCTCTTGATTTGCCGATGATATTTTTTTCGGCATCGTAGATTATGTTTTCGCGATAGCAACGCGTGGCGGTAAAAGCAGATACCCACGTGCGGATGGTAATATTTTCTTTAAAAACAGGATAGCGATCCATCTTGATAAAGCTCGCCAGCAATACCCAGCCTATGTTCTGTGCATACAGGTCGAACAAACCATAGTCAATACTGTTGCAATGGTCGGAAGCCGTCTCCTGGATAAGCGATGCCATGGTAAGTGGCGAGGCTTCGCCCCATTTATTCATTTCGAAATACCGAAGGTTAAATTGCTTTTCGAGCATCCAGTTATAGTTTAAAATGGTTTATCAATGCAAAACACTTTATCTGCGATCCATAAATTTTTGTATGACAAACAACACGGTAAACGAATCTGAAACTAAGGTTGAGAATATTTAACTCAGAAGGCTATGATAACAGATTTTTCGTTTTGGCTATTGAAGCAATATTATAAAAAAGGTTCTGGTAATAAAAATAAAAAAGCTGAAAAAAGAAAGCATAACAAAACTTTTAAAATTCCAGCAAAATAGCTTCTGCCAAAGCTATCCAACTTCAGGTTGTTCCTCTTCAAGAAGGCGTTCCGGCAATTGTTTTTTGGTAATTGCCCCCATCCTGCGCAGCTCTTCTATTTTCCGCATCACATTGCCTTTGCCGTTTTTCAGTTGTCCGAGCGCTTCTTCGTAAAGCGAAGTAGCTTCCGTTATCTTTCTTCCCACGGCTTCGAAATTGCCAATAAACCCTTCAAACTTATCGTATAAGGCGCCGGCGCGTTCTGCAATAGATATCGCATGTTTGTTTTGCAGTTCTACTTTCCATAGGTCGGCCACAATCTTCAGAACAGCAAATAAATTGGTTGGGCTTACTATTAAAATACGTTTGTCGTATGCATATTTCCATAGTGTGGTATCGTTCTTTACAGCTTCCAGAAAGGCGGGCTCTATCGGCACAAACATCAGCACATAATCCAATGCCAGCGCATATTTCGGGTAATCCTTCCGGCTCAGCCCTTCCACATGCAAACGGATAGACCGGATATGATTGCTTAAACAATTTTTCTGTTGCTGAACATCATTGCATCCGGTATATTCATCCCAGGCAAGAAGCGATACTTTGCTGTCGATAATAATCTTTCGGTTGTCCGGGTAATAAATAGTAATATCTGGCTGTAAGCCTTTGCCAGTCTCATCTTTAATAATGTTGCCTGCATTGTCTCTGATAAACTGCTGAACATGATATTCACGCCCTTTTGATAAGCCACTACTTTCGAGCAAACTTTCCAAAATCATTTCGCCCCAATTGCCCTGCATCTTTACATTACCTTTTAAAGCAGAGGTTAAGTTATTGGCTTCATCACTTACCTTTTGGCTCATTTCTATTAAACGCTGCACTTCTTTTCCTAACGAGAATCGTTCTTTACTTTCCTTGTCGTACGTCTCTTCAACCTTTTGTTTAAACTCGCCCAACTGTGTTTTCAAGGGCGTAATCAGTGCGTTCATCTTCTCTTCATTCAAAGCCGTAAATTTCTCGGTTTTCTCTTCTAAAATCGTTTGCGCAAGATTTTTAAATTCATGTTTAAACTGGTCTCCAATCATCTCCAGCTCGGCTTTGTGCACTTCCAGCTTGTCTTCTGCCGCATGAAATTTTTCTTTAAACATTGCTAGTTGGCTGTTCAATATTTCGTTATCACGCTGGTATCTTTTTAGCCCATTGCACTGTTCTGTCATCGATTGCAGCAAGCCTTCTGTTTTAGCCGATTGCTGCAGCAATTGTTCTTTTTGCAGACGCAGTTCATTGCCATTATGGGTCAGCAGCGCAATGTGCTGCTCTTGTTGCGCCAGCTTTTCTTGCATAGCAGACATCCTGCGTAAGTTCGATTGTTTTGCCAGCAACCAAACAATTATGGCAACAGCAACGGCAGCCGCAATAAGGAACAGGTCAAAAGAAGAAAGCATAACCAAAAGGTTTATCTATGGAAACGAAAAGTAATGTTTTTGATTATACGCCGAAAGATTTTGTTTAATCAATGCTTACAATTAAGCTTCAATTAGAAAACGAATCATGACAATGAAAACATACTACTGCGAGGCATTAACAAAAGAGCA
>CAZZZH010000234.1:0-7347 GCA_964658445.1 Ilyomonas sp.
GGCTGAACTTTACGCCGAAAGAACTGGCGGATAATATGTTTGGCAGTAACCCGCCTCAGTGGATGCAGCAGGCATTTACCGACCCGAAGACGGGCATCTTCGATGCAAATGGCGCACGGCAGCAGATTGCACAAATTAAAAAGAGCAACAACGAAGCGCAGAAAACTCAGCTTGAAAAATTAATCACGCAAACATCGCAGCAAGCTCTATATACCAAGTATTCTTACCTGCTGGGCGGCGCTTCCTACGTGCCCAAATGGATGGCGGAAAAAATGAATGCCGATAACAATTCGGTAGCGAAAGCATCATATGTGTTTGTACCCTACAGCACTGTTAACGATAGCGCCGTTACCGTAAGCGACGATGATATAATGGCGTATGTAAAAAAGCACGAAGCCGATTTCAAACGGGAAGAAGAAACCCGCACTATACAGTATGTGTCGTTCAGCGAAACGCCTTCTGCTGCAGATAGCGCAGCCGTGAGAGAACAGTTAACTGCACTGAAGCCTGCCTTTGCCACCACTACCGATGTAGCATCGTTTGTAACATCGAAAAACAGCGATGTCGCCTACACTGACGTTTACACCACGAAAGCCGACCTGAAAGATGCGGCGGCAGACACAATCATGAAATTGAGCGACGGTCAGGTGTATGGACCCTATGTGAATAACAATGAATATGAATTGGCGAAGATGATTGGCAAACGCTCCGTGCCCGATTCTGCTAAAGTGCGTCACATTTTAATAAAAACCCAAAGCAATGGCGCTGATGTGCTGCCCGATAGCGTAGCGAAGAAAAGAATAGATAGTATTGCAGCAGCCATTCAGGGGGGCGCCAACTTCGACTCGATGGTACAAAAGTATAGCGATGACGATGGAAGCAAAGCCACTGCAGGAGAATATACTTTTCCTTACTCCCAGTTCAGCACCATCAGCAAAGAGTTTGCGGAGACTGCTTTCTTCGAACCGGTAGGTACCAAGAAGACGGTGAAAGTATCGAACAGTCAGTATGCTGGTTACCACTATATAGAAGTGCTAAAGCAAACAGCCATGCAGGATGCCTACAAGGTAGCCTACATAGCGAAGCCCATCAATGCAAGCAACGAAACGGTGAACGTAGCCAGCACGGCAGCCGCTAAGTTTTCAGCGGAAAGCAAAGACCAGAAAAGCTTTGACGCGAATGCTAAAAAAGAAAAGCTCGCTCCGGTAAGCTCGCAGGAAATTAAGAAAGCGGATTATTCCATCAGCATGATGGGGCCGGAAAACCGCGACCTGGTACGCTGGATTTATAAGGGCGACGTAGGCGATGTTTCAGAGCCGTTCGAATTAGGCGGTCAGTACATTGTTGCCATCATTACTTCAGACGAAAAGGCAGGATTGCCTTCTGCCCATGCAGCCCGCGCGCAGGTAGAAAGCATTGTAAGAAATGAAAAGAAAGCAAAAACCATTATTGCTACCAAAATGAAAGGCGGTACGCTGGAAGCGGTAGCCCAGAGCGCAGGTGCAGGGGTTCAGCAGGCAGATAGTCTTTCGTTTCAATCACCTGCCGTGGCTGGCTTAGGTTTCGAGCCGAAGCTGCTGGGTGCTGCATTTAACAAAAGTCTGGTGTCAAAAATGAGCTCGCCCATAGCGGGTACCGCCGGTGTTTTTGTGGTACAAAGCAAAGGCGTAACGGCAGCCGCTTCTTCAGGTATGTCCATTGAACAGGTGCAGGAAAATATGCGTCGGCAGTTGCAACAGCAAAACGGCAACGGCGGTGTGTTTGAGGCGCTACGCAGGAATGCTTCAATCACCGACAACCGGTCTGATTTTTACTAAATATTTTATTTCTTCTGTGCCATGGACAACAACCTGAACAGGAGATATTTTATAACGGCTGTTGCAACGTTGGGTGCAGCAGCCGTTGTTCCTTCTACACTATTTGCAAAAACAAACAACATGAAACTACCATTGATTCATCATGCTATTTTTTGGTTAAACAACCCATCTTCTGCCGCAGACCGCGACAAACTGGTAGAAGGTGTAAAAACATTATCCGACATTCCGCAAATAAAAACGTTGTATGTAGGTATTGTTGCCGATACGGAAAAGAGAGATGTAGTAGATGCGTCGTGGGGCGTTTCGGAAATAATGTTCTTCGATAACTTAGACGATCAGGCATCTTACCAGAACGATGAAATACACCAGGCGTTCATTAAAAACTACAGCCATTTATGGGCAAAAGTGGTGGTGTATGATGCGATGAGCGTGTAATTTTTACCTGCAGTCTTTGCAAACACCATTTACGATTGTGTCGATGTTGTAGGCTTTAAAACCCTTTGGTAGCTTCACTTCCGGCACTTCAACTTTTTGCAGGCAAAAGGTAACGCCGCAGTTATCGCATACAAAATGCACGTGGTTGTCGTGATGATGACCTTCGCGGCATTCATCTTTGCACAAAGCATATCTTACCACACTATCCGAAGAAGGAATGGTATGGATAAGCCCGCTTTTTTGAAAGGTTTGCAGGGTGCGGTAAATGGTAACGCGATCAAACTGTTCCCTTGTTTTCTTTTCGATAATAGAATGCTCCAGCGCGCCATTACTATTCAGGAACAACTGCAGAATTGCCTGTCGACTTTCTGTGTTGCTAAGCCCGTTTTGCTTTAAAACTTCTTGTGCATCCATATGGCTTAATTGGTAGAATGGGTAAAATTACTTCCGGAAAAGTTAGTGTTTTTTTCATTCAGCAGGATGGCAATATCATCTTCCAGTTGCTTTAGTTCTTCCTTCTTTAAGCCATCGTAAATCTGCCCGCGCAGGTTGCCGTTTTTATCAACCAAAGCCAGGAACTGCGTATGCAAAAACTGGTCGTTGATATTCACAACTGCATTCTTAGGATCGTCTAATAGGTAGCTATTGCGCGCCTGTTTGTAAAGACTATCTTTTTTACCGGTAAGAAAAACCCAGGTGTTGGTATTCACCTTCATTTTTTCAGCATACTTCTTCAACGTAGCAGCCGAGTCAGTTTCAGGATCGGAGGTATGCGATACAATAAGAAAGTCAGGATTGTCTTTAAATTTATCGTACACATCCTTCAGGTTGCCGTTCATGCGAGGGCAAATGCCTTTACACGTGGTGAAAAAATAATTCACCACGCATACCTTTCCCTGCATATTTTTTTGCGTGAACGGAGTATTGTTTTCCGTGGTAAAAGAAAAAGGCTGCACTGTAGCAGAAAGCAGCGGCAGTCTGGTTTTCCAGTTATCCGTTCCCCAAAAGACAAACAAAAAATAAACAATCAGTAGGCCGATAAAAAAGCCGCCGTAGAGAAGAAGTTTTTTCCTGTTCATGCCTCAAAATTACAAAAGGATTGATTGGCCGAAACGGCTCTAACATTCTGTTATAGTATTTTGCAACACCGTTGCATTTGAGCACTTGTTCTTTATCTTCGCCATTGTATGCGTTACAAAATCAATTGGGACGGATTGGGTATTACAGCATCGCTTGCCTGTGCCATCCATTGCGCTTTGCTGCCATTATTTCTAACCAGTCTGCCGTTCTTTGGCATCGAGTTGTTAGACAATCGGAACTTTGAAATCGGCATGATCATTATCGCAGCGGCTATCGGGTTTTACTCTCTTTACCATGGCTATAAAAAACATCATCACCAGTTGCTGCCACTTTATCTTTTTGTGATTGGCATCCTGTTTTTATGTGCTAAACAAGTGTGGCATGATAAACAATACTGGTTGTTGCCACCGGCTGTTATCTTCATTGTTACAGCGCATTATTTTAATTTTAAAGCCTGCAAGAAAGCCAGTCATTGCCATGCCAATGACTGTGCTCATTAATGCTTATTTTGCTGTATGCCCAACACCTATTTTCAGTTTAAACAATTTACCATCCAGCAAGATAAAACGCAAATGAAAGTGTGTACAGATTCGTGTTTGTTTGGTGCCTGGGTGGCTAATGAAATAAATAACCAAACCAGCCCTTCAACCATACTCGATATAGGCACCGGCACCGGCTTACTAAGCCTGATGATAGCGCAGAAAATAAACGGTTCCCATATAGATGCGGTAGAGCCGGATGCTACCTCGGCGCAACAGGCAAAAGAAAATTTTGCAGCATCAGCATGGAGCGAAAAGCTGAAAGTTTTTGAATGCCGTATTCAGGATTTTACCGCCGAAAAAAAATATGATTTCATTGTGAGCAACCCTCCATTTTATGAAGACGATTTGCTTAGTAAAAGTGATGCAAAGAACAGAGCGAATCACCATACTGGCCTACGTTTCAGCGAATGGATGAGTTGTACAAAAAGCTTATTATCAGAGGGGGGAAGCTTTGCGGTTTTGTTGCCTTACCGCAGAGCCAATGAATTCGAAGTCTTAGCTAACGAAGCTCATTATTTTGTAAACAAAAAGGTGGGAGTTAAGCCAACAGAAAATCATCCTTATTTCAGAAGCATGCTTTTGTTTTCAAAAGAACAAAAAGGGGTTCTGCAGGAAGAAGTCATCATTAAAAATAAAGGCAACGAATACTCTTCGGCATTCCATTTTTTATTGAAAGATTATTATCTCTATTTATAATTAAAATGAGTCAATGCCTGGCATACTCACTTAGATAAGCATAGCGCTCAGTAAGTTTTCCCTTCTTCAAAAGAGTAGCCCGTTCAATTACATCACTTTCACCTTTCATTAAATCCTGCAACACATATTTGATAAGCTGATCGCCAAAATAATCACTGGCATCGCAGGGCAATTCGTTGGGCAAGTTGCCAACCGCCATCACATCTATATTGCCGGGTAAAAAAGGTTCTGTCTTTTGAAGAGTTGTTTTATCTACACCGTAAACCGGATTTTGAATAGTAGCATCACCCAGATTGCAGGGAATACTTCCATGCGCATCATCCGTAACATCGGCAATGGTTTGTATTCTAAAATCCTTTCGCAGTAAGGCTTCTGGCTCAAAGAGACGAGGAACAGAAGCATCCCAATAGATACCGTTGATCAATATATCTGTTTGTGAACAGAAACTATCAAACAGGCACTCATAGGCTTCGGAATTCAGGTGAAAATCGTTGCGGCTATAGGTTCGCTTATCCTTGTGTGTATAAAGATTCGCCCCTTTGAGATGAACATAAACGGGATAGCTAAATTCGCGTTGTAAATACTCGTCTGATTCAACTTCCTGAATGTCCATTAAGTTCATTATTTCCAGCACGCCATGCGCTACTCTCCCACTGCCGGTAACCGCAACTTTTATATTGGGTAGCTTTAAGCCAAAATAGCTGCGGATAAGCTGGCGATAATCCTGGCTGAGATAAACACGAGGCAACAAAAAAGATTGGGTACGCATGCCATACGCCATCATACCGTTATGGGCTCCTACAATGCCGGCAAAAAAGCCAAAGCCGATGATGCGCTGTCCATCTTCATGTTCCAGACATTCGTAATCAATTAGCGTAATACGCTTGTCTATCATAGCGTGCATTAGTGACTGGTTGTGTGGCTGCGCCTTCTTGGTGTGCGAAAAAAACAGGTAGGTTTTATCTTCCAGCAATTCACTCTGCGGCACTTCTTTTATACCTAATATCACGTCGCAATCGCCAAGGTTTTCGGATAGCAAAGCACCTGCTTTCGCATAAGATTCGTTGCTAAAACAACGCTTGCCGGAAGGTTGTACAACAATGCGGCAATCCATTGTCTTCAGTAGCCACTGGCAATGATTAGGCGTTAGGGCAACACGGTTGTCTTCTGGTATTTTTCCTTCCCTGAGAATTCCTATGGTAAACATCGAACGATTTTGCGTGACAAGGTAATGGTTTCAAAAAACAAGATTAGTCATTTACAACAAGCGGCAAACTTTAGTATTGCATTTGCCTTGCTCCATAATAGCTTTGTAGTATGAATTATTTCGAGTTGTTTGAAATACCGGTTTCGCTAAAGCCGGATGAAAAAACGGTGAGGAAAAAGTTTTATGAACTAAGCCGCGCTTACCATCCCGATTTTTATACGAATGCTTCTGAACCCGAACAGGCAAAGGTTTTGGAACAGTCGTCGCTGGTGAACAAAGCGTATAAAACTTTTCAAAACGGCGATGATACCATCAAGTATGTATTACAACAAAAAGGCTTGCTGGAGGAAGAAGAAAAGTATGAACTGCCGCCGGCGTTCCTGATGGAAATGCTGGACCTAAGTGAGCAAATGACAGATGCAAAAGCAGATGAAAATGCAAGCGCCTTATCATCTGTACACACAACTATTGATGACATTCAAAAAGAAATTTATGAACCTGTTAAAAGGATTATTGAACATTATCAGGAAGGTGTTACTACCGAAAAAGAGTTGCTGCAAGTGAAGGAATATTATTACAAGAAAAAATACCTCACGCGTATTTTGGCAGGTATGAATTGATACGGTAATATTGCAGCCCTCTCAATAAGCGTTTGCCCGGATGGCGGAATTGGTAGACGCGCCAGACTCAAAATCTGGTATTCGCAAGGATGTGCAGGTTCGATTCCTGTTCCGGGCACTTGTAAATCAATCATTTAAAGAGGTTCGTTTCTACTAGCCTTTTCATTTGCAAACAAATTTTTGATGCGAGATGTAAAGAACTACTTTATCGAAGGATACTCAATATTATCAAAACCGCCAAGACAACAATTAGAAATTGTTACTTTTCAAAATTGATAAACCGCACATAGCCGGATTTAAATCTATTCTGACCGCTCGAATGTAATGAAAATCGCTTTGAAATCAGTTTGGGAAAATCAACCATTCTTCCTTACATTATATCTTTTGTATTTAAAAAAAATCTAGACCCGTATCCTGAGTCGACGGCTAAAATCTATTGAATCATTTCCTAACAACAGTCGTGAGATAAAAGGAACAATGCAAACGAAAAGACAAGCTGCGGATGACCTCTCTCAAAGATCAAATGAGAATAGGCAGTTAAACCTCCTTTGGTCAATCAAAGCCCGATACATGGAAATGATAGACGGTTTCGCTTTTTCTGTTATTCCTTTTATCACGCGTTCCCTTGAATTCTTGTGGCAGTAACCATTGCATCGGCAAAAACCATCGTTTTTTCCGGCTGGCGCCCACAAATTCGCCACGCTTATAAGGATACACACTCACTATAGTCTTATTTCAATAATTCTCACACACCAGTTGCTTCCTGACTGCCGCACGAATGCCCTGCAATAGATCGCTTCAACGTCTATCCATCGTTTCGCTTTAGTTCATGGTTACCTTATGCCCGATTCCTGATTACTAACTCTTTCCTTCGTCCAAAGGGCGTTCATCCGTCGTTCGTCTCTTCAATAAATTTGAGAGGAATAAGGAGAAAAGAATGGGTAGTGATT
>CAZZZH010000235.1:0-7328 GCA_964658445.1 Ilyomonas sp.
GTCTCTATAATGTCGGTATAAGGTCAGTATAATGTCAGGAGTGAAGTAGAGTAAGAAGAGAGCAGAGAGTTGATAAAAAAGATGCTATTATTCTACCACCCAAAAATAACAAACCAGTAGTTAATGACAAAGAAAAAATGAGGATTGATGCCGGTTGGCTGCCTGGATAATAGAATGCCATGTGAGTAGTTTTGATGGAGATGCGTGTTGAATGCATTATTGCCATTACAACAATGCTTCTTCCTTACTATACCAGACCGAAGCTGCTAATAATCCAAACCCATTGCGCCAGCGATAACTGCTTTTCCTTTTTTCGAGATAGGAGGATAGAGCAGCAGTAAGGTGGAATGATTCCCTACTTTTGCGGACCATAAAGACGATGGCTATATGAAAATGATTGTGCACCTATTTTGTTTCCTGCTGCTGATGTGTGTCTGTGCTACCGTGGTTGCCCAAACGAAGCGGGCTGCTGCAGGGAGGATCGATACGTTTACCAACCCGTTACCCGTGCAACTGGCTGACCCTTATGTGCTGCATACGGGCAGCATGTATTACATGTATGGCACGGGCGGTGCCGATAAAGGCTTTGCAGCTTATTCATCGACCGACCTGGTACATTGGAAGAGTGAGGGGCAGGTTTATTTTCATAATAATGCTAATGGCTGGAGCGACCCGACTGCGAAGTGGGACGGTGCTTACTGGGCGCCGGAAGTATATGAACGAAAGGGAAAGTTTTATCTGTTTTACAGTGCGCAATGGAAAGAAAACCCTGCGAAGGAAGAGGAGAACTTTCGCATTGGCGTAGCAGTAGCTGATAAGCCAATGGGACCTTTTATTGACCTGCATAACCAACCGGTGTTTGACCCCGGCTATCCTACGATTGATGCAGATGTATTTTTTGACGCGAATGGTAAGGTTTACCTGTATTATTCGCGCGTAGCGTATAAACACCCCGTGGAAAGCGAGATAGCCGACTGGGCGCGGACGAAAGGCTGGTACAACGAAATAGAAGAAAGCTGGGTATATGGTGTAGAACTGAAATCGGATTTTTCGGGGGTGATTGGCGAACCGGTGTTGTTGCTTCGCCCGCCGGTAAAGCTGAACGATAAACAGTCGGAATGGGAAAGCCGGTCGGTAACTTCTCATGAGGTGAACCGCCGCTGGACGGAAGGCTCGGTGACGTTTAAGAAAGATGGCATCTACTATATTATGTATTCAGCCAATTATTTTGGTGGTCAGAACTATGCAGTTGGCTATGCTACTTCGGCTTCGCCGCTAGGACCGTTTACAAAGGCAGCTAATAACCCGGTGCTGCAGAAGAATGATGATAAAGGGGGAATTGTATCGGGCACGGGGCACAACAGCATTACCTACTCGCCGGATGGCAAGGAGATGTGGATTGTGTACCATGCGCGCACCACGAAAACAGGAGATGAGCGGGTGGTGTTTATTGACCGGATGAAGGTGAAGAACGGCATCATTACGGTAGATGGACCGACTACGAAACCGCAGCCGTTGCCTTCGGGGAAGTGAGTAGGCTTACATTTCGATTAAGATTTAAATGGAATGTGCCGGGACGCAGATGGAATGTGTTTGGATGCACATGAAATATCTCCGGAAGCGGATGGAATGTTGTTGGATGGGATTGGAATGAAAAAAGAAGTTGCCAACTTCGCTGAGTCTTTGTGCGACATGCTTCGCTGGGTTACGTATTTGTAGCTGGAAGCTACTTCCGAAGTTGCGCGTAGGCACAGCCGTACATGCCGTGCAGACAGCTTTATACTTGGTAATATGCTATGGTGAGTGAGGAGAAAATCTTCATTTTACCTTTTGCTATTATTTTGTAACCTATGAGAAAGACGGTAGCAATAGATATGGATGGCGTGCTGGCAGATGTGGAAGCGCATTTTATAGACTGGTATGAGCGTGACTATGGTGAACGGTTTTCGAGAGCGATAATGATCGGCGTTTCTGAAGAGGAGGCGTTTCCTCAGAAAGGTGCTGTGAGAAAATTTGTTACTACACCCGGCTTTTTTAGTACCGTACCCCTAATGGAAGATGCCGTAGAAGCCGTACAAAAGATAATGGAAACTTACGAGGTTTATATTGTATCTGCCGCTATGGAGTTTCCGCAGTCGCTGCCGGAGAAATATCAATGGCTGCAAAAACATTTCCCATTCATTGGATGGCGCAATATTGTTTTTTGCGGAGATAAAAGCATTATCGATACCGATTACCTGATAGATGATCATCCTAAAAACCTGGATGTTTGTAAAGGAAAACCGATCATGTTTACAGCAGGGCATAATGTGAACTTTACCCACCATAGAAGAGGCAATAACTGGAAAGAAGTTTTGTCGATCCTTGCATCCGATGAATAGTAAGTCGGGATTTTAGGATGGTTCTCCACTGCTTATCTTTTTTGGGTAGATTGGAGGCCTTTATCTTACTCTTCTACCTTTGGAACTTTGAAGGATGTGGTCGCTCAGAGACTAGCTTTTATGGAACATCCAGAGAGCCCTGCGGAAGTCTCTAGCGAGCCTAGTCGTGTGAAGAAGAAATGAAGTCGCAGACTTGGGATACATGAGGCGAAGTTGAAAACATTCGCTTAGCTTCTGTGTAAGACTTCGCTGAGTTTGGGTGATCGTATTGTATAAATTGCCGGAGACTATTTTATAAGATTTTCGCCTTCGTCATTTTGGTCGATGCGGACAATATAATTGTTGGGAAAAATGTTAAAGCTGTCATTGAGAGCTTTGTGAAGCATCTGCGCAATACAAGAGAACTTGATTAATATTTGTAAACTTATTTTATACTGTCAGCAGACTGCTTCATGCCTCGCAGTGACGGCGATTTTATCCTTTATCTTTTCTTCTGAACACCTATGGTGCGGATACCGAACGATAGAGGAAGCTACGGTGAGCAGGTAGAATTTATTTTAATCGATATTTCTCTCCGTATCCATAGATGAAACAATAATTTACAGATATGCTACAATAATATGTTGGACTGACAGCAGGCTTATGTTTGGGAATTAAATCTAATATTCACCGCTTAATTGATATAAAAATAATTACCCAGTAAAATCTAAAGTGTTGATGCACCCTATATATCTTATACCATATCTAAATTCTGTAAGACCAGATACAAAGATATCAAAGCGGATATGCAATATTTTGTGGAGTATTAGCTTGATGTCATTAATATTATTGTTGCTGTTAAAAGCGTAAAACATTGAATGAGAAGTATGCCATTATTTTGGTATTTCTTTCCCGCAATATCTTTTTTAGGGTCATTGCGGTGTTACACTATAATCATTTTGGAAAAATCGTTGTCTTTCCTTCCTGCCTGTTCGTAAAGAAATAGCTGACAAAGACAATGTTTATTTCATCGTCTTTACCTGTACCATTGGCTGCCTTTGTTTCCTCTCTGTAATGCTTTAATGTCGTTTATCGGTGGTTCGATTCTTCGCCATTTTCTGCCATAACGAAATGCTTCGTGTTTCGTTGGACGGCAAGAAATAGTCTTTTACCACACCTTTCGAACGGAGATGAGAATTACACCATCTTGAAAGAGGATCATTGTTACACCCACACCAATACTTTTTGCGTATGAATTATTTTGACCAACTACGCAAGTTGCTGACAACGGAATGGGAGAGCACAAGCAAGAACCTTGCACCCGAAAGAAAAACCGGGGCACGACGCAAACGCCTGCCCTGGTATGAGGTGGTTATTGCTTCACCATCTTCTGCGAATAGATAATGGTGTTGTTTTGAATAAGCTGTAACAGGTAAACACCTTTTGCCAGCCCGTCTCCTATGTGAATGTGGCTGCCTGTAACCTGCTGGCTAAGCAGTTGCCTTCCTTGCAGATCGAACACTTTAGCCGTAGCGGAAGATACGGACGGAGGTAGCTGCAGGGTAAGATAACTGGTAAACGGATTGGGATATGCCGTGGCTGTAACCGCCAAGTTGGTTACCGCTGCCAGTTCCGTTTTTTCTGCCCCGGCGGCGCTACTATACTTAATGCGGTAGGGCACTGAAAAGCCGGTGCCGCAACTGTCGGTTACTGTAAAGGAATAAACGCCATTTGCCTGGGCAATAAAATAGGGATGATTGCTGTTGGCTACCGGTGCACCATTGCGGAATGCCTGGTAGGTGTACGAAGCACTAGTGGGTGATAAGGAGAACCTTACTAAATTTCTGCCCTGGTAATGTACCGTTTGTGTGTCTACTACCGGCACAGGAGCCACCGAATAGAGAGATCGTTGTTTGTCGAAGGCTTCGGATTTGCCATCGCCATTGAGGTCGATAAGAATATGAGGTATAGCGCCCTGGAAGTTAGGTCCGTTGGCAGCATCCTGCACATACTGCGGATTGCTTTTAGGACCTATGTTTTTATAGTACGTGCCCTTCTCTACATAGTCCAGCAAACCATCATTATTCCAATCGTAATAAGCGCGCTCATCGTACCAATGAACGCCGCCCTTGTAGTTGCGTGTATCGCTGAAAACCGGGTTGGTTTTTGTGCCGGTATTGATGAGGTCATACTCGAAATAGTCGCCAATAATATGCACATCCAGATCGCCGTCGCCATCAATATCGGCAAAGGCGAAACTAATAAAGTAGGATCCGTTTTCCGTGCTGAGCGGGTTCTTCGCTTCGTTCTCTACAAAATGTGGAGAGGTTGCCGTGCCCTGGTTTTCGAAATACTTGATGTGTACATTAAAGTTTCCGGAATAAGACTGGGCTAAGAAACAATCGTAATCGCCATCGCCATCTATGTCTACAAACGCTGCGTTAGAGGGAGCAAAAGATAAAGCATCAACACCCAGCGGAAACCCGCTTTCGGCAGGTGCCGACTGATACACGGGAAACTGGTTGGTGCCAATGTTCTTTAACAGGAAGGGCGCATCGTAGTTGTAAATACCATCAAGTACATAGCAATCGAGGTCGCCATCGCCATCGATATCTACAAAGAAAGGCTCTCTGCCACCAGGCAGGTGGTTGATGGTAATCGGGTTGACTCCATTTGCGCTGCTAAATGTATTGCATTGCGCTTCCGTTGTTGCTGATAGCATAAGCGCAACCGCCATTACGCCACATGCTTTAGCGGCAGGATGAGTGCCGAGGGAGATGGCTTTGCGCGCAGCGCGCCGGATTTGTTTCAGCAAAGCCTGCACCTGCCGGCTGCCGGCACGCTGCCTGCCCTGTTGAATTTGTTGTAAAGTAAACCGAAGCTTATACAGCCTCCTGAGTAACTGACTGAGCGAAGTAGAATTTTGATTCATATAGTTGATAATTGATAGGGTAAATGTAGAGTAAATTTTAGATTGTAAGCTTGGGTATGAAGGTGTTCTTATATCCCTTATCTGGATGATTTTTAGGTATGGAAAAGAAGAATAGAAAGCAAAGTGATTTGAGTAAGGATACTGACTTAGGCGTTACACTTTACCAGTAATAAAAGCGTGTAAGCGCAGTATTGTTTGAATGCTGCTGTGTAGAAAAACGGTAAGTGTCTATGAGTGCTAATCTTTTTTGTAGAACATGGCAGCGCCCTTCCGCAATGTTACGGGAGGGCGCTGTCAGGTCTTAGACAATTATGTTTTTAACGGATATGCTCCTTCTGTTTTGAATCTATCCATTTGTTGCTTGACAGCCACTTTTGTTAATCTGACTCTATAGATGTCGACACTTCCTATAAAAATAAATTAGGTATTAGTTTTAAGGTACGTTTAGTACGGCTTACAGAGGTTCGTTTTCTTGGTTCAAACATATCCGAAATTTTATTCAAAAAAGAAGGCTTTACTATTTCTTTCCTATTCTCTCTTCCTGAAAATTATATTTCGCTAACTACTGCACTATATAAAAATCAATGTGGATGATTTCCACCCTCGTATTCTCCGTCAGTTTCAAACGAAGGAAAAAGAACCTTTTTTATAGCCAGCACCAATACTTTTGCGCATGGATTATTTTGACCAACTGCTGCAATTGCTGAGAACGGAACGGGAGGAAGACAGGAAGCAATATGTGGACTTTACCCAACATACATCGGTGGCAGAACGGCGGGCGATTGGATTTTCGTGGTACCCCGTGGCGATACGCGGCACGGAGCCGAGCCGGGGCGATTATATAACCGTGGAGATAGAACGTACCACGCATACGGATGTGATACACCAGTTGCGAACGGGTGTATCGGCGATGCTGTTTTCGAACCACGATGCGCAACACGATAAGGAAGAGGGCGTGATCTCGTACCAGCGTGGTAACAAGCTAGGCATCACGCTACGTACCGATGAACTGCCGGAGTGGGCGAGCAAGGGTAAACTGGGCATAGACCTACTCTTTGACGACACGAGCTACGACGAGATGCAGGAGGCACTGCGGCAGGCTGCTCGGCTGCGGGAGAAACGGGAGGAAGGAAAATTAGCCCGTGTGCTGACGGGAGAACAGGAACCTATATTTGATACTGCGGCGGCTCCTCTACCCCTATCCCTCTTAAACGCTTCGCAACGGGAAGCGGTACAAAAGATTGTAAACGCGCAAGACATAGTCATTGTGCATGGACCGCCGGGAACGGGGAAGACGACGACGCTGGTGCATGCAATTAAAACCCTGATACAAAGAGACGGCCGGCAGATATTGGTGACAGCACCGAGCAATGCAGCGGTAGACCTGCTGAGCGAGCGGCTGTCGGACGAAGGCTTGAACGTGCTGCGCGTGGGCAACCCGGCGCGGGTGTCGGAACGGTTGCTATCGCTAACGATGGACAACCGGATGGCGGAACACAGCGCGATGAAGGACATTAAAAAACTGAAGAAGCAGGCGGCAGAATATAAAAGCATGGCGCATAAGTATAAGCGCACGTTCGGGAAGGCGGAACGCGACCAACGCAAGGCGCTGTTTGACGAAGCGCATAAAATAATGCGGGAGGTGGGGAACACGGAGCAATACATAGTAAACGACCTGGTGGCACGGGCGAACGTGATAGCGGCGACGCTGGTGGGCGCAAACCACTATACCGTAAAGAACTTAACGTATGATACGGTGGTGATAGACGAAGCGGGACAGGCGCTGGAACCGGCATGCTGGATACCGATACTGAAAGGGAAAAAGCTGGTGCTGGCGGGCGACCACCACCAATTGCCGCCAACGGTGAAATCGAGCGAGGCGGCGCGGAATGGATTGGGTGTAACGCTGCTGGAGAAAAGTGTGGCGCGCTACCCGCAGGCAGTGGTATTGCTGAACGAGCAGTACCGGATGAACGAGCTGATTATGGGGTATTCGTCGGCAGTGTTTTACGGAGGTGAATTGCAGGCGCACGCTT
>CAZZZH010000236.1:0-7245 GCA_964658445.1 Ilyomonas sp.
CAAACAATCGCCCAGTATATTGATGCCTGCTGTATGATTGTAACCACGCATTGCCTGCATAAATGCTTCGCCCCACAAGCCGCGTCCACGTGCCATTTGCGAGGCATACGTTACGGGCATCACGCCGATGGACTGCAACAAATAGCCACCCACAAAATCAACCTTTTTCGGGCGATGATAATCTTCTGAAATCAGCGCGCCGGGAATGCCTTTGTACGGGCGAATATCATCTTCAAACTCGCCCCAGATTTGTATGCCGGTATGCGCCATAAAATTTTTACCAATCTGATCGCTGCTGTTGGCAAGTTCGTTCATTAATAACAAGCGAGGTGTTTCGATAGCACCGGCGCAAAGAAAAACATGCTTACATTTTTGCTTGTATTCAATGCCATTTTTAGTATAAATAACAGCAGTAATTCGATTATTTTTTGTTTCCAGTTGTGTAGCAAAACAATTGTCTCTGATCTCTGCTCCGTAATAAATAGCAAGCGGGATATATGTTACATCCATGCTGCTCTTGCCGCTGGTAGTGCAACCCGCCTGGCAATAGCCACGATTAGTGCACGCATTGCGCCATCCAATACCGGGCTGATAGTACGGAGAAGACAAAGCCGCATTGGGCGCGGGCGAAGTTGTAATGCCTAACCTTTTACAGCCCCATTCCATGAGTTGTGCTGCACCATTCAAAGGCAGAGGTGCCAACGGATAAGTTGTTTTTCTTTTCTTTCCCCAAGGGTAATTGGCGGGACCGGAAACGCCCATGAATTGCTCTGCTTCGTCGAAATATTTTTCCAATTCATCATAACCAATTGGCCAATTTTCACCTGCGCCAAACTCAGAATATAGGTTGAAATCATCGGCTTGCGGACGTGGTGTATATGCTGTAAAATGAAGTGTGGAGCCACCCACACCAATACCCGAATTGTTGTTGCCAAAAGCCAACGGGTCTTTGCCTGCACTTAATCGTTCATCGTTCCAGAACAGTTTGGATTGCGCCACTTCATCCGTGGCAAAATCTGTTGCAGGATTCCAGAAACTTCCAGCTTCCAATGCAACTACGTTCAAGCCTTTTTTAGCCAAGCGGGAAAGGAGAGGAGCGCCGCCCGCGCCGGTACCAATTACAACCGCATCAGCGGTGTCATTGATGCTGTATTTCTTCATGGCAGCGTTTGCAATTGTGTGTTGCGCTGCCATACTATTGTTCTTTTTTGTTTATCATATTTGTCTCTCATTATTCCTTTTCACTTAGCCCAATATGCTGCCAGCCCTTAGCATCTGCAAACGATACATCGCCGATCTCATCCTTGGCAATTGGATGACTGAAATAAATCTCGACTAATGCTGCCATCAGTTCTTTAAAAAATAAATCGGCATGCAGCTTATTCCATACTTCCCCCTTGATTGTTTTTAGCTGAACGGCTTGTAACAGTTCATCCTGTTCTTCTTCGCTTAACTCCTGGAATGCTTTGCTGTATTGAGTTTGAGACGATATTTCAATTGCCTGCAAGCCCAAGCGATATGCTTCTTCATCGGGTGGCATGGCATTGTAGCGCCAGCCGTTAGATATGTTTCCTTGTTCCAAACTTGTGTCGAATATGCCGGCAACATCTATTTGATTTTGCCGGTCTTTAGGTTGCGGCAACAAGCGCTTGCAAACGGCTTGCAGTGTTGTAAATTCTTCTTTTGTAAAGAAAGATGGCCGGGTTACAACCGGCGCATCTAATCTTTTCTGTAACGCTTCTTTTGTTTGCGGTAGTACAAAGTCGGTCTGCAGTAAAGCCTGTACGGTTTCTGAAGAATAATGATCGTCTCTCATGCTATTATTCTGCGGATAATCGTCCACCGGTTACTTCTATTAAACTGCCCGTCATAAAAGAACCGTCGTCCGATGCCAGCAATACATACGCAGGAGCCAGCTCTTCCGGTTGTCCCGGTCGTTGTAAAATGACTTCATGACCAAAATTTTCAACTTCTTCTTTCGGCATCGTTCCGGGGATATTAGGCGTCCAGACCGGTCCGGGGATCACGCAGTTTACACGGATGCCTCTGTCGCCAAGGCTTAAGGCTAACGACTTGGTGAACGTATGAATAGCGCCTTTGGTAGAGGAATAATCTATTAAAATAGGTAATCCTGTTTTGCCTACAATACTACCGGTGTTGACAATCGCATCGCCTTTGCCCAAATGCGGCAGGGCTGCCTGCGCCATAAAAAAATAACCGAAGATATTCGTCTCAAACGTGCGCCGCAACTGCTCTTCAGTAATGTCTTCAAACTTTTGCTGCGCCATTTGAAAAGCAGCATTGTTAACCAGGATATTCAGTCTTCCAAACGTCCGCACCGCTTGCGCAACGGCATCCTTGCAGGCGTTGCTGTCGCGTACATCAGCTTTCACTACCAAACACTGCTGCCCGTTTTCTTCACAGCGCTTTTCTGTTTCTGCGGCATCGTCATCATTCTCATTATACACGATGGCAACGTCGGCACCTTCGAGTGTGAAGGCAATAGCAACGGCGCGACCAATGCCAGAGTCGGCGCCGGTAATGATGGCGGTTTTGCCCTTTAGTTTTCCGGCTGGTTTGTAATGGCTGAAACTATCATCCGGCAAGGGTTTCATGCCCGATTGCCTGGCAGGATACGGTTGTTTCTGTCCCTGTATATCTGTTGACTTTGGATAATCTTTCATGAGTATTATTTTGTTGGCAACTTATTTTTAAATGAACGCAATAGCTACTAACAAAACCAACGCCAAGCAGGAAAAGAGCAAATGATCAGAATAGTAAAGACACAGATTTATGGGTAAGAATGAGGAAGAGTATAGAGTGTAAATAAACCGGTTGAGATTGTCAATTGCTTCGGTGCACAATTGATTCCCGGTCCGGCAAACGCCGTTTCTATTCTATGAACGCTATCGCTTCTTGTAAATCGGCACGGTGCTGCAGGGCTCGCCATACATGATGCTTTTGGCAAAAGGGCGCAGCTTGTTGGTGATTTCGAGATAAGCCGTTTCGGGTATCTGAATATCGCCACAACCCTTCACCACCACGCGTTTGTCGGCATAATCTTCGGCTGCCAGGTGCGACAGGTTTTTAAGAATAAGGGCGTTGATGAGCGTGGCTTCATTTCCAAAAACAATTTCTTTTGCCACCGGTTGCAGCGTGCTGGCAATCAGCATGTATGCCCACATCGGGATGATAGCATCTGCCGTGCAGGTAACGGCTACATATTTATCGCGGTAGGTTTCTACGTCCAGGTTTTGCAGGGCAAGACGGAAGTCTTTTTCTTTTAAAATCAAACCCATGAACAGGTAGTCTTTTATATCAAAAACGGCAATCTCGCCTTTGGGGTAAAACGCTTCGAGGTCAATACTGACAATGCCACTTTCCGCCACCTTGTTCTGTATCATTGCTTCCATGAATAGGATAATTATTGTAAGCTGCAAAGCTAATCCACATTTTATAAATTGTCTGTCAGGGAAGTGTATGTTTGTCGTTAAAGAAAACGATTCATGTCGCAGTCCACACTCTACAACATTGCAGATTTTTTAGAGCCGGTCAATAAGTTCGAGATCTCGGAAGATGAATCGTACCACCTCACACAGTTGGGTCACCATATCGATCTGTACGATTCGCATTTTCCCGATATCGAACACGCCGATGTAGTACTGGTAGGCTGTGGCGAAATGCGCGGCGGGGCGGCTGGGTCTAACAATCTGAATGCGCCCGATGCCGTTCGCAAAGCCTTCTACCGACTGTATCACTGGCACAAGGAAGTACGGCTGGCCGATGTGGGCAACATTAAATCGGGCGCAACGCTGCAAGACACCTACGCTGCCATTCAGGCGGTAAGCGCAGAGCTGATGCAGCAAGGTAAGCGCGTTGTGCTCATTGGTGGCTCGCACGATATTATGCTGGCGCAATATGCTGCCTTCGCCGGTATGGAAACCATCATTGAAGCTACCTGTGTAGATGCCCGCATCGACCTGAACATGGACAGTGTTTTGCCGGCCGATAACTTCCTGATGAAGATGCTGACCTCTTCACCTAACTTCATCAAACACTACAACCACATTGGCTTTCAGAGCTACCTCGTGCATCCTACTATGCTCGAAACGATAGACAAGCTGCGCTTTGATTGCTACCGTGTAGGTCGGGTGAAGGAGAACATAGAAGACATGGAGCCTGCCATTCGCAACAGCCATTTGTTTTCGTTCGATATCGCTGCGTTGCAACATGCCGCTGCGCCTGCCAACACACTTACGCCCAACGGCTTTAACGGCGAGGAAGCCTGCACCCTGATGCAATATGCAGGCTTAAGCAGCAACGTGGCATCGGTAGGTATTTATGGCTATCAGCCAACGCTGGATGTGCACGACCTTACGGCCAAGCAGATCAGCCATATGCTTTGGTACTATATGGACGGCGTGTATAAAAGCAAGGAGGAAGCGGACTTCAGCGAGACGCACAACTTCAATGAATTTCACCTGGCTTTTGGGGAAATGGAAACCGTTTTTTTGCAAAGCAAAAAAACCCACCGCTGGTGGATGAAAATGCCCGAAGGAAACTATGTAGCCTGCACTGCCCAAGATTACATTACCGCCCGCAACAATGAACTGCCCGAGCGCTGGTTCAGAATGATGGAGAGAGTGTAGAGTTTTGTATTAGGTATGATGTATAAAGTAGTAAGTAGGGAAGCTTGGTCTATATTTATCTTAATACAGAATACCTATTACATTCTAACTCCCCGCTACTTCATCATCATTCCCGTGATGGCCGCTACCCATTTCCGGGGGAAAAAGCGCGCCGTTTCCGATAAGATTTTATTGCGCAAACCCGTCACGATTGTCATTTTGTTTCGCATCAGCCCGGCGTATCCTTTCTGCGCTACCTGTTCGGCGGTCATCACGCCGGTGGCAAACATTTTCGACGATTGCATACCCGCTTCTTCTGCCCATTGCGTGCCCGTGGGTCCGGGGCAAAGGGCGCTTACCGAAATGCCATACTTCCGCAACTCGATGTGCAGCGCTTCTGTTAGCGACAGCACATACGATTTGCTGGCCGCATACGCTGCTAAATAAGGCGCCGGCTGAAACGCCGCCGTAGAGCTTACATTCAGAATTTTGCCCCTCCGGTTTCGCTTCATGTCTTGTGCAAACAGCAAGGTCAGTTCCGTTAGCGTCATCATATTCAGGTTTAGCATTGCCATCAGCTTTTCTGCTTCGGCATCGCAAAACTCACCCGACCATCCTACACCCGCATTGTTGATCAACACATCAACTTGTATGTTTACGTCTTTTACTCCATCATACAACTGCACGGCACTGTTTGGCAGCGAAAGGTCAAGCGGGAAATAATTCACCTTTACCTTAAACCGTTCCTCCAGGTCATGCGCTATATGGTGCAACGCTTCCCCGTTCCGGGCTACCAACACCAGGTCATACTTATGCTTCGCAAATACCGCTGCGAAGGCTTTACCAATACCGCCCGAGCTTCCTGTAATGAGTGCAACTGCCATAATAAACATTTCTCCTGCAAATCTGCAGCCTATCGGCTTGCCGCCGCCATCCCGCAACAAAAAAGGTAACGTATCGTTACCTTTTTTATCAAAATGTAGTTCACTTATTTACTCAGCCGCAGCAGCACCACATCGTGCGGCGGCACGGTGGTGGCAAACGGTTTCGCCGTAGTGCCCGCAGCTTTGTTTGCCCACACATCTTTTATTTTATACGCCGCACCGTTCATCTTTGCGCCCGATACTTCGTCGGCAATGGCATTGTTTTTCCAGTCAAAACTCACCGGCATCGGCTTGTTGTTGCGGTTCAAAAAACAAACGGCCCACTCGCTGTTGCCCAACGGCTTTACCCAGGTTTCCAGGCTGTCTTTTTTCGCGTAGCGAAAGCCCTGAACGCCCATGGTATCCTGGTCTATCGCTATTACGTCTTTATCCGTTAATATGCTCCGCGTTTGCGCCGACATTTTCGTGATGTCGTTGCCCGCTATCAGCGGCGCTGCCATCATGCACCACATGGTAAAATGGGCTTTGTCTTCACTTGCCGACATGCCATTGCCTACCTCCAGCATATCGGGGTCGTTCCAATGGTTTTTACCCGCATATTTATTCAGGTCTGCCTGCAGGTCCATATTGTGCATGGCACTGTTTGGCGTCCAGCCGCCAATCTTTTTCGAGGAGTCGAACGAGATGCCGATATCGCCCGTACTGCGCCACAACTGACCCACCGGCGCGGCCCATTCCCACGGTTTGTTACTGCCCCACTCGCACAGGCTAAACACAATCGGTCGCCCCGATTTTTTCAGCGCCTTGCTCATGGTGGTGTAGGCTTCCTTTGCGTTCTCGCCATCGGCATAGCACCAGTCAAATTTCAGGTAGTCGATGCCCACCGAGGCATAAAACCGCGCATCCTGGTATTCGTAGCCACGCGTGCCGGGGTAGCCGGCGCAGGTCTTGGTGCCTGCACAGTTATACAGCCCAAACTTCAGCCCTTTGCTATGCACATAATCCGACACCGCCTTCATGCCGTGCGGAAATTTCTTTGGGTCGGCCACCAGGTCGCCAGTTACGCTGTCGCGCTCCATGGCCATCCAGCCATCATCCAGCACCAGGTAGGTATAGCCCGCGTCTTTCATGCCGCTCTCCACCATCACATCGGCGGTGTGCTTTATCAGGTCTTCCGTAATGTTGGTCTGAAACGTATTCCAGCTATTCCAGCCCATGGGCGGCGTGGGTGCCAGGTTCTCCCACTTCTGTGCATAGGTGCGCGCCGCCAGCAGCAGCGCCAGGATGACAATCGTTTGTTTCATAGTATCTGGTTTTATCAATCGCGGTGTAAAGAAACAACGCTTTGCGCGAATGCGCAATGCCTGCCGCTACTTTGTTAAGCATGGCGCACAAGTGATTAAGAATTCATCACTGCCGGGAAGCGAATACAGAACAGCCCAACAGCCATTTTGGGCCAGGGGACAGGAACTACCATTGAGCCCAGTTGCGTCGCACTCTTGTACGCTTTGTTCGCTATTCGGGCTAATGGCTGCAAAGCCTATCCGATAGTCATTACCGCATGATAAAATTCATTTTTCCACGACCACTAAAAAATATTTCCTCACCGCATTGCACTCCAAGCAATAACGCCATTCCCTGTCATTCCGCAATTGCCCCCGGCATGATGTTGCAACCGGAATAATCTACGGGGGCTTTGTGCGGAATCTGCTCTAGGTAGTTTGAAGCTGATG
>CAZZZH010000237.1:0-7177 GCA_964658445.1 Ilyomonas sp.
ATAGAAGGAGCTTCGACGCTTGATCATACACTTACCTTAGATGCGAAGGGCGACGCCAATGCCGTGTTTATCTTTCAGATGCAGGCAGCTTTCTCGTCAACGGTTGCTTCTCAAATTATATTAATTAACGGCGCACAGGCTTGCAATGTATTCTGGAAAGTGGAAGGATTAATCAGTCTTGCTTCCGGCACCATTATGAAAGGCACTGTGATTGCCAATAACGCGGCTATCAATTTAGGCACGGGTGTTATGCTGGAAGGCAGGGCACTTTCTACCACCGGTGCTGTTACTGTGAACGCAGTCACTGCATTTACACCTACCGGTTGCAGCAGCGCATTGCTGACTGGTCCGGCTGCACCTGTTCTTGGGTCTGCCGCATGTTATGCTTTGTTCTCAGGTAATGGAGAAGTTACTAATAGTGGTGTTACTACCATTACCGGTGATGTGGGAACCAATGTAGGCTTAACCACAGGCTTCGATGCGTTGCTGGTAAATGGCACCATACACCCTGTTCCTGATGTATCAACAGCTATGTGTGCTTCCGATTTGTTGATCGCCTACAATTATCTGAACACATTGCCTTACGACATCCAGTTATTGTACCCGGCACAGTTTGGCAACAGTCTTACGCTTACACCGCATACTTATTTTTTAAACGCAGCTACGGTGCTTACCGATACACTTTTCCTTGATGCGCAAAGCGACAGTAATGCCGTATTTGTTATTAAGATAAACGGTGCTTTTTCAACAAGTACGTATGCTACAGTGGTATTGCTGAACGGAGCTAAAGCAACTAATGTTTTCTGGAAAATAGAAGGTGCCGTAAGCATCAACAACTATTCAAATATAGCGGGTACCATCGTTTGCAACAACGGAGCCATTGGTCTAAAAACAGGCGCCATTATAAATGGCAGAGCGCTGACAACAGACGGCGCGTTGAATTCGGCAGCCATTGCTGATACCATTCCTTCCGGCAGTTGCAGCATACTTCCGCTGAGCTGGCTTTACTTCCGCGGAACACCGGTACAAAAAACAGTGTTGCTGGAGTGGGGTACCACCAACGAGGTTAACAATAAGTTTTTTACGGTAGAAAAAAGCAGTAACGGTAATGCATTTACAATGCTTACTACGGTGAATGGTCCGCAGGCTGGTATTAAATCAGATGGTCATTACGCCTATACCGATAGGCAACCTAATGCGGTTAACTATTATCGTATATCGCAGACTGACATCAACGGACAAAAGAGTTACTACCGCACCATCCAGGTCAATATTTCCGGGCTTGGTTTTACGGTGAAAACGTATATCCAGGGAGGCATGATTTATATCCAGACTTCGGGCGCCGCGTCTGCCAATGGTTCTATCAACCTGTATAGTGTAGACGGCAGAAAGCTGTCTTCGCAAGCAATAGTTCTGTCGGGTGAGCCAGCTACCTATAAGGTTGCGAAGCCAGCGCAAAGCGGTATTTATCTTTTGAATATTGAAAATGGTAAAGAAACGCTTTACCGTGGTAAAATCATGGTGAATTAAGAATCGCAGTATAATGAAACTAAGCTGGTTCTAAAAACTACTTAGTTTCATTATACTGCTTATTTACTGATTCATTGTTTATGCAAGAATATTAATCTCTTTTACCGTGTTGAGATGTTTTGATTCTTTAAAATAACGACAGAAATTGTTACCAGAATATAGCAGGCTCATAATCAGATGGCTTGCTTTTGTTGCACAAAGAGATAAAGGCTTTAAGTCTACTAATCCCAAACTAATTACCTGCAATCATCTTTATAGCCCCGCAATCATCTCGTCTGCAAAGCTGGTGTCTGGTCTTCTTTCGTAGATCAGCATATTGCAATTGGGTAGTTGTAAAATGAGAGTGTCTTCGGTAATCACTTTTATAGTGGCATTCGATATGCCGGTGGCATCGCCGAGCACTACGTAAATTTCATGGCTGGCGCTGATACCCATCAGGTAATGGTCGGCACGCGCTGTACCATCTTTAATGATTAGGAGATCGCTTACTTCGAGTGGCGATTCAGCCGGTGCAAAAACCAATATTTCGTCGGAAGAGAAACTGTGCCATCTACCCTGTATGCCATTTGCCACGGTGTGGAAGAGTTTTTCTTTTGATGTATCCCTCATGTATGGTTAGTCGTAAAAAAGTTTTCAATGTCTTGCTGCCGTTAGTTCTACTATTTTAATGCCGTGAGTTCTCTCTCCAGAATATTTTCTTTTTTATATAGCGTTAGTTCGATGAAATTGAGGTATAAAGAAACAAAAAGAGTTTGAATTTATTTTAGTTTCCAGAACCTTATGATAGTGCAATCTGTTTATGCTTATTGCTATTCTATTTCCATACCACTATGCAAGACGCCTTACCTTATCCTTTATCAAACCTTCTATCATTCCCTTTTTTAATCTTTATTTGTTCATATCGTTTCTATTTGCAACATTTGACGAGCCATCTAAAATCAATCTCTAACTTATGGAAATAGTACACGTTACGGCAGAGTGCTACCCGGTTGCGAAAGCTGGTGGTTTAGGTGATGTGGTAGGTGCTTTGCCAAAATACCAGGTAAAAATGGGTCACTTCGCCAAGGTGGTGATGCCCATGTACAGGACTAAGTTTTTATACGAAAACGAATTCACAGTAGACTTTAAGGGACGCGCCCAGATGGGCAACTGGTATTTTGATTATACCGTGATAAAGGAGAACACCAATAAGCTGGGCTTCGATTTATTTTTGGTTGATATTAATGGATTGCTCGACCGTGACCGCATTTATGGCTACGACGACGATACACAACGTTTTGTCGGTTTTCAGATAGCCGTTGCGGACTGGATTAGTCACTGGCAGCACAAGCCCGATGTAGTGCATTGCCACGACTACCACACCGGTCTGCTTCCTTTCATCTTCAAATATTCTTATCGCTACAATATGCTGTCGGATGTTCCGACGGTGCTGACCATACACAACGCGCAGTACCAGGGCAGAATGGGCTGGAACAACAAGTATTTGCTGCCGGCTTTTGATGAGTGGAAAAGCGGATTGCTGGAATGGGAGAAAGACATCAACCCACTCGCAAGCGCCGTGAAGTGCGCATGGAAAGTAACTACGGTAAGCTGGAGTTACCTGGAAGAACTGCGCTGGAATTCGAACGGACTGGAAGCGCTGTTTGAATATGAACGCGGCAAGTGTTCCGGCATCTTAAACGGCATTGATGCCGATGTCTGGAACCCTGAAACAGATTCTTTTTTAGGCGATAAATATGGCGTTGATGATGTAGACGAAGGCAAGCAGAAAAGTAAGGAAGAACTTTGCAAACGCTTTGGTCTAGATGCTTCTAAACCACTCATTATATTTATCGGCAGGCTGGTAGGAGAGAAGGCGGCAGATATGCTGCCCGATGCTATTTTGTCTTCCATGTATGCCTACAGCCACAATATTGCGTTCCTGATTCTTGGCAGCGGCGAGCCGCATGTAGAATGGCAGTTGCGACAACTGAACAGTTATTTCCCCGGCGCATATAATTCAATGATTGGCTACAACGAAGGGCTGAGTCATCTGATGTATGCCGGTGCTGATTTCCTGTTGATGCCAAGCCGTGTAGAGCCTTGCGGCTTAAACCAAATGTACTCCATGAAATATGGCACCGTGCCGATGGTGCGCAGTACAGGTGGTCTTCGCGACACTGTAATAGATATGGGTGAGCCAGGTGGCTGGGGTATTCGTTTTAACCATGCCAGCCTGGAAGATATTGTTTCTTCTGTTGGCAGAGCTTTTGACGTATATGGGAAAAAAGAGCAACTAACCGCCATGCGTAAGCGCATGATGCAGATAGACAATAGTTGGGAGAATTCAGTTCAACAATATATTCATCTTTATCAAAGCTTAAAATAAATAAATTCTATGTTTTCTTTATCTAACTCAGTTGTTGCCGTGATATTGGGTGGTGGTGCCGGCACCCGTTTATATCCCCTTACTGCCAGCCGTTCCAAGCCTGCCGTTCCTATCGCCGGGAAATACCGCCTGGTAGATATTCCCATCAGCAACTGTATTAATTCCAACATCAGCCGCATGTTTGTGTTAACGCAGTTCAACTCTGCGTCGTTGAATAAGCACATTAAGAACACTTATGTATTTAGTAATTTCAGCAAAGGCTTTGTTGATATCATTGCTGCAGAACAAACGCCCGATAACGCAAATTGGTTTCAGGGTACAGCAGACGCTGTAAGGCAGTCATTGCGCCACATTGGAAACAACGATTTCGAGTATGTATTGATCTTAAGCGGTGACCAGTTATACCAGATTGATTTTGCTGAAATGATCAATAACCACCGCGATAAAGGTGCTGATATCACTATTGCTACCATTCCTGTAAACAGTGATGATGCCACGGATTTTGGTATTTTAAAAACCGATGATGAAAACTTTATTACTTCCTTCATAGAAAAGCCTTCAAAAGAGCTTCACAAAGATTGGGTGAGTGATACGGGTCCTGAAATGCAGGCAGAAGGCAAGGACTATCTCGCCTCCATGGGTATCTACATTTTCAATAGAAACATTCTGGAAGATTTATTGAAAGATGAGTTTCCGGAAGCCAAAGACTTTGGTAAAGAGATCATCCCAAGTTCCATTAATAATTTCAAAGTCATCTCTTACCAATACGAGGGTTACTGGACAGACATTGGAAATATCTATGCTTTCTTCGAAGCCAATATAGCGCTGACGCAAGCCCTACCGAAGTTTAATCTTTTTGATAGCGACAATACGATCTATACACGCGCCCGTATGCTGCCGCCAGCTAAAATCAGCGGTACTTTTCTGGAGCGCACAGTGATAGCGGAAGGCTCTATTATTCTTGCGAACCGGGTAGAGCAATCTCTTGTTGGAGTAAGAGCCCGTATCGGTTACGGAAGCACTATTGTGTGCACATACATTATGGGTAACGACTATTATGAAACGCTTGAAGTGCTGGAACAAAACCGCCAGCGGGGTGTGCCCGAATTAGGCATCGGCGAACGTTGTTTTATTAAGAACGCGATCATTGATAAAAACTGTCGTATTGGTAATGATGTCCGTATCAATGGTGGTTCGCACCTGGAGGACGTTGACCATGTTCTTTACACCATCAAAGACGGTGTTATCGTTGTAAAGAAAGGCGCTGTATTGCCCGATGGCTTCGTGATTTCGTAAGACCAATTAATATAAATAAAAAAAGGTTCCGGCTGCGTTAATTGCCCGGAACCTTTTCTTTGAAATGCTCTATTATTTCCCCGATTGTATCTGTTTCTGGAAGTCGATTATTTTTTGATACAACCGGCTATTTGGAGCGATCGCTTTTGCTTCTTCGAGACATTTAAGAGCTTCTCCCTTTTGTTTCATCAGGTAGTAACTGTTGGCTAAGTTGAAATACAAAACCTGTTCGTCTTCTTTGTTTGAAATCTTCTTGTATAACCCGATATTGAAGAGCTTTACAGCTTCGGCATAATGTGCTTTATTGTTGAGATAAACTCCGTAATTAATATAGCTTTTGGTAAAGCTGCTATCGATGTTTAGAGCTCTTGCGAAATAACTTTCTGTCATGCTGTCGTTGTTTGATTGAGCCGATAGATTGCCTAGCGCATTTAAGATAAGCGGTGAGTTAGGACTGATACTGTCGGCTTTCAAAAAATATGTTTTGGCATCCGTGTATTTCTTGGATTCGATATCATCAAGACCTTCGGAAAATAGCTTTTTCGCATCTGCATTTGGAATGTTGATGTCACTTCGTTGCACCAGTTCATCTGTTCGATTATCCGCGGTTTTGTGGTGACAACCCGCGGTAACCAGCAGATATATTGCTAAGTAAGCGAATGACTGTTTCTTCTTCATCATGCTACGAATTAACATGTGCTAACTATGATGGCTTCCTCATTCACTGATTAGAATATTCCCTTTCATTTCAGCAGGAATGGGAAGGTCCATAATATGAAGAATAGTTGGTGCAATGTCTCCCAGTTTGCCCGGCTGCATAGTTCCCCTAAACTCATTACTAATCAGAAACAACGGAACTAAGTTTAAAGAGTGTTGTGTATTGGGCGAGCCGTCTTCATTCTTCATGTAATCAGCGTTGCCATGGTCGGCGGTAAGCAATATTGCATATCCATGTTTTAAGCCTGCAGTTACAACACGTTCTACACTGGCGTCTACGGTTTCCACTGCTTTTATCACCGCGTCCCAAACACCAGTATGACCTACCATATCTGCGTTTGCAAAATTGAGGCAGACGAAATCGGCAGTTTCGTTTTCAATTTCAGGTACCAGCTTGTCGGTGATTTCGATGGCACTCATTTCGGGTTTTAAATCATAAGTTGCAACCTTCGGTGAAGGCACCATCAAACGGATTTCACCATCAAAGGGAACTTCGCGCCCGCCACTAAAAAAGAAAGATACGTGCGGGTATTTTTCTGTTTCCGCAATGCGTATTTGCTTCTTGTTATTGTTCATCAACACCTCACCTAAGGTATTCGTAAGATTATCGTTTTCGAAGACGACATGCACGTTTTTAAACGTCTTGTCGTACTCCGTCATTGTGGTATAATGCAGGTTCAGTTTGTGCATGTTCAACTCGTGCATATCCTGTTGCGTAAGCACCTGTGTTATTTCTCGGCAACGGTCGGTTCTAAAGTTGAAGCAGATGGCTACATCGCCATCCTGTATTGTAGCGATTGGTACATTGTTTTGGGTAATTACTGTTGGCAAAATAAATTCATCCGTTACGCCTTTTGCATACGATTGCTGAATGGCAGAAATGGCATCTGTTGCGGTTTCTCCCTGTGCATTGACCAACGCATCATAAGCCAGCTTCACTCTATCCCAGCGCTTATCCCTGTCCATCGCGTAGTAGCGACCGCTTACCGTTGCTATCTTACCCACCGTTTTATCTAAATGCTCTTGCAAACCGAAAACGAAGCCTAAACCGCTTTTAGGGTCAGTATCACGCCCGTCGGTAAAGGCATGGATATATACCTTATCTAACCCTTCCTGAGCGCATAAAGTGGTTATTGCTTTTAAATGGGATGTGTGTGAATGCACGCCGCCATCGCTTACAAGTCCCAGCAGGTGCAGCGGTTTATTGTTGTTTTTTGCGGTATGAATAGAAGCTAACAGCGTTTCATTCTTAAACAATTCACCATC
>CAZZZH010000238.1:0-423 GCA_964658445.1 Ilyomonas sp.
AATGGAAGCTTATTTGCAGGAATATCTTTTTATTTGTGTGCTGCCTTTTTTGGGCAGCGCAAAAGTAGTACTTTAGTATCTTAAATGAAATGAAGGTTATGAAGAAGAATGTATTGCCATGGCTGATGACACTTGCCCTTTTTGCAAGCTGTTCATCGGCTTACAGAACCACACAAACGCCCGATGATGTTTACTATTCTCCCGGCAAGACAAAGGAATATGCAGCCAACAAAAGAGACGATAGCACCGATAACTCCTATAGCCGCAACAGCCGCAGAAGCCAGAGCAATGATGACTATCAGGACTATACCAGCAGCAGCGACGACAACTACCTGCGCATGAAGATTCAAAACCGCTACCAGTGGAACTCGCTGGACGATTATGATTACTGGTACAGCCCCAACTATGCCTACAACAATTACT
>CAZZZH010000238.1:433-7117 GCA_964658445.1 Ilyomonas sp.
AAATACTTGGGGATTGAGCTATTACTATAGCCCTTTTGCCAGCATACAGCCGTATAACTGGTTCAACAGCTACTATCCTTCGTACGGGTATGGTTACGGCTACTCGCCTTACAGCGGTGGCTTCTATGGGCACGATTACGGCTATGGGTACTACGGGTATTCGCCCGTGAATGTAATTGTGGTAAATAACAGAACCCGCACTTCGCGCCCGTTGCTTGGCGGCTACACCAACAATAGCTACAACAACTACAATAGCAATAGTAACCGTGGCGGCAGGTATGTGCAGCCCAACAATGGCTACAGCCGGTACAACAATACCAACAACTCGGCGCGATACGACAACAGCAGCCGTTATAATAACAACACGAACACCAACACTTACACACCGCCTGCCCGCAGCTATACGCCGTCTTCCTCTGGTGGCAGCAGCTCCGGTGGTGGCAGTGCCAGCCGTCCCGTTCGCCATTAATTGTCTAACTTTTTACTTATAAAACACAACAGCCAGCTCTTAGCCGGCTGTTTTCGAATCGCGTGAGACTATGAAAAAAACCTTTGCTTCAATATTATTCTGTTTTTTCCTTTACGGTGCTGCCTATGCCCAGGCGCCCGATGATATTTTAAAATATAGCTACTTCCCGCAGCACGGCTCTGCCCGCAATATTGCCATTGGCGGTGCCATGGGTTCGCTGGGCGGCGATATCAGCGCCATGTATGTAAACCCTGCCGGGCTAGGTTTATACAAAACAAAAGAAGTGGTCATCAGCCCGGGTTTTCAACTGAATAACAACAAAGCCGACTTTCGCGGCACTTCGCTTTCTTCCAGCAAAAATGGTTTTGATCTTGGCTTGACCGGTGTTGTCATCGGCACGCAGGGAAGGTACAGCCGCAACCACAGCGAAGCCTTTGGCATAGCCATCAATCAAACCGCTAACTTCAACAATACGCTTACCTATAAAGGGCAGAACGACCTAAGCTCTTATTCGGAGCAGTTTGCCGAAGAGATATCACAAAACGGGTATAACCTGGATGAGCTGATTGGCAACAACTCGCCCGCCCCGTTTGGCGCAGCACCTGCGTTCTACACCTACCTGGTAGATACAGCAACCATCAACGGGCAAACGGTGATAAAAGGTGCGCCCGAATACACGCTCGATGGCGGCGGCGCGCTGAACCAGACTAAAACCGTAAAGACTACCGGTGGCATTTACGAAGTTGCGCTTAGCTATGCCGCTAATACCAACGATAAGTTTTACTATGGCTTTACGCTGGGCATCCCTATTCTTACCTATACCCGAAACAATTTCTTTAGGGAAGATGCTGCTGGCAGCAATGTGGCGAACGACTTTGGGTATTCGGAATGGAACGATAAGCTGAAAACCAACGGCGTAGGGCTGAATGCTAAACTAGGCTTGATTTACAAGCCGGCAACCTATGTGCGGCTGGGCTTAGCCATCCACACGCCTACTCATTACGTACTTACGGATGAGGAAAGCAGCAACATGACCACCAGTTTTACAAACGAGCCTCAGCCATTTACTGCCACCAGCGCCCAGTTTACAGACGGCGGCATTGGCAGCACGCGCTATATTACCAATACACCGTGGCGCTTTATTGCCAGCGGCTCTTATGTGCTTCACGAAGCAAGTGATGTACACCAGCAGCGCGGGTTTCTTACCGCCGATGTAGAGTACGTAACCTACGGAGGCGCTCGGTACAAGAGCGACGGGCAAATGGAAGACGGCAGCGAAGACAGCTACTACACAGCCGTAAACAGCGTGATTAAAGACTATTACAAAGGTGCCTTCAACTTTAGGGCGGGTGGAGAGCTTAAGTTCAATACCATCGCGGTGCGCTTAGGTGCGGGTTATTACGGCAACCCGTATCGTGACAAAACCCTTACCTCGAGCACTACCCAGCTAAGCGGCGGGCTCGGCTACCGCAACAAGGGTATTTTTATAGACCTCACCTATGCCGAATACCTGAACAAAGACGTAAACTTTCCCTACCGGTTGCAGGACAAAGCCAACACCTTTGCTACCTACAAAAACAACCGTGGCAATGTGCTGCTCACGGTTGGCTTTAAGATATAACCAGGTAAAAAGCAGGAAAGCAAATCATACAAATAGAAAGTAAAATAAAAAAGCGGGTGATTACCCGCTTTTTTTCTCTTCTTATCTGCCAAAATTGCCGTTTTGTCAGGCATTTTCACACCTTCTTAGATTCGACTATCGTTCGACTGCCGTTCGACTTAGGTTCGACTACGCTTCGACCGCCTCTATTCCTACGTTACTGACAGTTTGGCTATGTTTTCCGGCAGGTCGGTAGCCAAAAATGTTACTACATCGCCTGCTGTTTTTCTTACCATTTCGCCCATATTGGTCAGCAACCAACATTATGAATCTTGTAGGTCGTCGACCAATAACAGTAAAAAACTTTTAAATTAATTTCTATCAAATGTAAATAATAGTACTTTTAGTGTGAAGGAATAGTATCAATAAAAAGATAACGGGTAAGGCAGCTATTAAGCTGCCTTACCCGTTATCCCATAACAAGGATCAAACAAAAGTCCCTGCCGCTTCACTCCTCCATCAAGCCCTCCGTTTGCACCGTGCATTTCTGCTGGCTGCTTTCTTCAGCAAGCTCTATTATCTTAATCACATTGTAAGCCTGCGCGGGCAGTATAGGGAAGGGAATCTGGTTAACCAAGGTATTGTACACATTCTTATAAAACAAGGCATAGTCGCCCTTTTCAGAAGGCACTCTTTCTTTAGTGATGATGCCATTTACTTCCGCATGCAGCAAGCCGTAACTGTCTTCCGTTTCCTCCCCTAAATCAGCCGACGGAAGCGCGCCTGCACGCAGCTTAGCTTCCTGCGGGTCTTCGCCGCTTTTAATAAACGAACCTTTGGTGCCATGAATAAGATAACGCGGACCCGGCTCGCGCACCAGCATACCTGCTTTCAGTGTTGCCTGCAGAAAGCCGTAGTCCAGTTTTACATCAAACCAATCAACTGCCTTGGCATGCGGTCGCTGCATTCTTACATCTGCCGTAACGAATGTAGGCAAGCCAAACAAGGTCAGCGTTTGATCAATAAGATGCGCACCTAAGTCATATAAAATACCGCTGCCGGGAAAGGGTTTCTCGCGCCATGCCGATGGTCTTTCTTCGGCGCGAAAACGGTCGTAGTGCGCTTCGAAAGTGTGTATATCGCCCAGCAGGTTGTTATCCAGTATTTTCTTTACGGTAAAGTAATCAGATACATAGCGCCGGTTGTGGTAAACCGCCAGCAGACGCTGCTTTTGCTTCGCCAGGTTAATCAGTTGCAGGGCTTCGCGGCTGTGTACCGTAAATGGTTTTTCTACCACTACATGCCTGCCGCTCTCTAATGCCTGCTGCGTATATGGATAGTGTGTATCGTTGGGCGTGGTGATGACGATAAGGTCAATGTCCTGCTGCAACAGCTCGTCAAAGCTGGTAACAATATTGGCTTCAGGAAACACCGCTTTCGACTGCTGGTTGTGGCGCTCCAGCACCTGTGTTACTTCAAAGTGCGGCGATGCTTTCAGGAAAGGCGCATGAAATACCTTAGCAGAAATGCCCCAGCCTACCAAGCCCGTTTTTATTTTGTTGTCCATTGTATTTTATTAGCAGAAAATAAAGATAGCCGTTCCTATCTTCATGCCCTTAGCGTATGCACAATTTTTTACAGCAATTGGTTATTAATTTACGGGAGACCAGTCTTCTCGAGTTCATCGGTGTGATAGCCGGTATCGCTTCCGTTTGGTTTTCGCGGAAAGAGAATATACTGGTATACCCGGTAGGGTTAATCAACACCATCATCTATGTGTTCATCAGCCTGAAAGGCAGCTTATTTGGCGAAGCCAGCGTAAACCTCTACTACACCATCATGAGTGTTTACGGTTGGATATTGTGGAGCAAACGGAACGATCAACGCCAGATTGTTTTACAAATTACCTACAGCAATAAGAAGGAGTGGCTGTATCAACTATTGTTCTTTGCAGCCTTCTATATTGGCATTTACTTCGCGCTTATTTATCTGAAAAATGTGTTCTATTCCAACACCATTCCGTTGGCAGATGCTTTTGCTTCGGCAACAGCATATACCGGCATGTGGCTGATGGCAAAAAAGAAAGTAGAAAGCTGGCTCTGGTGGATAGCGACCAACATAGCTTCCATTCCGCTGTACTATATAAAAGGCTATGCATTCACCAGCGTGCAGTATGTGGTGCTGCTGGTGCTGGCCGTGGCAGGCTTGTTGTCATGGATAGAAAAAACAAAGCAACATAAAGTGGAAAAACCTGTGTATGCAAGAGATTAAAAAGATAGTCGCCATTGGCCCGGAGAGTACAGGTAAAAGTATGCTGTGTGGCTTGCTGGCAAAGCATTTCAACACTATATGGTGCCCAGAGTATGCAAGAGAATACCTGCTGAAAAATGGTACAAACTATACATTTGAAACCTTGGAGATTATTGCCAAAGGACAGCTTGCTTTGGAAGACCAGTGTATAGCAGAAGTAAGCCAGCAGAGCTCTGCGATAAAGAAAGACTCGCCAATTACATCTGACTTATCTCCACTGGTTTCCCGCGTGCCGCGTTTGCTCTTTGTAGATACCAATATGTACGTGATGAAGGTTTGGTGCGAGTATGTGTTTGGCAAATGCCACCAATTTATACTGGATGAAATTGTATCACGTAAATATGATTTGTACCTCTTGTGCAATACCGATTTGCCCTGGGTAAAAGATGAGCTGCGCGAGTATCCGGATGAGAAAACAAGACTCGAATTGTTCAACATTTATAAAGACATCCTGGTAAATCAAAACGTGCCGTGGATAGAACTGAAAGGAGACTACGATGCCCGGTTAGAAACAGCGATTGAAGCGGTAAATCATTATTGTTTATAAGCCTTATTTCAGTCTTGCATACTTAAAGTTTACACCGTCCGAGATGATGCAAGGATTGTTCAAAAGGTTCAGCGTATCGCCGGAAACGTCCAGGATTGATCCATTCTCTATTCCGTTATCTGAAAACTTTATAAACGTTATATTGCTGCTATAGCAGGTAACTTCCTGCGTGAGGGTATAGGTGCCGCTGCAGTTTGTAGTGTCGCCATTACCAATATCAGTACGACTGTATTGATTGTTGCCGGAGAAAGTAAGGGTGTTGCCATTGCCGGGCGCATATTCGGTATGCTGGGCAGAATATCCGCCATCAACCAATCTTAATTCCCACTTGCCGGACAGCCCGGTTTGCGAACCCGTAGTGATGTCTTTTTTACAACTAATTATGAAAAGTAAAGCACAACCGGCGAGCAACAACTTCTTCATCGTAGCATTATTTACTTCCATGATGATTCAGGTAGATGATTCGTTGCTTTCTGTAATAAAAAATCCTTCGCAATCCTTAATGGCGAAGGATTTTCGGTAAGACGTTCTTTTATTTACTCCATTTCACGTTGGCACTCTTCACGTCTCTTGAATTGCCACCAATATGAACAATAAAGTCGCCGGGCTCCCAGGTATATTTCAAGTCGCTGTTGTAGAAGCTTAGGTCTTTTGTAGTAATGGTAAATATTACCTGTTTGCTCTCGCCGCCATTCAATTGTACCTTTTGAAAACCTTTCAGGTCTTCAACGGCTCTGGTAACCGATGCTACCGGATCGCTGATGTACAACTGCACCGTTTCTTCGCCCGGCACATTGCTGGTGTTAGTAACGGTAACCGTTGCTTTCAATGTTCCATTGCCGCTAACACTTGTTTTATCTAACGTAATATCGCTGTACGTAAAATTGCTATAGCTCAAGCCATAACCAAACGGATACAGCGGATCATTCGGTGCATCTAAGTAATCCGATTTAAATTTCGTACCATCACCTTCATGGAAAGGTCTGCCGGTGTTTTTATGGTTGTAATAAATGGGTATCTGTCCTACATTTCTGGGAAAGCTCATCGTCAGTTTTCCCGAAGGATTATAATTGCCAAACAACACATCGGCAACTGCGTTGCCCGCTTCCGTTCCGGGAAACCAGCTTTCCAAAATAGCGCTTGCGTTCTTGTCTTCGTATGTTAATGTCATAGGGCGTCCACTCATCAAAACAACCACTACGGGTTTGCCTGTTGCAATCAACGCTTCTAGTAAACGATGCTGGCTCGCCTGCATATCAAGATTCGTCATACTGCTCGATTCGCCCGTCATGTCAGCGGCTTCGCCCAATACAGCAACCGTTACATCTGTGTTCTTTGCTAAGTTTACGGCTTCGTCAATCATCTCCTGCGGGCTGCGCTTATCAATATCTATCTCTGTTCCCAACGCGTTCACACGCTTGGCAAAGGCCGTGTCGTCAGATAAATTACAGCCTTTGGCATACAGAATATTTACACCACTTCCACCCACATTCTTCATGCCGGTAGCAATGCTTACCGATTGGGTAAAATCGCCCGACACCGACCACGTGCCGAGCATGTTTCGCTGGCTTTCCGCAAGCGGTCCCACCAACGCAATGGTGCCGCTTTTCTTTAAGGGCAATACATTGTTCGTATTCTTCAGCAACACACAGCTATGAGCTGCTACGGTTCTTGCCATCGCGCGGTTACCGGGCGTCATTATATCGGTGGCAGCCCGGTTGGCATCCATGTATTTATAGGGGTTGGTAAACAAGCCCA
>CAZZZH010000239.1:0-7103 GCA_964658445.1 Ilyomonas sp.
AGTCCCTATGTCGTCTGTTCTAATCAGTCCATGGCTAAACCGGCTTATCAGGTCCGGTCGCAGGCTTAGTGTAACAGCACAGAGTCCAGGAATGAAAAATGTTGCAAATCTCATCTCCTTATTTATTTCACTTTCAACTTTGTCTCTCGTAATTTGTCTGCCCCGCTTAGGCATTGAATCCCACCCTTATCATTTGTCAGGTTACTAAATTGAAAGGTACTGGTTATTTGGACAAACCCTGTATTTTATACTGTTCCTATTCAGCCACAGCTATGGCAAATATTGGAATCCATTATTGCCTGCAATCCTAGGCAGCGGTTGTATCGTTTGCCTGAATTCGTGTGTTGGCTTACAGGGAAATGCTTTTGATTGTCGTTTGCAGCATTACAAAGTTTGCAAACAATGAATAGCTTTTACCGGTCATACTGTAATTGATAACCTTATTTAATAGTAAATCTCAATCCTGCATATAACATTCGTCCGGTTACTGAACCCCACACAAGAGAAGCATCAAAATAATTGCTGAATGGCTGGTCGGCTGCTATAATTGCATCTTTTTCAATATAGTTAGTAAGGTTTTCGCTTCCTGCATAGATTTCAATCGGGTGTTTGGCACCTATTGTTTTACTCACTTGTGCATTCATCATTACAAAAGAAGGTGAATAATCCGGTCGCTGATATTCTGGTGGATTTGAGGCGGTTGAAGGCAATCTTTTTTTACCGCTATAGGATACGGTATAGTTGAACTTCCATCCGTTTGTTTCATAGCCAAGATTTGCAAATGCCCTGTTTCTCGAAACCAAAGGCTTTTGTAAAAGCTGGTTTCCATACGTTGTTTTTACATCAAATAACCGGTAGGCTAATTTCACATCAAACTTTTGTATTGGCATGAACGAAAACTCAGTTTGAAAACTGTTTGAATAGGATTTGCCATCCAGATTATAGAACTTAATAGTCCGCGCATCTTCTACGTCGACCACAACCTGGTTTTGAAAATCGTTCCTGAAAAAATCAATACCTGCTGTAGCTGCCCGGCTAAAAAGACTGAACTTTTGATCAACAGTAATGCCTTTGTTCCAGGCTACTTCTGGCTTCAAACCATAAGCGCCACCTGCAATGGAAGAAATGATTTCTACGGCTCTCGAGCTTACAAATACGCTGTTGTTTTCAGCAAAAATATTTGCGGTTCTTTGTCCTCTGCCGGCACTCAGTCTTATCACCGTGTTTTTAAACGGCTGGTATCGTATGTTTATACGAGGCGTAGCAAACCAGCCGTATAAACTGTTGTGATCCTCTCTTATCCCGGCTACCACGTCAAACTTTGTGGACGGTGTGTAAGTATATTCGAAAAATGCGCCCGGTACTGCTTCCGTTCTTCTGTAATTATTGGTCTTAAAATCTTCATTGTACTTATCGTACTGAAAACTTAAACCGGTGCGGAATTTATGCAGTGTTGTATGAATGATAGATTGATAAATAAGGTTTGAATAAAAACTTTGCTGACGCGCATCATAGTTGGTAAACCCGAAATAAGAGTTTTGTGTATAGTCGAAAGCAGACAACTGCAAACCAATACTTTTATATCTTTTACGCGGAAATACATAACCTAATTTCCCGAATGTTTCATAACGCTTTGTATTGATGCCAATACCGTAACTGTTGCTGGTAAATTTATCAGTTGAGGCATTGTAATTTACCTGTCCGCCGGTTCTGTTATCGTTCAATATTGTAAAGCCAAATTGAGACATCAGACCCTTGTTATTATCGAATCCCCATTTATTGGCAGCTGTAAATAAATTACCGGTTGGCAGATCTCTAAAACCGTCTTTGTTATCATCCATTTTATTGTTTAGAAAATCATCGTGCAGTAACACTTCAGTTGACCATTTGTTACCCAGTTTTTGAGACAGGTTTACATTAAAATCTGTTTTTCCAAAGTCATTGGTATAAACATTTGCATATAGTTTTTCACTGGTTGCCGGCTTCTTTAATTCAACATTAATTTGCCCTGCTATACTTTCAAACCCATTTGCCACAGAGCCGGTGCCTTTACTCAATTGAATACTTTCAATCCAGGGACCGGGAATTGAATTTAAGCCCGACGATGTTGCCAGACCCCGTGGACCCGGCAGGTTCTCTACAGTTAATTGTGTATAGATTCCAGACAGACCTAATAACTGAATTTGCTTCGAACCCGTTACCGCATCATTGTAGGAAACATCTACCGACGGGTTGGTTTCAAAACTCTCACTAAGGTTGCAACAGGCTGCTTTAAAAAGCTCTTTCTGAGTAACATTCTGCGTTCTGTATATATCGGAGGAACTTGTATAAATACCTTTTAAAGAGGAGGTAACTTTCACTTCCTTTAATTGGCTGCCTGATGCCAGTATGATCTTTAATTCTCTCGTCGGTAATACTGAAATAGTATCTGTTGCAAAGCCCGTATAGCTTACTATTAATCTCTCACCGTTTTGTTTTATGCTGAAGACACCATCGCCATCTGTTGTTGTTCCTGTACCACTACCCTGCCACATAATAGATGCGCCGGCTAGCGGTGTGAGCGTACCATGATTATCTTGTTCTAATACAACGCCCTTCACTTCATCATCTGACACTGCTTTACTTGTCGGTGTATCAACTGTGTTTTCTGTGTTTGTGCTGTCCATGCTTTTCATTTCACGGTAGTAACAGCATTCAGGCAACGATTGATAAATGATGTCTTTTGCTTTTTTATTTTCCACATCATGACCCGCATCCAGAATCCGTTTTTGTACCTTGTCTACCGTTGTTTTTGATGGATCATAATTCAGGGTAAGCATTTTTGTATCTACGTTCCAGGTAGCAGATTGCACACCTTTGCCTTTTGATGCTGATTCTATACGTGGCTTACAGTATGCGGCACACACACCATATACTTTGAATGTTACTGTGGTATCTGTTTGAGCGAAAGAAGCTTCAACCAATAACAGCAGTAATGAAACCAAAAAGTATTTCATTATTACGAAATTGAAGCCCCGGGAATCCATTCCCGGGGCCTGTTATTTGATTAATTACCGGCTGATTTTGACTTAAACTTGTAAGCAGTCATTTGCATACCGCACTTAGGACATTTGCCCGGCTTTGTGCAAATAACATTGTCCATTGAGCAAGTGTATAGCTTCATTACTTCTGCTTTCATCACTTCTTTTTTGGACATACTGTCGCCACAAACAGGACATTTTGCAGCGGAAAAACTGATGTAGTCGGGATGCATCGGACATGAATAAACAGCCACCTTTGAAGTATCGGAAGAAAGAGAATCCGGACTAGGTTTTTGCGCGAACGAGGCAATTGTTGCAAAGGTTGCAAACAGGAATAGAATAAGAAATTTCATTGTAAATGACTTTATGTTTTAATAATAAGAAGAACTACCTGCCACAAACGTTATCGCAGGTACACATAAGAAAACATAAAATCAAATTCTAAAGATGCAGTTAGAGATATAAACAGGTACAGAACCAATTAGCGGGGGTGCATGGATATTAATAAACCTGTTGTCGTTCTGTTGACTTATAGCATTGCTCTGAAAAAAATTGTTAAGCGTATGAATGTAATTGCAGGATAATTCGGGTAGAAGTAAAACATCAGCTGCCGAATGAGCATCTCTTACTTTAAATGATTCGTACTTTACTTTGCAACAACCTTCTTTATCTTTTGCGCCATCAGCCAGTACCAGCTTTACAGACTTTAAATTATTGCAGCAATAGTCGCCCTTTACTGCAAAACCCGTAGAGGTAAATGCGTAAATAAAGAGTAGAAATAAAATGGCTGCTTTTTTCATTGCTTGTCAGCAAAAGTAAGTAAATGTTGGGGGTTCAATTTTTATACACTGTTGCAATTTTCACAACTACATTTCTCTCACGTAAGTTTTGAGTGCCGCAACTAAGGTGGCATATACTAAGCGAAGCATTTGGCTGCATTGGCTTACGTGTACTGGCTTACAGGGAAATGCTTTTGCGGACTGTTAAGCAGATCAATTTTAACCAACTAATATAAAAGCAGCCAACATTCATGGTTATCGAAGAACAAAGAAAGAATATTGCAAAATCAATTTGTCATTAATAAGGGTCTTACTTCAATGCTTCCATCAAACTCCAGGATAGGACACTTCTTTGCTATTGCTTCTGCCGCATCTTGGCTACCAGCCTTTATAATGATAATTGAACTTATTGATTCGTTATTGCTGTAATAGGCTCCATCTGTTTTTGCTTTGTTTGTAATTATCTCACCGTCAGGCGATGGTCTGTAACCGGCAACAATTTTTCCATTTCTTCCAAGCTCACCCATAAATGTATTCCAATGTTGTACATTATCTGCTATTGCCACTTTGGATGGCTTTTGAATGTTTGGATTGTAACGAACAATTAAAATAAATTGTTTCAATGTATCTCCCTCACTATGTTGAGCAAACAGCGATAAGGATGACGTAACTAACAATACTACTGACAAAAGTAATTTTTTCATTTTTTTCTTATTTATTGTGCTTTGTTCTGACAAAAAAACTTATGATGCAGGATGCTAATGAACCTATAACTAATTGTCCAATAAGCGCCATCATTACCTGCGAAGCTGTACTAAACTGCTGTTGTACTTTTTGAAGTTGTATGGATATCTGTTGGCTGGACATGCCTGACGAAAGAAGTTCGCTTCTTGTTTCCCTTACCATAAAATCGGCATATCCGGGATTGATTACCAGGCAATATAAAAGGGTAAAAAGTGAAACCAGAATTGCAGTTATTATTGAAATGCCTATGCCTGCTTTCGCTGCCTGTCCAAAAGTTATTACGTTTTTGTTTTGCCTTTTTGTTTCTTTTATTCCGAAGTATACTCCAAATATTAAAATAAGCAGGCTAAATAAGCCAGAGTAAGACCTGATTTGGCTGGCGGGTATAGCATGATGAAATACCTGGCTGTTAATCCAATTGACAACGGAAAAACATACCAATAGCCACAAGCCGCTAATAAGACCTACTGCTATGCCTGTCCTGATAATGAGTTTCATTTTTAAAATATTAATGAAGCGCAAATGTCTCACTACAGGTGTAAAAACACAAATTGGGAAGGGTTGAAAAAAGATGGATTTTCTAAAAAGAAGACTGGTTTCTTAATTCGTAATAGAGATTTCTGGCTTCTTTACGGTTGCTGACAGCAAGCTTTGCATAAATATGATTGACATGAGTTTTTACAGTGCTTATTTCAATAAATTGAATGGCAGCAATTTCCTTATTCGTTTTTCCTTCTGCAAGCAGCATCATTACCTGTAGTTCCTTTCCACTCAGTTGAGACAAAGGGTTCGTTTTTACTGGCAATAATTCATCTGATGATAATGGATCATGTAACACCTCCTTTGTCTTGTGCAGAAAAGCACCTAGTATAAAAAATAGTATTGCTACTAAACATAGATATAAGTCAAAGCGGATGAAATGATATAAAACAAACAAGCTGACAACTTTAAAAAACAAGATAGTTGCCGATGTAAGCAACCCTATTTTTAAAACAATTGCATATTTGTTGAACAAATTCCTGGCATGAGAAGATTTTAATTTCACGGGATACTTTTATTAAACAGTTTTTAGTGTCTTTTGCTTGTTACGGAGCATAAGAATTGCTTTTCCGGCTCTTGTATGTCTGGTTGCCTCCTGTTTTGCGGAGCCTACCCAATCACAGTACGCTTGTTTGTGGGATTTTGCCAGTGTTTCAAAAAAGGATTTAGCTTCTTTGTCTTGATCTAACAATACCTGAAGTTCAGCAGGAACTCCCTCAATGTGTTCACCTTTCGGTAGCATATTCAAGATTTAAATGTGACGAAATTAGGTTGCCAGTATCTTCAAGTTAATATCCCGGTACCTGTAGCCAACTGGCTTTCGAGAACTTTATGAGCTTAAATTATTTGTTTTTTAAAACTACAAAATAAGAAATTCTGTGTAGTATCAAAAGGTGTTATATGGTCTTCTGTTATACAATGAATTTTTTCCCTATCGGTCGGTGGCCCCACCGAACCGAAATCTTATCAGTTGCACTTACTTTGAAACAAACATGAGCTTACAATAGCTGCCCTTACTCATCGTAGCTTGTTGTCAATCGGCATTTGCTGTGCTTGCGCCGCTCTTCTGTAGTAGTTTTAGGCTACAGGGTGTTTGTCCTGCCTCTTAAGCTTTGGCCCGGTGCAGCCCTTCTTCACAACAAGATGGCAGTGTTCGGGGTATCAGGCTTCATTCTGGTACGCCATCCGGTAGGGCAGACCTATAAAAACAACAACGATAAAAGAACAATGGGTACCTTTACATCACTGCCCCATAGGCTAAACTAAGGGTACTCCAAAAGCACCTTTTTCTATTATTTCTTTTCAGACCTTGTGCGGGCCTTACAGAGACCTTATACTGATGTTACCTCAGGTAAAGCCCACCTAAACTTTTCCTTCCTTGCCCCACTAAGTCGGTCTAATTCCTTCCTAATTCTTTTCAAAATTCTCACTTGGTCTGATGCCGGTAACACCTCCTTCACCCATATCGAAAAAGTCACTGCCTCCAACACCATCTTCCATTTTGTACCGGGGTAGTAAAGTATCTTCCTTGTCAGGGTATGTGTTGCCAATGCTCGTTCCTCCTTCGTCGGGCAGTAAGGCGCCGGTGTTAGAAAGCGTTTTTGCAATGTTGTAACGAGCCCTATAGAGTAAATAGCCGGCCAGCCCTATAAGTACAAATGCGTAAATAATTTTTTTCATGTTGTGGGTCCCGTTTTGCCTATCCTTAAAGCAAAAACTGGGCAGAATAAAAACAATGCTTTGTGTTGGGTGCTTTTGTGCCGGTAAAAACATTGTTTTCGTGTTTTTCTTCTTCGCAATGTCTTCACGATAAGCTTTTGTGCAGTAACGATGAGACATTGCGTTTTACTTCTTACATACCCCACACGTGCCTCCATCCTTTTTACAATGCTTACAATACTTGAAAGGGCAGGCACTGCAGGAGTACCGCTTCAGGTCGCTATCACATTTGGTATCGTCCTGGAATGGTAAGCAGCAAAGCTGCCAAAGCTCAGGCTGGCGAACAGGAGTACGGGTACAA
>CAZZZH010000240.1:0-7076 GCA_964658445.1 Ilyomonas sp.
GTACAATACTCACAGGCTTTTTGATTTATACATTGGCTTTATTAAAATGAGGCTTAGTAAAGTTAGACACGCCGGTAATGCATGCTTTCCGCCTTTCTTACTTTTTGCAAAGCGCAAATAAAAAGTGATTATTATATAGCAGGTAAATACAAACGAAAGTGTTGTTCGGTATTCTTTATTTTCTGCTCACTTTTTACCGTAGATTAATTCGGCTTTGTCCTTGTTTATTTTCTCCGTAAAAAATTTTATAAAGCTATCATTCGCACCTTTTTCAACAGCAATATAATCTCCTCTTTCTCTTGCATAAATATTGGTGACACTATCAAAAAAATACGCTTGCTTAAAGTTTCTCACATAAGGGTGTTGCATTTCATCGCTATCTGTACAAACTAATATCAGGTTGCTTATTTTTTTAGTCTGTGGCAGCCAGTACAGGAAGCTGGCATTATCGCTATACGCTTCGGGTATATTGTACTTTTTACCGTAAAAATTAACCGCCCCGGCCATGCCGTAATTGTTGCAAAAGATCAACGTATTTTTTTGTTCTTCGGGTGTTAAGGAATGATAAGCCTTCGCTACTTTGATAGCCATTTCATCCCAGCCCAGCATATCAGAAAAATCTTGTGGCAGGGGATGGTTCTGCAAATCTTCCCATCGTAAGGCGCCTGTTTTGCCGATATCCCATTCTTTATAAAAAACAGCTAACCTTTCAGGGCTTGCCACCGGCAAACCAATAGGGATAAAGAATAGCCCTGGCACCAGTATTACTACCACGAAAGCATACCGGAGGACCTTTCTTTTTACTGTTGTAAATTTTTCTAAATGATAAGAACCAAATGCCAGCAGTACCGGGTAGGTTCCAAGGGCATAATAACTTTTCCCGTGCCCGGCTAATAAAATAAGAATCACGAAAACATAGGCCCGGCCCACAAAGCGATACTGTTTATCTGCAGGCGAAATAAACACATTGTACAAGCCACACAGCCAGATAAAAAAACAAGGTAAAAACATCATTACCTGGTCTTTTAAAAAGTCGGTTGGTTTTACATATTGTAGTTGGGTTTGCTGCAGTTCCTGCATGTGATGCATCACAGGGAAATGTTGCCCGTATTGCCACAATAAATTAGGTAAAAAGATAAGCAAGCCGACACCGCAAGCCAACCAGAAATGTTGATTTAAAAACACCTTGCGATGAGGTGTCAGCAACAACCCGCCCAAGATACTTACTGCATAAAACAGCACTGAATATTTACTCAGCATCCCTAAGCCAGCGCTTACACCAAACACGTACAGCCACCCGCTTTTACCCATTTGCACATATCGGATTACGCTAAATACCATCATAGTCCAGAAGAAGATCTCCGGCGGGTTGGGCTGAAATAAAAAGAACACACGCAGGTAAGCGCTAAAGATGAACGAAAGGAACAACAGCCATAAGGCAAAGCTTCTTCCGCCCAGCAGAATAACCAGCCTTCCCATAACGTATAAAGTAGCCGCCCCAAAAAGCGAAGGCCACAATTTTATCCAGAACATACCATCGCCCAACCTGTGCGTAAGCCAGGCAAACCAACTGAGCAGCGGCGGCACTTCCATAAAGCCGGCAGCCAAATGATTGCCTTCGGCGAGATATAAAAATTCATCGCGGTGCGGCTCGTACATACCGCTTTGCAGAAGGTAAGGAATGATAATTTTAAGTACAACAAGAAATAACAACAGCCGTTCATTACTTCTTTTCATTCAGATTGGTTTGTGGGGAAAGGTACGGTGCTTTTTCGTTCACCAAAGTTGCCGTTTGCCTTTTGCCACAGCATTCTACAGCATCTCTTAGTACTGCCTGAATCAGCTCTCTCCTCTCTCTTTTTTTCTGTTTTATTTTATATCAAATTTGTACATGCTTAAAACCATTCTTGCTGTCGCACTGCTGTTCTTTTTTATACCAACCTTCGCACAATTCAACGACAGTACGCACTACCGCTTTCGCTTTGCGGGCACCGGCTCGCTCAACAAAACCAACGATTCTAAAGCTTACCTCTTCAGCAATGGCATTACCTTCAATAGTAGCTATCCAAAGACTGTATTGACCACTACTGCCAACTGGATTTATGGCGAGCAAAGCCGGCAGCTTACCAACAACGATTTTGCAGCGCTGGCTAACCTTGATTTTCGCAAGGGTTTACGTAAAATGTACTACTGGGGGCTGGCAAATTACCAAACCAGTTATTCGCTAAAGATTTACTACAAAATACAAAGCGGCATGGGCATTGGCTACTCACTGATAGACTCTCCGAAAACACACATCAGCCTTAGCGATGGCTTTCTGTACGAAGCCAATAACCTGCAGGATGCCACCGCCGGCAAAGAGGTGTACAGCACTATTCGCAACTCGTTCCGGCTGAAGTATCACTTCGTTATCAAAGACATTATCTCTCTTAACGGAACCGATTTTGTGCAGCCTTCCATCCTTTCCCTCAACGATTATATTCTCAACTTCAATAACGATGTTTCGGTAAAGCTTCGCAGATGGCTCAATCTTACCGCAGCGCTCAATTACAACCGCCTCAACCGTACGAACCTCGATAATTTATTGGTTACCTTTGGCATTAGTATAGACAATTATTTTTAAACAAAACGATACAACATCTTAGCACGGTTTTGTAAGTATTTAGTATCGTTATTAATGATAAAATCATGAGCAACTTTCAGCAGGTGATACAGCAGGACAAACCCGTACTGGTTGACTTTTTCGCCGAGTGGTGCGGGCCGTGCAAAACCATGGCTCCTATATTAAAGCAGGTAAAAGATTCGTTTGGCGATGCCATTACCATCATAAAAATTGACATCGATAAAAACCCGCAGGCGGCGCAGGCATACGGCATACAAGGTGTGCCTACACTTATCTTGTTTAAGCAGGGGCAAATGAAGTGGCGGCAAAGCGGCGTAGTGCCTGCCAATATGCTTACCGGCGTCATTAAACAACACCAGCTATCATAGCCTATTTGCTTCCAACGAGGTGAGCTGCCACACCTTCCTTCGTAATGGTAACCGGAAGGATAAATCCTTTTTTATCAAACTGCATTTCCTCTATGCAAGTCACGCGATGGTTAGCATCCATTTCACCCAGCGGACGGCGATGGTAAACAATATACCACTTGTCGCTTTTAGCATCATGAATCACGGAATGATGCCCCGCACCGGTAGCCACTTTGGGGTCTTGCTGCAACACCGTTGCCAAACGCTTAAAAGGACCAAATGGCGAATCTGCTATAGCATACGCAACTTTATAATCCGGCCCTGTCCAGCCGCCTTCGCTCCACATGAAATAGTACTTGCCATTCTTTAAAAACATATACGGGCCTTCTACGTAGCCTTGCGGTGTTATTTCTTTATACATCGTTCCGTCAGGCAGCGGTTCTATGCCGGTGAAATCGTCTTTTAGTTTTACAATGTTGCAATGTCCCCAGCCGCCGTAGATCATATAATACGCACCGTCCTTATCATGAAATACATACTGGTCTATGGGTTGTGCACCGTTCACAATGTCATTTATCAACGGCTTTCCCAATACATCTTTGTACGGACCTTCCGGCTTGTCTGCCACCGCAACACCGATGCCGCCTACTTCGCCTTTGTGCACATCGTTCGCACCAAAAAAGAGGTAGTATTTGCCCTCTTTTTCCAGCACGGCGGGCGCCCACATGGCTTTCTTTGCCCATTTGATGGAAGCAGTATCAACAATATCATGATGCCTGGTCCAATGCACTAAATCGGGAGAAGAAAATGCATCCATAAACGTCTGCTGTTCGTAGGGCGCAGAATAGGTAGGAAACACCCAATACGTTTTGCCGTAGATCGTGCCTTCCGGGTCGGCATACCAGCCGGGAAAAATGGGATTGCCGGAATACTTTTTATCTGCAAAAGCAGGGCTTTGCGCTTGCGCAAAAACAACGAAGCCAAATAACATAAACGGCAGCAAAGGGGGAACAATTAATCTCTTCATACAACAACAAAAAATGGTGACCGCAGTTACCGCAAGATACTGACCGACACTCGTTATGGGTATAAAAAAAGGCAGCACTTAAAAAAGTACCGCCGATAACTAAATTTTTCAACCAAATAAAAATCCTTATGACTCCGAAAGTAATCCAGTAAATACTTTCCGTTGCAAAGGTGACAATATCATTTTATACAAAGTAATAACCGGGCTTAAACTTCGATTAAAAAAGAACAGAGAAAAGCCTCGCCCTTTTCACTCTCATTCCGTTTTATTACAGAAAATTTCAACTCGCATTATCCTTATCTAAATAAGATAGCCGAAGCATCCTCCTACAGCGATACCGTCACATGAACCAAACACCTGGCTTTCTCAACCGTTTGCCCGTGGGCGTAATCCTGCGCAAACGGAACCTGCAGGCTGCTGCCAATAATGAGTTTGCCCACATTTACTTCCGCACCGGCAGAAGCCAGCGTTACATAACCGCCCGTTTCGTCTACCGCTTTGTCATCAAGGTGATTGGCGGTGGCTTTTTCAAACAGAACGCCTGCATTGGGCGAGAGAAACACTTCGTTCATCCTTATTGTATAGTAAGCAAAGCTGTTGGCGCTAAAGCGGTTGCCATACTTAAAATGGCTGCTGTTGGCGGTGCTTACTTTGTAGTCGGCCGTAGTGTTTACACCCCACTTACCCACGTGCACATTATACATGGCATTGGCAATAAAGTCGGTGCTGCCGGTGCCCATCTGGCTGTTCACGTCGCCAAGCTCGATCTCTGGGTCACTGAGGTCTACGCGGTAGGTGCCGGTGGGTAGCTTTACGCCGGCGCCTGCCCACAGCTCCTGCTTCAGCACTTTGCCACCATGTGTAGCTTTCATACTGTTCCAGAGTTTGTAGTTGGCCAGCAGGGTTATGTCACCCAGTCCGTTTCCCGTCTTTTTGCCATCATCGGTATTTTGCACATTAAAGTGGTAGGGCACAAAACCCAGCACCTGCCATTTGCTGCCGATAGAAATACCACCCCACAGCTCGGCGATATGATAATAGTCTTTGGAAAACTGGTCGGGCTGGTCGGTAAGGTGCGTACTGTAGTGCGCATATTGGTAGCGCACGCCTACAAAACCGCTTTTAAAGTTGGGCAGTAAGCCCATATAAAAACCGCCAACGCCGCAGCCGCAGAACGGGCAGGCAAACGAGGCGGAGAAAAGACAGAGTGATAGCATTAAAAAGAAAACTTTCTTCATACAAATGTTTGTTTACATACATACTCATGCAACCAGTGGAAGGTTGCTTTTACACCAAGAAAAAAAGGAAAAAATCAGGCGGTAAACAAACCGGGAGGGCGCAGCAGCAGCGGGGTGTGCTTGGGTAGTACATCTTCGCAGAAGACAATATGGGGGCGGGTTTCAGCAGCATAAGCTACGATACCCGAAGAATAAAAGGCAGGCAGGAATACAGAAGTTTCTTCTCTTTCGCGTTTGCCGCCGGGGGCAGTGGCATCGTTGGAAGCGTCTTTCTTTATTTGCTTTGATAAATAACATTTGCCATCGCAGTGCAGCGCCGGTTTGTTTTTGTTTTCGCAAAGGTTTTGCGCCACGTAGCTGCGGTTCAACCAATACGCGCCATCCATTACAAAGGAGCTAAACACCTGCGTGAGAAACAAGAAAAAAAGAAATATGGAGACAATAGTTCGCATTCTGCAAAAAGAAAGATAGTCTGCTTCTGCAAAAGTAAAACCGGAATTCATAGCAAAGGCAAACAAAAACCAGGAACGCAAAAAAAGAATACCGGCAGAATGCAAGGCACCCCATTATACGCCGCCGGTACGGCGCATAAAAAAAGCAGCGCTTAGAAAAGCACCGCTAAAAATTTCAATAAACATTAAAAATCAATATCAAAAACAAAAATGCCCTGTTTTATCTCCGGCAGTAAGCTTTGCCTCATCTCTATTCTTCTCTGGCTACTTTCTGCCGGGGCACAACAATGTGCCTGGCGGCTAACTACTGCTTGCGCCAGCCCCACTCGCGGTACACCGATGGGTAAGTGTCCGGATAATTGCCCTTTAAAACAAACCGCAGCGCTGTCATTATCTTCACCAGTTGCCGGCGCGACACATCTTTCCCCGATACTTTGCCCGACACCGTGCCATCGGTGCTGCTGGCTTCGGCAAGCGTATCTCCAAACTTCTTTTTCATATCGGTCCAGAAAGCCGTTCCATATTCTTCGTCGCCAAAACCATCTTTGGCAATCGCCGCTATCATCAGGTCCAGGTTCAGCAGGCGCTGGCTCTGGTCGCGCGGCAGTATGTAGGTGTTATTTACTTTTTCAATGCCATAGCGCGGAAATTGCACCGTCGCATTTTTCTTTTTAAACTTCTTTTCAATATATACTTTCACCTCAGTTACACCCATGTCCATGTCTGCATTTTGCTGGGCCAGCTCGCTGGTGATGGACGGGCGCTCGCTGCCGGCTGACTTACGTTGCGCCAGCTCGTCCGAAAAGTCTTTAGCAATCGATTCCATTTCTTCCTGCGTTGTCCAGCCCAGTGTAATGGTTGGGTTTGCCTTCCACGATGCGCAAACACGGTCTACTACGGCTTTTATCTCGGCATCTTTAGCCGGCGTATAGCCTTTCGAGTTTATTGTTTTGGCATCATCAGTCGTTTTTGTGTCGGCCGCTTTATCGGTTTTTTCTTCTTCCAAGGGTTCTTCCTCCGCATCATTGGTTACGGAAAGATGATTAGACGGTTCGTTAGCATCAGTATCACTAATTTGGTCATTTGCAGCCAGTTCGCCACCAGCCGTTTCACTGGCATCGGCTGAGTAAATAAAATGGATCATGATATTGTGTTTTATGATGTAAAGGTCTGAATATGTGCGCTATTACACAATTAAATAAAGCTTAACCTGGCTTAAAATAAACTTAATGAAAATAAAGATGCCCTGTCGGGCAATGGGCTGCACCGGCGCGCCACCCTCAGCGGTCTTAGTAGGCGCACCAGAAGGCAGTGCGGAGGCCGCGGAGGGCATTTGCACTCCTACTTAGGGCAGTGCGGCCGCCACAGGACACACATGCGCTCCTACTA
>CAZZZH010000241.1:0-1079 GCA_964658445.1 Ilyomonas sp.
TGCTTTTATTGCCAATGCAGCTTCGTTTGTGTTGCCTATTTCGAACCCAGCCAACCTGGTGATTTACGGCAACCACATGCCGCCGCTTGTTTCCTGGCTGAAACAATATACCCTTCCTTCATTGTTGTCTATTGTTATTACTTATATCGCCCTGTTTTATACACAACGCAAAGCGTTGCAATTGGATATTGAAGCCCATATTACGGCGCCTAAATTATCTGCCGGCGGTAAGCTTGCGGGCTTTGGGATTCTTGCATCGGCGATTGTGTTGACAATTTGTTCAGCGTTGGATATTTCATTGGGTTTGCCAACTGCCATTACGGGTGTTGTCGTTTTTATCATTGTAATCATTTGCAGCCGTTTACAACCTGCAAGAATATTATCGCAGATCTCCTGGGCGGTGTTGCCACTGGTAGCCGGTTTGTTTGTAATTGTAGAAGGGTTGAATAAGACAAGCACCTTAGCCTCTGTCAAAAGCTGGCTGGAGGGAAGCGCACACCGTTCCATTGTCGCCACTACCTGGAGCACTGGCATTGGCATTGCGCTTATCAGCAACATTATGAACAACCTGCCAGCCGGTTTGATTGCCGGTAACGCTGTGCAGGCAGCATCGGTTCCCAGCATCATCCAGCGCTCAGTTTTAATTGGTGTTGACCTGGGTCCTAACTTGTCGGTTACGGGCTCGCTTGCAACGATCTTGTGGCTGGTGGTGCTTCGCAGAGAAGGCGAAAATATCAGCGCCGCGCAATTTTTAAAAATCGGGTTTGTGGTCATGATTCCTGCTTTGCTGGCAGCGGTTGCATCTTTATTTATTTAACCAAGCAGAATGAAGCTAGAACGAGGACATATCAAATCGATTATCATTGTCGTCCTGTCAATTATCATTCTTGTCTTACTTTATTACTACACGCGTCAGCAAAATCCTATTGCAGGCAATGATACAATTGGCAAGCCTGCTCCGACTGTTGGTGTACCTTTTCAATCCCTACAAAAAATAACCGGTACCGTTCTGCAATATGGCAGCAATCCGCAAGGCGATATTGATAAGCTATTGGTTGATGTGAATAGCCAGCCGCTTT
>CAZZZH010000241.1:1089-7059 GCA_964658445.1 Ilyomonas sp.
GGCTGCACTTTCCGCCCCATGTTGCGAAGCCTATAGTCGCCGTCGCGAAGCTGCACATGCTTGTTGCGATTGAATACAGAGAGCAGGCAGATAAGAAGGGAAAGATGGCGGGCGAGATACAGACCGTAAGTGACAACGACAACAAAACGGTGGACATAAAAGACTTTCCACCACCACCACCTACGCCCGGCGAGGAAGTTACCATTAGGGGTAGCCAGGTTACCATAAAAAAGGATGAAAGTGGCAGGGCGACTGCCTTGATTTTGTCCGGCAAACTTATTCTGTTGCCACCCCATGCGGCAGATGATTTGCTTCCGCTGATGGAACCCGCGAAAACAATCCTGATAAAAGGTATACAGCGCAGCGAGGCGGATGGTTTTGTGAACATCAATGGATTGCCCCTGGTGCGACCGGATGAAATAACTATTGACAGTATAAAATACCTGGTAAGATAAAAGCACAAGCATGAAAATTTTAATAGTAGAGGATGAAAAAAAATTAGCCCAGTTTGTAGAATCGGGTTTGAAACAGGCTGGCTATCTTACTAAGGTGTGCAACAATGGCGCGATAGCTCTTGAGAAAGCTGCTGAAGAAGAATTTGACCTTATTCTCCTCGACCTGATGTTGCCAGGTACCAACGGCTTTGATGTATTGAAGAATTTGCGTGCCTTTGGTATCACAACACCTGTGATTATTGTGAGTGCTATCAGCGACACGAATCATGTAGTGCAGGGATTGGATTTGGGCGCTGTCGATTATATAAAAAAACCGTTTGAATGGGATGAATTGCTGGCTCGGATCAGAACGGTGCAACGCGCACCGGCAAGGACCGGACAAACAAAAATTACCGTTGCTGATTTGTCGATAGACATTGCCAGCCGTAAAGTGTGGCGCGGTGATAAAGAAATTAACCTGACTTCAAAAGAGTTTGTGTTGCTGGAATATTTAGCTAAAAACGCAAACCGGGTGGTTAGTAAAAACCAGTTGCTGGAAAATGCATGGGAAATGAGCTTTGACCCGGAGAGCAACATTGTGGAAGTATATCTGCACCAGCTTCGCAAAAAAGTTGATAAAGGCTTTAACGTGCCACTTATCAAAACCATTGTGGGCGCGGGTTATATGCTAAAAGGAAACAAACAAAAGGATTGACAACAAAACCATTATACCCGTTTTACAGAAGCCTCCGGTTTCGCTTTGGCTTGCTGTTTAATTGCCTGCTGCTTGTATTTCTGCTGGCGATTATTTTTCTCTTATTTGGCAATGTAAAACATGAGCTGGAAAACAATTTCCGGTTGCGTTTGTCGAATGGTGCGGCAGCCGTGCTGCAAAAGACAGAAGTGAACCCGACTACCATACCGCTGCCACAAAACGGAGAACATTTTGCCCTCACTTACAACAGCGGAAAGCGAACAGACACGCTGTTTACGAATCTTACTGCCGGCACTTTGCCAAATGCGAATGACAGTCTTTATAAAAGCCTGGATGAGTGGCGCTTTTCTACCCATAAAACATTAGAAACCGGTGGCATTATCAATGTTATTTATGCATTGCCGTCGTATGATTATAACGCCTCGCTGAAGCAGTTGCAGACATTGTTGCTCTTTTATATTCCGATAGCCATTGTGGTTTCGTTTGTAGCCGGCTATTTCTTGTCGGGCATTCTTTTACAACCCTTGTATAACATCATTGCCAAAGCCAACCGGATTGATTTAACTCATCACATTAAACTGCTGGATGAGCCCTCTGTGAAAGATGAACTGCACCAACTGGTTGACGCTCTGAACCGGATGCTGTCGCGGATAGAAAAACAATCGCAACAGCAGAACGCTTTTTTTGCTTCTGCATCGCATGAACTGCGGACACCCTTAAGTAATATGCTAACGGAACTGCAAACGATGGACGTAACCTCTGCCCCGCCAACTATGCAAACATTGATTGAAAACCAGGTAGCAGAAGTACAGCGGCTGAAAAAACTGGTGAATACTTTTCTGCTGATGAGCCAGTTGAAGGCGGGTGCTTTACCTTCCAGCAAAAGCAGCTTTAGCCTGGGAGATTTGTGTCTGGATATAATCAACGAGTTTCAAGCGGGCGCAAAAGAAAAGGGTCAGTTATTTAAAGTTGAATTGCTTCCCAGCTATGCGTCTTTCAGAATTGTTGCTGATGAAGAACATATGTTCATCATCATAAAAAACCTGGTTGAGAATGCCGTTAAATATGGGCTACCTTACCGTACCATTGCTTTGCGTTTGCAAGAAAGTAAAGGGTCTATTTCAATCCTTGTTCAAAACGAAACCGGTGTAGCGATTGAAGATGTGGGTGCATTAAAGCAAGAATTCAACCGCAGCGAAAACTTGCAGGAAGGTTTTGGTTTGGGTTTATGGATAGCTGATGAACTTGCGAATCGAAATGGTTTTGTGCTAACGCTTACTTATGATGACAAGGTCTTTTCGGCTCAGTTGGTTTGTCCGTTCGGAAAAGGTTAATGTTTAGTGAGTATGCCTGCTGCAATCGTCTAGCTTATGTTGAGAGATATAACTTGTTTAGTCGTTCGGTGAATGCCTGGGAATGACGCCCAGCTTGTCAAAATGATACACCCTCCAAAGTAAATAAGGTCGTTACAAGCATTGATTTTTCATAGTGCCCAAGTAATGCCTGCCTGTAGCGTTGAGAACATTACTTTTTTATTTACATAATGGAAGATATTGGCAGCTGGCTGGTAATCTGCTTTTAAACCTAAGTGACTTCCAAAAGCCACTCCCAATTCTGTGTCTAACACAAAAACCAACCCGTTGGGTGTGTTGTCGACTTTTGTTTGATCGCCGGAGCTATAGGTGGTTGTTTGGTTGTCTTTTCCGCCTGCAAAAAACAAAGCGCCTAAGCCGCCGGCTGCATACAACTTAAAAGCAGGCTGATTGATAAAGTTGTAACCGATATCTACCGCCGGTTTGATAAGAAGCTTTGCCTGCACTGAACTTTCATGCGTAAATGTGGCTAACCCAGAGTGCAGTTCAACCGTACCGTCTGCATGGAGCGAATAGAAACTGATTTTTGGAGAAATGAACAAAGCACCTTTAGTTGAAGTGATGGGAAAGATAACACCCACCTGAAGTGCAGGACTCACCTTTACCTGGTGATGAACCTGTGTTTCATAAAAAGAAGGATCTCCGGTTATCTTCAACCCATTGAAGGCGGCTGCAGCTTCGATGAAGAGTTTGCCCGGTAAGGCTTTCTGTTTCACCGTACCGGTGTCCTTAAGCCGGCCGGTATCTGTGACAGGGGTTTGCGCATAAGAATGAGCATACAGAAAGATAAGCCCGAAAATAAGCGTTAGTTGTTTCATCGTTTGGACGAAGAATTTAGTTGGCAATAGTAGCAGTAAAATTGTAACGATATTGCCTTGCGGAAAAATAATTTCAGCGGTTTGTTTTTGATTGGTCGATGTATTGAAATGATGGCTTGAAGCGGGTTATAAACCATCAATACTTTGCTACAGAGAGATTACGCCTTTAGCTTACAAAATAATTTGCGAGTGAGTGTAAGGAATGAGACCAAACATGGCAAATCATTTGAACCCTTCAAACCTCTTATGCTGCACAATAAAACGCTAGCCGATTTACTCGACATTCAAACCATTTACATAGAACCCGAAATCAAAAACTACCCACGCGGACGGGAAATTTTGGAAAAATATCCGGCGGCGCGGCTGATAGAAGTGCCTTCGCACTGGAAAATACCGGAACTGCATGGTTTTGCCGGATCGGCGGATGACTGGATAAAGATAAAGCGCCACACGCTGGTATTAGGTATTAAGAAATCGCTTGCCTGTCGGCCGAATACGCGAAGTGCAAATTTTATTGCACCATTTGAATCGAATGGTTGTACCATGTCTTGATCGTACTGCTATGTGCCACGGCGAAAGGGCTATGCTAACCCAATTACCTTGTATGTGAATATAGAACAAGCCATGGCTTATCTGCGGCGGCATATTGCGAAGCAGGGAATTAAGATGTTTCCCGATGAAGTAGACGCGAATGAATGGGTATATGAAATAGGCGAAGGAGGTGATTGCAGCGCAGATGCAGCGATCTGCAATAATGTAAAAGACTTTGTTGATTTCTTTAAGACAACACCAACAGCGAAGGTAACCTGGGCAACGAAGTTTGTGAACCGCGAACTGCTGACGTATGATCCGCAGAAGAAGACGAGAATCCGGTTTAGTTTGATGCCCCACGCTATGTCAAAACTGATAGATGTGCGCACCTCACCCATCAGTGACCGGATTGATGTGATGAATGATTTTGCCGATGCAGGCTATGAGGTGAATGTAAACTTCTCGCCAGTGGTGGTGTATGAAGGATGGCTTGCAGACTGGAAGCTGCTGTTTGATGAACTGAACGACAAACTGAACGCGAAGACAAAGGAAAAGCTGGTGGCAGAAGTGATTTTCTTAACCCACAATGAAGAGCTGCACAACATCAACATGGGATGGCACCCGAGAGCAGAAGAAGTGCTGTGGAGGCCAGAACTGCAGGAGGTAAAGTATAGCGAGAACGGAGGAAGAAATGTGCGGTACAAATCAGGCTATAAAAGAGGCCTGGTGAATAGCCTGATGGAACTGATACAAGCGAAACTGCCGTATTGCGCGGTAAGATATGCGTTTTGAGAATGGGCTGGTTTGGTTATTTATTTTTAGAATAAAGCTGTGTTTGGATAGTAGTGGTTGCTTTCACGATATACGAATTGTGGAAATGAGAAGTGAATAATTTGAAACTATGGAAGCTTGTTTTATGCAGTTAGAAGATAATAAAGCAATGAAACAACCAGCTGTGAATACAATCAGTGTATCTGTTGCCAAATCTATTTATTGCTTATATTGAATTCTTCTTTGCCGGTCTTAAACATAACAACCGGCAAAGAAGAATCTGTTAGATTGGGTGACCAATGAGACAGCGAATACAATATATTACTCTATCGTTACTTTCAGTTGCTGCCGGACAGTAGTCGTAACGATATTCACTAATAAAACCTGCCTGGCGAATTGGGATGTTGTAATCTTCAACTGCTGATTGGCAACAAAGTTTTGCTTGACGGTATAGAGTATTTTTCCATTTAAGTCTGTTATGCTGATTTGTGCATTGCTGGCATTGTCCAACGCTGTTATGTATAAGAAACCTTTTGCAGGATTGGGCGATATAGAAAACAATGCGTTGCTTTCTGTAAAATTTATCGGTTGTACTGCGCTATACACGCTTTTGCCATCTTTATCAATTTGTTTTATACGATAATAGTTACTGCCTTTTAATGGCGCATTATCAGTAAATGCATAGTTGGCGACAGACCCGGTAAACAAGCTTTGTTTGGAACCGATCGAGTGAAAGAAGATGGCGTCCTGGGAGCGTTCGATGCTATAATACCCAGTGTTGGTTTCATTCGTCGCTTGCCATTTCAGTTGTACAGCATTGCCTTGCTTTTGTGCTGTAAATGAAACCAGACTTACAGGTAAAACACCAGGACCAGTAAGTTTTACAATCCACGCATCAATATCGCCATGATTATCCGTAACATCTCCCGTATAGGAGTTGGCAAATCCTGCCACGAGGTATGTGCCGTTTACATTGCTGCTTACACCATATGCTTCATCATCATTTTCTCCACCCAGCGTTTTTTCCCAAACCAGTCTGCCAAGCGTATCTGTTTTTATTAACCAATAATCATAGTTGCCATGAAAACCTGTTATATCACCATTATCAGAAGTGGTTGAACCTGCTATAACGTAGCCATCGTTTACAATCTGCAATTCGGCCGGCAAATCATCGCTTGTTCCGCCGTAACACTTTTCCCAGGTTATCGCACCTGTTGAAGTTAGCTTTACAACCCAAAAGTCGCTGCCACCGCGGTTTTGCGTAACGTCACCATTATTCGACCTTGCTGAAGCAGCTAAAATATACCCGCTGTCAGCGGTTTGTTTTA
>CAZZZH010000242.1:0-7041 GCA_964658445.1 Ilyomonas sp.
CAGAAGAAACTTCAAACGCAAAATCATGTCGCTGGGCTTGATTGTCGAGCTAAACGAAAAAGCACCGGTAATATCAGCGGGCAGACCCGGCAAACTTTATTCATTCGACAAGAAAAAATACAATCAGCTTAAGGTGAAAGGCTTCGATTTATACAGCCTAATTTAATGTGAAATTAATTTGCGTAAAAAAGACACAAATTAATTTGGCTGAGTAAAAATATCTCTTTTATTTTGTGTCATAATTACACAAATAGGTATGAAGACAATAAACTTAGCCAAAGGATTTACGCCCTATGAAAAAGGGGAAGAAATAGAAACTGCAAGCTTCCTGTTCAGCGGTGGCGAAGTGCATGTAAAACTGAAAGGTATTGACGATGATGTTATAATCACAACAAGATTGAACTCATCAGACAATATTATGAAGCTGTTGCTGACAGTAGATGCGCTCAAGCGAAGCGGAACCAGTAGTATTAATGCGTTCATTCCCTATCTGCCTTATGCACGGCAGGACAGAGTGATGGTAGAAGGAGAGCCGTTGTCTGTAAAAGTGATGTGCGATTTGCTAAATGGCTGCGGCTTCAAAAAAATTTTCCTGTTTGATGTGCATTCCGAAGTATCGTTGGCTTTACTAAACAACTGCCAGTTGATTCCCAATTATAATCTTGTAAAAACGGTTATAGGAGATAAAAAAGACTACCTTTTAGTTTCTCCTGATGCCGGTGCTTTAAAGAAAATTTATAAAATGGCAGAAGCCATTCAATACACCAATGACATTGTGCTTTGCAATAAAGTGCGCGATGTAAGCAATGGTGATATAAAAGGCATTACGGTTGACAAGGCGGATTTGAGTAGTAAAGATTGTTTTATCGTTGATGACATCTGCGATGGCGGCGCTACTTTCGTCGGTGTGGCGAAAGAGTTGAAGAAACGCAATGCCGGGAAAGTAAATCTTATCGTTTCGCATGGCATCTTTTCAAAAGGAGAAGCTGCTTTAACAGAATATATTGACCATATCTATACAACAGATTCTATTAAAGATTCTTCCTCTTCATTTATCACCTGTATTCCTTTACACGCTATCATTAACCTGTAAGTAACCAACTAAAAATTAGTAATCATGAACAATATTCTTCTGCAAACGGATGTCTATAAAATGGGGCATATGGAGCAATATGCGCCTGGTTGTAATAAAGTTTATTCTTACCTTACTGCCCGCAACGAAACAATCTTTAATGAGACCGTTTTCTTTGGCTTGCAATATTATCTAAAGAGATACTTATCATCATCCATCACACCCGAAATGGGCGAAGAGTTTTTGGCTTACCGCAAGCTGATCCTTGGTAGCAATTCACCCGAAATCGAAGCAAAAATCAGAGCCTTGTGTGCACTCGGTTATCTACCGCTCGAAATTAAAGCCATAGAAGAAGGGACCGTGTTGCCAGTGAAGAATGTATTAATGACCATCACCAATACGCATCCTGATTTTTATTGGGTGGTGGGCTTTGTGGAAAGCTTATTATTAAAGCTTTGGTACACAATCACTGTAGCTACTTGCAGCTATCAGTACCGTAAGGTTGTTAACCGTTATTTTGAAGTAACTGATGATGGAGAGTTAAGACCGCTGAAAGATTTTGCCGTGCATGATTTTGGTTATCGCGGAGACTCTTCAGAAGAAGGTGCAGCTATTAGCGGTGTTGCACACCTGTTGTCTTTTTTAGGCAGCGATAATGTACCGGCTTTGCCTTGCGCGGTTGACTATTACAATGCCGATATTCATGGTGAACCGGTAATGCTTTCTGTACCAGCCAGTGAGCATAGTGTGATGTGCTCATTCGGTCGTGAAGATGAAATAGAAGCTTTCCGGCACATGATAGAACTGTACCCTACCGGCATCGTGTCTATTGTATCTGATACATTCGATGTATACAAAGTGCTTACTGATTTTGCAGATCAATTAAAAGAAAGCATTCTAAAGCGTGATGGCAAAGTGGTGTTTCGTCCTGACAGCGGCAACCCTGAATATATTATTTGCGGAGATCCGAACGCAATAGAAGGCAGCAATGAATGGAAAGGTGCGATTCGTTTACTGGATGAAAAGTTTGGTTCGTCTGTCAACAGTAAAGGCTACAAAGTTTTAAATCCGAAGGTTGGTCTTATTTATGGCGACGGTATGTATCTTGAGCGCTATGAGCGCACGCTTCAGCGTTTGCAGCAAATGGGCTATGCAGCCAGCAACCTGGTAATTGGCGTCGGCGGCATTCTGCGCAATTATAGCCGTGATACATTGGGCTTTGCCATTAAAGCCACGTATGTGGAAGTTAACAATCAGCCGCGCGAGATAGAAAAAGATCCCGTTACCGACCACAAAAAGAAATCATTAAAGGGCATGTTGTCTCTGGTAAAAGAAAACAACCTGTACAGAACGATTGATCAATGTACTAGTGAGCAGGAGGCTAATTCTCTATTACAAACGGCATATCTGAATGGAAAAATTGTAAAAGAAACCAGCTTGGCTGATATCAGAAAGAAAGTAAAGCAACAGGTAAAAGAAGCAACGTTGTAGAAGTAGAAACATGGAAGCGGAAATATTGTTGCAAAAGGTATTATCTGCAGGTAAAGCAGAAGATGTATTCAGCATTCGCTATTATAAAAAAGAATATGCGGATATGGTGAAACAACTACATCCGGATGTCTGTCATTTGCCACTGTCAGGCGAAGCGATGACAAAGCTAAACCTGCATCGCAGCGATATGAACAAATACAATGAAGGAGAAGATGATGCCGGCAGTTTTGTTTTTAAAAGTGATAATGAAGTTGTTTTTACGGGCGATAAAGACTTATTGAAACGATCTTACAGCAACTACCAGTTGTTGATGAACAGAAGCGATGCTGCTGCGAATCATTTCAAAAAATATCTTCCGCAAAGTATGTCATTAACAAGCGGTGGATTAATAATCAAAAGTCAACATCGCATGTTACCACTTACGCACTTGACATTACCACACGAACATTCAGACTGGATATTAAGCCGCATTTACGAATTGATAAGTTGGCTTCATCAGGTAGGGTATTGTCATTTAGGCATCAATCCTGAATCGGTGTTTATTGTGCCTGAAACACACGGTATTGTTTGCGTTTCTTTTTATCACTTTACACCAATCAACACAAAACCTGATAGCTTATCGGGTCGTTATCTTACCTGGTATCCGGCTATTATTTTTACGCAAAAGAATGCGATTGAATACATTGATATCAGCCTGGCGCAACGCACCGCTCTGTATATTATGGGGGATAAATCGGGTAATGGTGTATCGCTTAAAAAAAGCGTAAATCCGCGGTTAATTGATTTCCTTATTCAACCACATTATAACAGTTATCAAACGTATGGGCAATTCAGAGCTTTATTGGTTCAACTATTTGGCAAACCATTTTTTCATCAATTAAATATTTAAAGCTATGGGCTACACAAGATGGTCAGATGATGCTTACAGCTATCTGAAAGATGCAAGAACCGGCGCGGGCGTCAACGATATTTTTATCAACAACAAAACAGGTCGTGCGTCTGCTGCCATGCTTCCAAAAGATGTGCAGGTAAGAGAAAGCCGCGATTCTGATATTCATCCCGAATCACTTTCTATCGCTGTATTTTTAGATGTTACCGGCAGTATGGGTCGTATTCCCGAGATATTGGTACGCGAAAAATTAGGCTCGCTAATGAACACACTTATCAATCATGGCATTGCACATCCACAGATCTTATTTGGTGGCATTGGCGATCATATTTCTGACAGCTATCCTTTGCAAATAGGTCAGTTTGAAAGCGGCACAGCCGAACTGGATAAATGGCTTACAGAAATTTATCTGGAGGGCGGTGGTGGCGGGCAACATCGTGAATCTTATTTATTAGCCTGGCTGTTTGGTGCACGGCATACAAGCTGCGATTGCTTTGAAAAGCGCGGGCAAAAAGCTTTTCTTTTTACCATTGGTGATGAAGCTAACTGGAACGAACTGGATAGAAATAGTTTAAACGAAATCATGGGTTATACTGAACCAACGGAAGTAACAGATAAGCAATTGCTGGAAGAAGTAGAGCGCAGTTATAATGTCTTTCATATCCACATTAATGAAGCTTCTTACAAAGACAATCCTGCCGTATTAGGATACTGGAAAGGAGTGCTTGGTGAGCGTTTGATCGTACTGAATGATTATAACGCCATTGCTGAAACCATAGCGGCTGCCGTTGGGATGATACATGGTGCAGATATGCAGGAAATACTCAAATCTTTTGATAAAAAAACAGCGATTACAGTAAGCAATGCCTTGGTGGCGATAGATAAATCTGTTGCCAAACAATCGCAGGCAGACAAAAGCAGTTTCTTATCACGCATCTTCAAGTTATGAGTCGGAAAGCCAGTATAGTCGTGGGTTTAGGCTTTGGTGATGAAGGAAAAGGTTTGACAACTGATTACCTGTGCAGCAGAGCAAAAGAGCCGTTAGTCATTCGTTTTAATGGTGGTCAGCAAGCGGGTCATACGGTTTGTTTGCCCGACGGAAGGCGACATGTGTTTTCCAACTTTGGTGCCGGCACGTTGCGCGGTGCGGCTACTTACTGGTCGTCTTTTTGCACTTGTGCATTGCCCAATATTTTAACCGAATACAAAGCGCTCTTATCACTTAATGTATTTCCTATTTTATACTTAGATAAGCATTGTGCCATCACGACTCATTATGATGTATTGTATAACCGCCTTCAGGAGCAGCAGCGATGCGGTAACAGACATGGCAGTTGCGGAATGGGCTTTGGTGTTACGGTGCAAAGAGAAGAAGCTGGCGTTTCTTTTACGGTAAATGATTTATTGCAACCCAATGTCTGTAGAAAACTTTTAGCTGACATCAAAACATATTATACCATCAAAGCTCAGAAAGAATTAAACATAGATTTTTCCAGCTTTAAACATGACACAGAAGACGCCCGGTTTGCAGACTATATTTCACAATTTCATCAGTTACTAAACACTGTTTTTTTTATTGCTGACGAAGAAATGATATTTGCCAGTACACATTGGAGTGAGTACATATTTGAAGGCGCACAAGGTATTTTATTAGATATGAACTTTGGCTATTTCCCACATGTTACGCGAAGCTATACTACATCAAGAAATGCAATGGAAATTATCAGCCGGCACAAAGCAGGTATTTCATCGGCAGAAATTTGGTATGTAAGCCGGGTATATCATACACGTCATGGCGCGGGCCCGTTTGTATTTGAATACGGTGTTATGCAATTGAAAAATAATGAGACTGAGACTAATATCTTCAATGACTATCAGGGCAAATTCAGAATCGGCCCGTTAGATATTGATAGGGTGCGATGTGCTTTAAAATCGGATGATACTTTCAGTCATAACATTACCAAAAACCTGATGCTGACTTGTGTAGACCAGGTTGATAAACAAAATGTGATGTTTAGATTAAACAATACTTTTAAAAAAACATCCGTTTGTCAAATGCCATCTTTAATCAGTAACGCTTTTACGAAAGTTTTGATGAGCGAGAATGAGTATGCATGTTTTGAATAAGTATTTTTTAAGTCTAGTTTGTAATTCTACTTATTTAAATGGTTCTCTATTTTCAACCGATAATTGTTGTATCGGGCTGTGCTTCTTGAGAATATTTAGCTGATTAATGCAGAACATGCAAATTTCAATTCAATTCGTTTTGATTAGACATTAGTGCCCCATTCCTAATGCAGGTGATGTCTTTCGGGCTTGAGCTGCCCTTAAAAAAGGAATTGCGCAATTCATAGCCACCGGCATCATTTGGGAAGCCTATCGCGAAGTAATTTTTGTCGTTCACGCGGAAGGATACTTCTTTACAGTATTGGTTGGCAGTGCCGGTATCAATTCTTCTTTCTTTTAAATAATGGCGGAGCGTCAGGGAAGTGACGGTATTTACTTCTGTTGTTACCTGTTGATTCAGGGGTTGAAAAGACGGTGTTGGAGAGAGAACGAGTTGCTGCAAAAATTCATAAACGAGCAGTTGAAATAACGGATGCCGAAGTCAATTAAGGTGCCGCCTCTGCCTTCGCCGAAGCCGTACCAGCAGTTGATGTTTTGGTTGATCTTGAATGAGGCAGTTCGCTCGTCGCGGAAAGGAGAAAGGCACCAGTACTAATGACCGCTCACTCGTTTCGGTTCAAACCCTAAAAGAGAAAAATAATCTACCATGTCGCGATGGTTGGCTTCCTCGCAGGAAAGCACTTTGTTGCTGATGTTCATACTTCACATTTTCTTGTTCACAAATCATTTTCCGTGTGTGAAAATAGAATGGGCAGGTAATATCATCCCATTCAAAAAGTGAATAGGATGGGGCTTGTTTCTGTCTTTACTTTTATGGCTGTGAAAATGATTTGTGTACTAAAAATTAAGAAGTATGTTATCAACAAAAGACATCGGTATTGTGTATGAAACCCTGTTGCTTTCTCCCGGTATGAATAAGCCTGTAAAGATTGCTTTGAGCTTACCCAGGAAGAATGTATTGCTACTTGCAAAAGTGATTGAGCTTGGCTTAGCCAATAAGGAGGGAAGTGGCGGGCAAACTATCATTAGCCTAGCGAAAAAAGAAACGCTTTCAGAAATAAATGCTTTGTCAGATGAATTACTGAACAAAGCAGGCTTACAGGAGATGAATGCTAAGCTGGTTGCTTTGTCGGACAAGTAGAATATTCTACAGACAATCTTTAACCGAATAAATGAATAGCAGCAAGCTCTTTCAAGTTTGATTAAAGCTTGCTGCTTATTATTTACATCAGTCCTTCATCAGCGAAGGAGTAATAGCTTTCAGGTGAGATGATTAAATAATCCAGCACGGTTACTTCCAGCAGGTATCCTCCTTCTATAATTTTTTTAGTTAGCTCAATGTCAGCCCGGCTGGGTTTCAGACTCCCTGACGGATGGTTATGAGCCAGGATAATATTACTGTCAGCTGCTTTTAAAGCAGCTATAAAAATTACTTTTGGATCGGCTACTTTGCCCGAGAGCC
>CAZZZH010000243.1:0-7028 GCA_964658445.1 Ilyomonas sp.
TTCAGAACGAAGAAATAATTGTTGGTGCCGCTTCCGATATTACGGCGGTAAAAGAGTACAGCAATACACTGCACAAGTTTGCCAACAAAAAAAATTCTATACTCGAAATCCTGTCTCACGATCTGGTAAGTCCGTTGGCAAACATCCAGTTGTGTGCAAGTATTCTGCGCCAGAATATAGCCGAAGAAAACAACAATATTGTAAACCGCATGTTAAGCCTGATAACAGACAACAGTACGCGCGGCGTAAAAATGATACGCGAACTGGTAAACAGAGAGCTTCTTGAATCAAGCGAAGCACCGCTGATTCTGCAACGCACCGATCTCATCAAGAGAATCCGGGAAGTGATAGAGCAATACAAACATTCCTATGGTACCATTAAGCAAAGCATTGAACTGGTAAGCAATTCAGATAATCTCTACTTAACGCTCGACGAAACCAAGTTTATGCAAGTCATCAACAACCTTTTATCAAACGCACTAAAGTTTACCCGCGATAACGATGAGATAAAAGTGATTGTTGAAGATAAAGAAGATACGGTATTCATACAGGTTAAAGACACTGGCGTAGGCATACCAGCCGACATTCAGCCGTTTATTTTCGATAAGTTTACCAAAGCAAGAAGAGAAGGCATTCATGGCGAACCGACCACCGGCTTAGGCTTATCGATTATTAAAACTATCATTGAATGGCACAACGGGCGCATCTGGTTTCAAAGTAAAGACAACGAGGGCACAACGTTTTTTATAGAATTACCAAAAGACCGTCTCTGACATTTCAATGCATGTTTTGTTATCCAAAAAAACCCGATAACCGTTCCTTCATCTTTGCCGGCATTTCTGTTTTTTTCTTTGTCTTTACATCTAAAAAATATAGCGTCACAACTCCTGTTGTCAGCAGCTTTCCTTTCTCATTCAATACTTCAGAATAAAACGTTATCACGTGGTCGGCTGGTAGTTCCCGCAAAGTTGTTCGTATCGTCAGCAAATCATCGTACACAGCAGAGCGCAGATACTTGATATGCACTTCCACTACCGGCAGCATCACGCCATCGGCTTCCATTTCTTTGTAAGAATATCCAAGTTGTCGTATGCTTTCCACACGGCCTATTTCAAAGTACTGTGCATAATTGCCATAGTACACAATTCCCATTTGGTCAGTTTCTGCATAGCGCACCCTCGTTGTTGTTTCAGAAATGTACATGAGTAAGTTAAAAGTATAAGATAAAAGATAAGCAGCTTTATTTCCTTCGTCCCTTTATGGGTTGGGACGCTTCACGTTTCTTCTTGTAGCTGTCATCAAACAGGCAGGTAATGCCGCGATGGTTGCCACAACTGCCACGCTCTTTCACCTTCACTGTATTGTTGCCAAAGGTAAAGTCGATCACGCAGGGGTCGCCACTTTGCTGAAACACAGCTTTCGTAGCATCAACCATTGTCAGTGTGCCTTTCAGCTCGCCGTTGCAATCTCCGCCGTTCTTTTCAAAATGAAGAAAGAAGGTATATCTGCCACCAATATTTCCATCTCTCAGTGAGATAAAATTGGTTTTATCTTTTACATAATCGCCGCTGTATTTAAAGGTCTTCAGCAGGGTATCTATTGGGTTAATAATAGTGCTGTTTTGCTTCACATTTTCGTTGTTTTCACTAATTACTTCAATAAAGCTTCTTGAGGTGTTGTTATACGCATATCCGTTCTTCGTATAGCTGTATTGGTTATTCACTGTTTTTTGTTTTGTCAGTGTAAAGGTGGGCTCTGTATTAATGTCAACATTGTGCAGATAACTATCATTGTTGTTATCAGAAACAAGCAGGAGGTGAGTAATGTAAGTTTTCTTCTTTTTATCGTTGGTAAACAAGTAAGTCAATAAGGTCGTCTTTCGCCCCGCTTTTGCCGTAAGCAGCAGGTAAAGTTCCGCTTTGTTTTCAATCTTACCAACAGGATGAATAACGAGCGGTATATTTTTTTTGGGTATAATAGACGTCAATGCAGAGTCAGGCACAAATTGCTTTAGCACATCAAGACTTATTGTTGTTGTATCACTTATCAGCGAAAGGCTGGTGTCGGCTGCATTGTAGGGTAATTTTAGCTTTGTGAACGCTGCAAAAAAATCAGAAGCTTCAACCGTTTTGTTATCCGACAGTGAAGGTTTTTTATCACCGCAAGAAAAGAAAAAAAACAGCAGAAACAACCAACCGCAATGCTTCATAGGAATGATTTTACAAGGATAAAAATAGGCTTCAATTGAATTGACAGACTTAATATTTTTTATACGCCACCGCGTTCTTTAACAAAAGCCCGATAGTGCCGGTAAATTAGGTTCAATATTTTTATAAGCAGAACAATTAGAGTTAGATATGCCTAACTCATTTCCTTATTTCTGCCTAACTTCGCAACATGGTTTTGTCTTACACCGAAGAAAATTACCTGAAAGGGTTATACCGGCTTACCACGGAAAACTCTGAAAAGCGTGAGGCTGGCACCAACGAGCTGGCTTTGCACCTGAATGTAAAGCCAGCTACTGCCAATGACATGCTTAAAAAGTTGAAAAAAAAGAAGCTCATCCACTATGAGAAATATGGTAAGATATCGCTGACGGCAACCGGCAAAAAAAGTGCAGTTAGCATATTGCGCAAGCATCGGTTATGGGAAACCTTTCTTTACGAAAAACTTGGCTTTACTTGGGATGAAGTGCACGAAATAGCCGAGCAATTAGAGCATATACAATCTGCAAAACTCATCGAAAAATTAGATGATTACCTCGGCTATCCCAAATATGATCCGCACGGCGATGCTATACCTAATGGAAAAGGTGAAATAAAACTGCAGCCAAGGCAGATACTCTCTGAGATAAAGGTGGGCAAGACCTGCCGCATGGTAGCTGTAAAAGACAACGCCGCTGCTTTTCTGAAATATGTAGAACATGCAGGGCTTGGTATTAACAGCCGGATAAAGGTCCTAAGCCGGAATACTTACGATGCTATGATGGAGATAGAAGCGGGTGGAAAACGAACCAGTGTCAGTCACAAATTTGCCGACAATATTTATGTGGTCTAATGCTTTCCAAACACGACTTCGGTGCATTATAATAGCGAGTTATCATTCATAAAAGAAAATTCATTTCCGATATACAATTATGCAAAGCAAACACATGTCAGAACTATCGTTAGGTGAAGTACACGAATCTGTCGATACGTCGAAACGAAAAAAATGGAGTCGATTTTTTGCCTTTGTTGGGCCGGCTTATATGGTAAGCGTTGGCTATATGGATCCGGGCAATTGGGCAACCGATCTGCAGGGCGGCGCACAGTTTGGCTATCGCCTCATCTGGGTATTATTAATGAGCAACCTTATGGCTTTGTTGCTTCAGAATTTAAGTGCGAGGCTTGGCATTGTAAGGCGAAGAGATTTAGCGCAGGCTAACCGTGAAGTCTATCCAAAAGTGGTTAATTTTTGTCTGTATATATTGGCAGAACTAGCCATTGCTGCCTGCGACCTGGCTGAGGTTATCGGCATGGCCATCGGTATACAATTACTTACTGGTTTACCGCTTGTCTGGGGCGTGTCGGTCACTATTCTCGATACATTTTTATTGTTCTATCTGCAGAAGCTTGGTATCAGAAAATTGGAAGCCTTTATCATCGGCCTTATCATCATTATCGGCCTTTCGTTTTTTGCAGAAATGTTCTTTGCCAAGCCGCAATGGAGCGAAGTGGTGAAAGGTTTTAAGCCAGGATTGCTTAATGCACAGGCTTTATATATTGCTGTGGGTATCATCGGCGCAACGGTAATGCCACACAACCTTTACTTACATTCGGCGCTGGTACAAACCCGGAAGGTTACATCAGATAAGGAAAGTATAAAGCGTGCGCTACGGTTCACCATTGTGGACAGTACCCTCGCTTTGAACATTGCGTTTATTGTGAACGCATGCATTTTGATTTTGGCGGCTTCAACTTTTTTTTCCTCCGGTCATCAAAATGTAGCTACTATACAGGATGCGCATCAATTGCTGGAAGGATTACTGGGCTCGAAACTCGCGCCGGCTTTGTTTGCCATTGCTCTTATTGCAGCCGGACAAAGCTCAACCGTTACCGGTACCTTAGCCGGTCAGATTGTAATGGAAGGTTATCTGCACTTGCGTATCAATCCCTTACTCCGCCGCATTCTTACGCGTATGCTGGCTATTATTCCGGCGCTACTGGTGGTGATCATTGCAGGAGAAGACAGAGTGAATGACCTGCTGGTGCTTAGCCAGGTGATTTTGAGTTTGCAGCTAAGCTTTGCCGTTATCCCGCTGATTTATTTTGTAAGCGATAAAAAAACGATGGGAGATTATGCCATCAAACCTCACACAAAGATTGTTTCGTGGCTGGTTGCGGCTGTGCTCGTTTACTTGAATGTAAAACTGGTTGCCGAAACGGCAATTGGTGTCTTTACAGAAGAAGGCCATCTTTTTTTAAAAATAGTGATAGGCATCGGCGCTGTCTTATTTGCCTGGTTGTTTGTGATGATGACCGTTTTACCGTTGCTGAGTAAATCAAAAAAACGTAAGAGCATTCTTTTACACAGCCAAGAAAAATCGCTTCGCAATTTATCAGTCCCGAAAGCTCTGAAAATAGCTGTGGCATTGGATTTTAGCTATCTCGATGAGAAGTTGATTGCATATGCACTAAGCCAGGGAAAGAAGGAAGCAACTTATATTCTAATACACATTGTTGAGACGGCTTCCGCCAAATATTTTGGTAATGCTGCAGATGATTTTGAAACCCGCAGCGACCATGAAAGATTAGAAGATTATGCAGGGCAATTAAAAAAAATTGGTTACAACATCACGATTGCGTTAGGCTATGAAAATAGGGTTGAAGAAATTTTGCGTATTGTAAGGCGGGAAGGCACAGACATGATTGTAATGGGTGCACATCGGCACAGAGGCATTAAAGATTATGTATACGGAGCAACGGTTGATAAAGTGCGGCATAAATTATCCATTCCGGTATTGATTGTAAGTTGATAGTTGCACTCTGGCATTCTAAATGCTTTCAACACAAAGAATAAACAGTAAAATGGTTGCTGCATTTTTGTGATTACAACAAGCAAAGTCTAGCTCCTAAAAATCTCAACCTATCCATTGTTTATTTCAGCACTTCATACATAGCAGAATCTAATGCCTGCGCCCACTGTGCGTATTGTTTACCTGAAGGATGCAAGCCATCCGCAGCAATCATAGAAGCATCGCCAGCATCGTTCCGGCTAATGCTAGTAACATCTGTATAACTAATACCATAGCTTAGCGTTACCTGCTTATTAATGGCATTAAACTCATCAATCTGTTCGCTTATCTCTTTTTCATTGTTACCAAAAGGCGTTACGCCGTAATCGGGAATTGACAATACAAATACATGGCTTCGCAAATTGCCGGCTAATGAAACAGCCGTATTTAGTAAGTTCGTAAAGCGACTGCGATAATTGGTTGTATCATGTGTTTGGTATTGGTCGTTTACACCAATTAGCAAGCTAACAGCATCAAAAGGTCCATGTGGTTGTTGAGTGTTAATAGCATCTATCAGGTTTAGTGTTGTCCAGCCCGTGGTAGCAATATATTGAATAGGAGAGAAGCGGATATTTAATTGCAACAAAAGCGCGGCAGTCTGTGCCGGATAACGTTCTACCGAATCAACCGACTGACCGATGGTATAAGAATCGCCTAAAGCTAAATATCTCTTTCCTAACGTAGTGTCAGCAGTGCCTGTTGTGTCGGTTGCCTGCAGTGTGGTATCAACCGGCATTGAAACGATCACTGGCTGCACAATATCTTTTTTACGACAAGATAACACGAGGATAAAAAGGAAGAGGAGCTGGATAATAGGAGAGCTAACACATTGATATAGCTTTTCTTTCTTCATGTTTGTAATACGTAAAGAAAGCAGAATGCGGTTGATAATTTTATTCTAAAACGGAAAGCATTTTATTGGCCAGCGCCAATGCCCATTGCCCATATTGCTTGCCCGATGGATGCATATCATCCCAGGCGATGGTAGTGCTGTCAATGGCATCGTAGCGGCTAATTCCAGTGATGTTTGTATAATTTACTCCATAAACATTTGCTACCGCTTTATTGATGGCATTGAACTCATCGATCTGTTTACTAACATTTTTCAGGTTGTTTCCAAACGGCGTTACACCATAGTCGGGAATAGAAAGCACAAACACATGTGTACTATCATTGTTGGCAAGGCGAATTGCCTTTTGAACAAGGTTGGTAAAATGTTCTCGGTAGTCCGTTGTGTCTTTCTTTAAATATTGATCATTTGCGCCGATCAGTAATGTTACCACATCATACGTCCGGTTGGTGTGCCAGCCCTCAATTGCCCATTGCAGATTTACCGTTTTCCAACCTGTGGTAGCTATATAGTCAATCGTTGAAATGTTGTAACCCCTGCGTCGTAGAATAGCTGCAGTCTGCGCCGGATAACGTTCTACCGAATCAACCGACTGACCAATGGTATATGAATCGCCTAATGCCAAATAGGTTTTTGTGTTGGAATTAGAATGTACAGTTGTGGTCGTATCATTCAGCGCTGCAGTGGTGCAAAAAATGTTTGTTTTTCCTTTTGCGTCGACTTTGTTGATGGTAAAAAGAACAAAGATGGGTATAAAGAAAAGCGGGAGATAAAATAATGATTTCAACTGCTTCGATTGCATAAGAATAGACTTTTGGATTTATAAATACATTGAACGAAAATCATTCCAATGCTTCTATGTACGAGGCAAAGCTTTGCCGGGTTTCGGGTCGCCGGTTTTTACCGATGAAAAAGCCGCTTGCCTTTTCCATGTTTGGTACTGCCGAATCCTTACATTTGCTGCCCGTTTTATCTATTTAAAAAAAGAAATTATGGCTGAAAAAATAAAAGTTGCCAATCCGGTTGTTGAGCTTGACGGCGATGAAATGACACGTATCATCTGGAAGTTTATCAAAGACAAACTTATCCTGCCTTACCTCGACGTCGACATAAAATATTATGATT
>CAZZZH010000244.1:0-6996 GCA_964658445.1 Ilyomonas sp.
TCAACTATGTGCAAGCATCAGCAGTGGTTCGCGCTTGACGTTCAATGTTCAGCTTTAGTTCTTAACTTCAACGACATATTTCTAAATGAGCATTTGTACCGGGCTAGACAATCAATGAATTCCCTGCCTTCGCAAATACTCGAACCGTTGGCGGTAACCTTACTGAAACACATTTAAGTAAACAATTAAAAGTAGTTTTGACTGAAACAGATACGTGAAGATTTTTAAAATCATACTCATACTTTTCGGCTTATGCAGGTGTTGTCATATCTATGCCCAGGTTTCCTTTAATAACGTTGCATTAACCGGCGTTACCATTATTGATGCGCATCATCAAACACCGCAAGTACAGCAAACGGTACTGATTACAAATAATATTATTAGCAACATCTTCAACGATGGAAGTAGGTCAATCCCAGACTCCTTTACTATTATTAAGCTAAAGGGAAAATATTTGCTGCCTGGTTTGATAGATGCGCATGTACACATGGCAACAGACCCTTCGGGCGCAGACAACCGTGCACACACATTGAACGTACTGCAACAAATGCTATACAGTGGCATTACCTCGGTAAGGGATATGGCTGGGGATGCACGCACATTGGCAGGTTTGTCCCGCGATGCGCTAACAGGCGATATACTTTCACCCAATATTTATTATTCTGCTTTGATGGCAGGTCCCAAGTTTTTTAGTGATCCCAGAACATCACAAACAACTAAAGGAGCTGTTGCAGGCAAAATGCCTTATATGCTTGCTGTTACAGATTCTACCAACATGGTACTGGCAGTAGCTGAAGCAAAAGGTACGGGTGCAACCGGCATAAAGTTGTATGCTGATTTGTCTGCACCGCTCGTTAAGAAAATTGTTGCAGAAGCCAACAAACAGGGTATGATTGTTTGGGGTCATGCATGGCTTAACGATGCCAAACCCTCCGATTTAGTGAAATCAGGTGTAAACCCTATTTCACATTCGCCTTTACTTATTCATGAAAAACTGGACAGCATTCCTGCTGACTGGAAAACTGTACATACGGACTATAAGTCTGTAGGCGATTCGGTTCCCGACCTGTCTTCTTTGTTTCAACTGATGAAACAACACCAAACCATCCTTGATGCTACCATGCTTACTTATAAGCAATGGGGTTTAGATGATTCCACTATGAGATATGATTATGAAATAACCAAACGCATTACTGCACAGGCATATAAAGCCGGAGTTATAATAGATGCAGGCACTGATGACGACCAGAAAGAATTTGTACAAAAAGAAATGGAACTTTTGGTAAGCGATGCAGGCTTTACTGCCATTGATGCCATTGTAGCCGCCACTTTAAACGGAGCAAAGGCATTGCATTTAGATGATAAGATTGGCACGGTGTCAATAGGTAAAATTGCCGATCTTTTAGTGATTGATAAAAATCCGTTGGAGAATATTGAAAATGTTGAGTCGGTTTATCTTGTAGTAAAGAATGGACGGACTTTTAACAAATGATCCTGTCTATAAGAAGACTACAGCCAACAGTTGCATTTGTAAAAGCATGGCTGGACGTGTCGCACTTCAACAGCAGTAATTTTTATCATCAGTTGTTTAATCATAAATTTTGTTATTCACCACTTGTAGTTATTTTCAGCTTCCGTTTTTCAATTAAGCATTTATATAAGCTGACAAGACTCTATTGCAATGCCTTCACAAATGCTTCAACGTTAGCGGTGATTGTAAAACGACACCCTACAAACATTAAACAGAAAAGATTTAAAAGACTAAAAGACTTTTAAGTTTGGAGATACAATGAACAAAACAGTATTGATTTCAGGTGCAAGTATTGCAGGACTTACCATGGCGTATTGGTTAAATCGCTATGGTTATAAAGTTACAGTAGTGGAAACCGCAGCAGGACTAAGAAAAGGAGGAGCCGCAATTGATGTACGAGGTGAAGCATTAGGCATAGCTGAAAGAATGGGTATACTTGATAAAATCAAAGCAAAAAAAATAACAACATCAGTAGAATTTGTAGATGCCGATAACAATTGTCTTGCGACTTTGAAAAACTTTGGCGAAGATAATTTGAAGCAAGACATTGAATTAAACCGTGACGATTTGATTGAAATCATTTACGAAGCAGCAACTACTGATGTTGAATATCTTTTCAATAACCGCATTGAAACTATCAATCAGCAGAACGATAAAGTATCTGTTGCTTTCGAAAATAGAGTGCAGCGAAATTTTGATTTTGTTTTTGGTGCTGATGGTGTCCATTCTTCTGTACGAAAATTAGTTTTTGGAAACGAGGCTCTTTTTAATCATTTTTTTGGTGCCTACTTCGCCATTCTTAAAGTAGAAGAAAGGTTGGGGAAACTCAATCGTGGACAGCTTTTTAATTTGCCTAATAAGCTGGTTGCAACCAGTGATAGTGGTAATTCATTCGTATTATTCAGGTCGCCAAAATTAGAATACGACTACCGAAACGATGAAGAATGCAAGAAGATACTAATGGAAAATTTTGCAGGCTGCGGTTGGAAAACTAACGACATTATAGAAGCAATGACAAATTCAGAAAACTTATATTTTGATGAAGTATGCCAAATTAAAATGCCGTCCTGGACAAAAGGTCGTGTAGCGTTGATAGGTGATGCTGCACATTGTTCAGGTTTTCCAACAGGTATGGGTACAAGTTTGGCAATGCAAGGTGCGACAATATTAGCCGAAGAATTGATAGCTTCTGATAGTGATTATGATTTGGCATTTTTTAAATACAATAGTGCATTACATCCTGTAGTAGAGGCTGTACAGACAACTATTGTAAGCGGACTTGACTTCTTAGTTCCAAAGACGGAAGAAGCAATTAAGGCACGTAATGCAATGCTGAGTTGACAACAACAACCGCTAACATTGGGTTTTATGCAAGTTGGGCTTGACCTTGTAACATCAACTATTTACAAAGTCCAGCTTCGGTTCCAGCAGACGAATTACTATCAGCTTTTGTATTTAACTTCAACAATATATTTCAATCAGCAGTGGTTATCTGCAGACAGAATTCTAATTCCCAACCTGCAGAAAGCCCTGCTCGTTAGTAACTACTATGCGACCACTTAAAATCATACGACTTGTCTGGACGTTTTATAAAAGTTTTCTGTTAGCATCTATCGTTATTACATCTTGCTGCCTTATTATATTCCGGACGTATGGTGTCAGCAGTTTTTTTGCACTTTTCTGGTTTAAAGCTTCCACCCTTGCACTGACTTACTATTTTATAAACAGCTATAAGAAGAACGAGTATTATTATTATCAAAATTTAGGCGTTTCTAAAGCTTTGCTTTGGACAGTTACAGTAACCTTTGACTTTGCTTTATTTCTATTTCTTCTTGTTCAGATTTATCATTTCAAATGAATCATGTATTAGAGATAGATGGCGTTCAACTTGAATTTGCCGGAAGAAAAATTTTGTCAAGTATTTACCTAAAATGTGAAACCGGAAAGATAACAGGTCTGTTGGGTAAAAACGGGCAAGGAAAGTCTCGCCTCATGAAAGTTATTTATGGCAGTTTGCCATGCGAAAAATCTGTTCGGGTTGACCATATCTCCCTTTTTAAACCTTTTAAACGACCTGACTTGTTGCTGTATTTGCCACAATTTAATTTTATTCCAAAGTCACTTTCGCTTCAGGGGATATTTACAGATTTTGATATAGATTATAATTGCTTTACGGATAGGTTTCCTGAGTTTGCATCAAGATATCACTCTTCAATTAATAGTCTTTCAGGCGGAGAGCGCAGATTAATAGAAGTATATGTAATCGTAAAATCAGCCTCGCAGTTTGCTATGTTAGATGAACCTTTTACCCACTTAAATCCTTTGCAGATTGAAAAGGTAAAGGAATTACTTACAGAAGAAAAAATAAAAAAAGGCTTATTTATTACTGACCATATGTATAGGCACATTATTGACATTTGTGACGATTTGTATGTGCTGACAGATGGAAAGACTTATTTGACAACAAGCCTGCAAGATATTGAGACACATGGTTATGCCCGACTTGACGGCTACTAACATGAACTGTGTAAAAAACCAAATCAATCCGGCGATCTTTTTTGAATAGTTGTTATCGAACAAAGTTTGGTTGCGAACGATAGCAAAGACCTGTTAATGGCTCTGTTTCGATACTGACTGTTGCTGAATTAAAGTATAGATTTGAAATAACAAAACAACAGATGCTTTGAGAAAAATTACAGAGGCATTACTGCAAAATTCTTTGTTGTTCCAATTTATAATTCATTGAACATTTATACATAGAAAGGTATTCTTTTGTCAATGCAAAGTATCTCTCTTCCTTCTTCGGACTGCTTCACTTCTGCGATGGCCGGTTCTTTAAGAGAGGCAGAACGGCGGTAAGCCGATTCCTTCAAGTGAGTAATTGTTTTTTCTTCTGGCAGCGTGCGATAGAGGATTGATAGGTATCGATATTCGCCGTAACCAGTGTATAGCGGATGGCTTCTTTGTATTTCTTCACTGCTTCGTCGTAATGTCCCTGCAGTTCGTACATAATGCCGTATTCATTATAAACAGTGGCTTTGTCTACAGCGGGTACGTCGAGTGCTTTTACCAATAAGTCTTCCAGCTCCTTCCACCGGTTCATGGTGGATAATACGGAGGCATAATTCATATACACGGGTGCATACTCCGGCTCGTACAACAAACATTTCTGGTAATATTCGGCTGCTTTGCGCAGGTCGCGGTATTTGGTATCGTAAAGCCAGGCTAAGTGGTTATAGGCTTTCCCGTACTCGGGCGCTTCGGCCAATATAGCTTCGAGCGTTTGCATAGCGTCGGCATAATTGCGCTCTTTTATTTTGGCATCTGCTTCGTAAAACAAGTCGTCTAATTTCAGCTTTTCATAAAATTCCATAGCGGTTTGATTGAGTAGGTAATCGTTTTTTTAAGAATCAAAACTGCAATAAGTATGCATAATTTCCAAAGCAAAGCCAAGAATCTTTCTATGTAGCTAAATACACCTATGCGGTTATCTGCATATCATTTTCCCGGCAAAGGTGACAAGGGTTAAGAGGAAGAGCAGCGAGGCGCCCGCTCCTACCCTTCACATTAAGAAATCTTAATCCCGCCTTCATGCCGGCTTCATACCGCCGACGAAACTTTGTGGTGTTTAAAAATGAAACTATGTCGAAACATTTTAAAGAAGAAAACGAAGTACTCAACCTCATTGGAAGCCCGGAAACTTTACTGAGCCTGATGGTGAAAAAGAAGGCAGACCGTGATTGGGCAATGACCGAATTGCAGCAAGGTGGACCCAGACACAAACAGGTGTATAGTGCCTTGTTGCTACACCGAATGCACGCCCTGGTGAACGCAGTAGAAAAACAAACCAGCGCTTCTTTTTCTGTACAGAAAGGCACATACCTTACCTCGCACAAAGACGAAGTAGAAGTGCCCCTACCACTGGCTTTGCCATCGCTGAACAAGGGATATCAACAAGAAATTGCCGAAGCGCTCTCGCCAGCACCGGCGCATGAAATTATTGCCTTTAATGCTTTACTGCAGGCTATAGAATGGAGCCTTGCTGCACTTGCAGAAAGCCGGTTGCCACATGAATAAACATTAATACTGTCTTCATCTGCCACTAATGCTGCCATTGCAGCTTTGCATTATTCAATAAATCAATAAATAGTTTACCAATGAAAAAGAGTATGATTTTAAAACCGCTTTTTGCCCTCACTGTGGGCTGTCTTGTTACCGCTTCCGTTCTTCGGGCACAAGCCCAGCCTGCCGGTGCACCCCCACCGCCTCCACCCGGTAACGATATGATGGCGCCGCCGCCCGGTACACCTGCACCGATGCCGTCACAACAACCCTTGCAGACGGTAAGTACCTTTAAAGGCACCGTTGCCAAGCTTGCTACTAATGATGACTATGTGTATGACGGCTTTTATATGCTGAGCAATGGCGATAGCCTGCTGGTGAAGTTTCCACCGCACCTAGGTGCCCAGATAACCAGCGTTGCGAAAGCAGGCACAACGGTTTCACTAACCGGTGTGATGAACACGGCGCCGAGGGGAGAAAAAGAAGTAAGGATGCTAACGCTGACGGCAGGAGGTACCACCCTTGCTGATACAACAGCCCGCACTGCCCAGCCACCTGCTGATACGTATGTAAGTGGCAACGGAACAGTCACTGCCCTGCAAACGAACCGGGAAGGCACCGTAAACGGCGTGGTGGTGGATGGTAAAACTATATTGCGCATTCCACCGCATATAGCCAACCAGTTAACAGCGTTGAAAGCCAACGGAACGGTAGCTTATACCGGGATGAAAAAGCCGGTTACCAGCGGCGAAATATCTGCCGCCAACTATGCCATTGTGCATTGCAAAACCATTACGGTGAACGGTACGCAGTATTTGGTTCAATAAATGATACAGAGGCGACGCAAGGATTTGCGTTGCCTCTTATTTAAACAATAAAAGGCAACAAGTTGCTTGTTTAATTAAGGCGCAGAGACTTTATATGTTTATGGCGGCAGGCAAGCTGCCCTTTGTTATATTTTTCAGTTTAAAGAGTTAAGTACTCATGCACGACAATCTTTTTATTTGGACGATCGCGGTTGTTTCCATCTTTCTGATTATCCTCCGTCCTTTTAAATTGCCGGAAGCCGTTTGGGCAATTGGAGGTGGGCTGACGTTGCTGATCTTTCAATTGATTACAGCTAAAGAGGCATTGAATGGTATTGAAAAAGGGCTGGACGTTTATTTATTTCTGACCGGCATGATGCTGCTTGCTGAAGTGGCAAGGGAAGAAAAATTGTTCGACTGGCTGGCGGCGCTGGCAGTTTCTTTTTCCAAAGGTTCATCTACTAAGTTGTTCCTGCTGGTTTATGTTGTAGGCATCGTCACCACTGTTTTTTTATCAAATGATGCTACGGCGGTGGTGCTTACACCTGCGGTGTTTGCTGCTGCTAAAACTGCCAAAATAAAGAAGCCGTTGCCTTA
>CAZZZH010000245.1:0-6954 GCA_964658445.1 Ilyomonas sp.
GGTCATAAGCCAACTGGTTTACCACTACATACTCCTGCATTATCTTTTGCAGCTTCAGTGATGCAATTCTGTACAAACCAGACAGTGAATACCACCAGCCTTTATTTAAAAATTTCACTTCGGATATACTTTTATCCAGCAGTTCTGTTTTCAATAAATTGATGGTAAAATCGTATTGCGTTTGTGTAAGCGTGGTGCCAATATGAAGCTCTTTAAAATTAGCGGCTTTATCTAAAGCCAGCGAAGCACTGTCTAACTGACCATCGTATAAATAACCTCTTGCCAATGCAATGTTATACCAACCAAACCCAGGCGTAGAGCCATTTTGCGCAATAATATCGCGGCACATATTGATGGCTTCCTTTGGTCTTCCGCTATAAACATTAAGCTCGGGTATATAGTAATGCGGTTCGTCTAAATTAGTTCCTGCATTGAATAAATCTTTACTGAAGTACTCTTTCGCCGTTGCAAATTTGCCAACCTCGCTTTGCATACCACCATAGTTATTCCACGATATATAACCGCTTTGCGCAAGCTGCTGATAATAGTACTCGCTGCTGTCGTAGTTTTTATTGTAGCAATGTAAAAGAGCTAAGTAATGATAGATGCGAAGCCTGTCTTGCATTGGCTGCGATGGACCAAATAAATTATAATTAAGCGACTTGTTGTTCTCTATAAAAGCAAAGCCTTGATAACAGCTTTGAAAAGCAAGCTGCTCATTTTCGGCAACAGAATTTTTTAAGAATGGGTATTTGTCAGAAGTAAAAAAACGGTTGCGGTGATACTCCCAGGCGCGCTGCTCATACAGGCCAAAGAAATCGCGCTGAAAATGATATTGCTCAATCTCGTCAAGCAAAGTCATTACAGAGTCGGGCATTTCAATATTATCATAGCATTCTTTCAGGTTACTGATGATCTGAAAATAATCCTGGTATCGTACAACATTTTCTGAAAAAAAAGCCGCGGAAGAATACATGTTGCGGAGCGTGGCGCCATAGTCTTTATCTAACAAAAACAAGGCTTTGTGCAACGGAACAATAGCATTTTTGTAACCGAGATAATCAGCGCTCCGGCTGTATTTGTAAATGCCTTCATACATCCACCCAACATAGTAAGTACTGTCGAGGCGGAGAAACTCGCGGCTTCTGGGCAAGGCATCTTTATCAGTAGGATTAACGCCAATTCGCTTCGCATTAATTTCATAACGCGCAGCAGAGTTATCCTGGGCAAAACTGCCAAACGAAAAACAGATTATCACCGCAACAAACCAACACTTCATTGAACGTTTTCCTTTACTTTTTTTAAGATGTTTTCATAGGTGTATTCTTCCAGTTCTTTCCATATCCGGTCTCTCTGTTCATTCATCAGCAGCACATCATCTTTGTTCAATATTTTTATCTTTTGATCGCTTTCCATTAAGCGCAACTCTTCCATGGCAGAGTCGCTGAGCACATCGACTAAAAGTTTTTTCATTGTCTTTGATAATTTGTCTGGTCAGGAGCGTTGCTTTATATAAACTCCGCAACCGCTTTAGCCTGCCAATAATCAGTGAAGATTCAACTTGCTAAGCCTGTCTATTTCTTTGTTTAAAATAGCTGGTAAAGCCTTTTGTTTTGCCTCTTTATTTCTATAGATCAAACGGTGATCCAGCACAGCAGACGTTATCGTTTGCAGGTCATCTTCGGTTACAAAAGTCCTTCCGTTTACCAATGCAAATGCTTTTAAACACTTGAGAAATGTAATGCCGCTGCGGGTAGATGCACCTAACGTAATATCGGGGTGACGGCGTGTGTTCCAGACAATATTGCGCACTGCTGCAATAATCTCATCATGAATAAATACTTGTTGCGCTTCGTTCTGCAAAACAAGGATCTCATCCATGCTTAGCACTTGTTGTATGTGCTGCAGATTATTTTGAATACCGAGATAATTTTTATAAATATCCAGTTCGGTTGCTTCATCTACATAGCCGAAATAAATCTTGATATAGAAGCGGTCCAATTGCGCAGCCGGTAATGGATATGTGCCTTCCATCTCTACCGGGTTTTGTGTAGCAATCGTGAAAAACAAATCTTCCAGCGGATACGTTACATCGCCCATAGTGATCTGATTTTCTGCCATACACTCCAGCAAGGCGCTCTGCACTTTTGGCGAGGCACGGTTGATTTCGTCGGCTAACAAGACATTGCAAAAAAGAGGTCCCTTTTTAAAGATAAACTCCTTTTGTACATCGTCGAATATGTGCGAGCCAATAAGATCCATCGGCAACAAATCGGGTGTAAACTGGATGCGCTTAAAGTCTGCACCTGCCTCATGATGCAATCCGGCTATACTCTGCGCTAGTGTCTTTGCCATCACTGTTTTGCCGGTGCCTGGGTTGTCTTCAATTAAGATATGACCTTTCGCCAGCAATGCTGTTACGATAAGCTGTATCTGCGTGCGCTTGCCGCGTATTACCGTCTCAATGTTGTTTACTAATTTCTGAATGTTAGCTACGGCTTCTTCTGTCCCGGTTTGTATTGCTGTCGTTTCCATGTTTTATTTCGGCTTTGAAAAATACTGGACGGTATTGTAAATGTTTAAAAAATGACTCGCTCTTGTTTTGAAAGGTACTTGCTGCTTTATCTTTTCAATGAAATGAGGATAAAACGAATTTATCGTCTGCTGTTCATTTTCGGTCAAATTTATCTTGCTGTATTTTGCTTTCTGATAAATATTGTTGAAAGCAGAAAAATTTGTTCCAAACTGCTCATCGGTTTTTGCGGCAAACTGCTGCGGACCTAAATTGTTTCTGTTGTAACCAAGCTGGTTCAGGTAGAATGTCGCGGCTTTATACTTAGCAAAAGAAGCTGTGCGAAGGTTGCTATTTTTCTTTGCTTTACCATTGAGGTAAACCCAAACTATATAAGGCGTTGCGAATATTGCAAGCAGGAAAATACCTAAGCCCGAGAGCGTGATCCACAATACGCGAAGCCAGTCAACCGGCTCGCCTTCTGCCTGCTGTTTTTTCTTTTGGTCTTTTTTAGCTACATCGGTTTCAATGATTTTTATTTCATCTACCGGCACCGGGTTAGGAACTTTTTTCAGTATGCTTTGCAAAGAATCTGCATCGGTAGCTTCAATGTCTTTCAGCACTTCTGCATATGAAGCCGCCGTAATGTGCATGCCTTTCTTAACAGCACTCAATGGCACCTGCGCTGTATCAGCAGATACCGTAGCTCGTGTTGCATCTATGGTTATTTCAACGGCATCAGCGGTGGCAACGTCGTATGTTTTATCATGGTACAATAAATCTTTTACCGTCATCTTTATACGCTTGGCTATCGTATCTGTACTCACCACCGTTCCGTCGGCCACAAGATACACCTGCTGTATATCCAGCGGCGGCGTCTGGTCGGGCTGAGATGCTTGTTGTGTGTTTACATCGGGCACTGTCGTGTCGAAATCCATCCAGCCATAACCGGGAAAGTAAACCTGTGTCCAGGCATGCGCCTGATCTTCGTAAAACCAATACCAGCCCGGGTTTTTGTTACTGCGGTTAATGGTAAGAAAGCCTGCTGCCAACCGCGACGGAATGCCCAATGCACGAAGCATAAACAAGGTTGCACCCGCATAGTAAGCGCAATATCCTTTGCGGTTTTCGAACAGAAAATAATTGAGCTTGCTGGCAGACGGAATACCCGGAATACCTGGATTATCAGAGTACTTAAATAAGGGCTGTCCAAACTCATCTTTACTTAAAAAATAATCACGGATGGCGATCATTTTATCAATTGGTGTTTTGGCATTTGCTGTTATTTGCTTCGCCAGTGCTGTCAGCCTTCTGTAGTCGGTATCGCGCGGCATAAAGGTGTAATAGTTCACAAACTTTGCATCAAGACCTGCAAAGCTTTTTACCTCGCGCAGTTTATTGAAGCGCTGTTCCTGAAATGCCTCAAACATAGGGTCACCGGCAGGATTGTAAATAAAGTAAGCGCTGTTTAAATCGCTCACCCACATCTTGGCGCGGTAGGCGCTGCGGTATTGTTCTTTAAACTCCTGCGGCACACCGATCGGTTGGCAAGAAAATGCGGTAGACGGTGCTAAAAACTCGTTAGGCGAAAGAGCAACTTTATATACATCTGCCGTTACTACTTTCCTGTTTAGCGTTGCGTGTGTATTTTTAATAACTGTTGAATCAGTTTTGGTAAAATACAAGGGAATACGCGAAGGATCGGGTCTGAACAAATCGTTTTCCGGCATGTTCAGCGTATCGATTTCGAAAGTTTGGGTCAGTGTATCAAACTTAGTGTAATAGTATGCCGTGAAATAAAGCGGGTTGGGGGTTTTACCATCTGCAAAGAAGTTGTCCAGCTTTGCCACAAACACCAATCGTTTCGATTTACTTAAACTACCCGTCAGTTTTGTTTGGTCTTTGTTGCTGACAGAGCCATCCTTATTGTTCTTGGTCATGCTCTCCTGGTTGCCCTTCTTGTTGTAGTCGGGTTGCATGCCACCCCATTCCTTTTCAATAGCGGTAAAATCTTTTTTATAAACCGTAAAGATGCCGGTTAAAATGAGCAACAGAATCACCGCAAAACCCGACATACGTTTTGCCACAAACCAGCCAAAGCCGGTTTCATCTTCGTTCATATTGCGGAGAAGCTCTGCGGTATAGATTACGTAAACCGCATATGCCAATACGGGTGCAAAAGCGGCAATCAAAGCATTAGCTTTTATGTCTGCCGTCCGGCTTACAACTACCAACTGTATAATGAGTAAAAAAGCACTCCACAAAACGGTGAACCAACGCGCGCGGCTAAAGCCATAACCTGCCAACCAACCGATGGAAAACAGGATAGAGAAAATGAGAAACTTTATCGAGATTAAAAACGTGTCGAACTCGCCGACTACAACATTCTCGATGATGCTGTAAGCCAGGATGTAAAACAGTGCAAGCACCGCCAGTGTTGACACAAAGCGAAAGCGATACGCGTAAAAAATAGTTGACAAAGCTAACCCTGCTGTAAAATAACAGCCTTGCAGAACCCAGTCGTTCTGCAGGATGGCATAAAAACGGTTTACATCCCACAACACATAAAACGACAGCACTGCTGTCGGCAACACCAGCAACAGCAACTGCGCTATCACTTTCTTATAACTATGTATCCTTCCGATCTTCACTTGATGTATGTAATAGGTAAGATTGAATAATGTATCTTAACAAAGCTGCCCATCCTATTTTTCTATAGCTTCTTCTTTGGAAAAATGATGCAAAATAGCTTTCAGCTTCTTTTCGTTTTCTATAATCTTCGCGCGAAGCAAAGTAAAGTTCCACTTGCGTTTGTACTCGGTTATTGTATCGTGTTCATTCTTTATAAACAACCATTGCAGCCAGTCGCCCATCTGTGGGTTGCCCAGGCTGTCGGTCAGCTTTACAAACACAAACGATATATCGCCGCTCCACTGCTCTGCCAATTGCCGCACCTGCTCCGCATCGCTTAGCGACGAAACCAGCACCATTGCAGCATCTTTCGTATTCACGTAGCTTTTCAAATCTTTATCTGCCTGCCAGCGGCTAATGCTGATACTGTGCTTTACTGCCTGCTGCGCATCGCTGGTACTGGTAGATGGCAACATCTGATCGGCCAAATATCTCACTTCAAAGCCCTGCTGCACCAGTTGGCGATACACACTCCAGATAAATGTTTTGTAATAATTCAAAAACGGAATGTCTATCACTTCGCCCAGGTCGGTACCGAAGGCAGAATAAAAAGAAGCATATAGGTAAACATGCGAAGCATAGGGGTCCAGCACTTCCGGAATGCGCACTACAAGCTCTTTGTTCTTTGCATAAATCTTCCACACAATGCGACGCACATCATCGTTGCCTTCAAAGTTTTTATAGTTAATGTACTCACCTTCCACCCGCTTTATTTCCTCAATGCGGGTGTTGGTTTCTTCTGTTTTCCGGGGAAAAGTGCGGATTACCGGGTTTGCCCTTTCCTGCGGCGAAGTGTAAAAACGGTTGCTGGTGCTAACCGGCAAAGCAAATGAAAAGAACTGAAAAAAATCTTCGAAATAAACAACTGCTTTCTCTATGCGGTATTCTTTTATCGCCGGCAATTGCCAATTATATGTGCCTTCTATTGCCGTGCTAATCAGCTTTTGTGCAGCCTGCTCTACCAGCGAAAACTTCTTCGATACATGCTGTTCATCATACTGTAGGCGTATTTTTATAAAGCCCAGCAAGGGTTTTATCAATGGCAGCACTTTTACATACACTTCCTGTCTTCCATTTGCATTATCGCCGCCAGTTCCTTTCGTTTCTACCGCAAACTGCACCAGTCCTTTTCTTTTTTTAGTAAAGAAGTAAAGAAAGGCAACCGCCACAGAAAGGAAAGAAATGACAAGAAAAATAACCAGAAACCAGAATGCGATGCTCAGCAACAGCGGAAAGATATCGGCATACGCTGTGTCCGGCAGTTTGGGAAAGGTCTTGATCCACACATAACCAGCCGTGCAGCAAACCGCAAACACAACAAAATACCAGGTAAACGGAAGGTAAAAGGACAGGCGGCGAATGGGATGGAGACTCTGGCTAATGCCCGTTTGCACATTCATGGATGGAAAGATAAATCAAAGATGAGTAATGAAATTTGGCGCCGGGTAAACCCGCTTCTTTTTAACTGAAACTTTACTTTCTTTGCCGCCATGCCGCACTTGATGACGTACAAAGAATGCCCTGTCTGCAAAAGCACTTCAATCGGTTTTGTATGCGATGCCAAAGACTATACCGTGAGCGGAAAAACCTTTTCCATTTGGCAATGCAGCCAGTGCACGCTTCGCTTTACGCAAGGCGCGCCGGGCGCAGAAGACATCGGGCCTTTCTACCAGTCTAACAATTACATCTCGCACACCGACACGAAGAAGGGACTCATCAACCGGCTCTACCACTCGGTGCGAAACATTACC
>CAZZZH010000246.1:0-6947 GCA_964658445.1 Ilyomonas sp.
ATCGTTGACACTGAAATGGACATCGTCGGTGCTGCAAGCTGTATCGTCGAGGTTTAAAAGTGCATCGACAGGCGGGAATGTGGTAGTGGCGACGCCGGATGAAGTAATGGAAAAGGAGGAAGTGGCGGGGCGGGTGCAAGCCATTGCGAAGCAGAAAAAAGAGGACAGCCGCTGGAGACGGCGGCACGAAAGACAACCGGATGAGAACTCTTATATAAGAAAAAAGGACAAGAAGCGATAGCTGGTTGCTGATCAATTGCCATTTTGCGCGGCACTATTTAAAAATAAAATATACACCGACCGTTGCATAAAAAGTGTTTTCAATATGCTCGGGGGTTTGAAACTGATGGACGACGGGCGGATCGGTAGTGCCGTTGCGGTTGGTGTGGACGGTGGTCGTGGTGACGGAATAGGTATCAGGATTTTGGGGGATGGCAAAGGTGGGCGTGAAATAGGCGCCCCACTTTTGGGCATCGTAAGAAAGAGGTGCCGATAGCTCGTAATCGAGCAAAACGAATCGGCGGGGCTGAAGCGAAACAACATCAACAGTAGTAGTAATGCCGGCCTGGGAGGTAGTGTTGCGGCGACTGCTGCCGGTTTTACGGGTGCGATTTTGCTGATAATTGTCGAAATAATTCTGAGTACCGGCGTTGGCAGTGAAGGCGGGTGTAATGCTCCAATCGTCATCTTTACCCCAGTCCCACTCGTGGCTTAGGGAGGCATTGGTGAGAATATCGGGCTTGCCGGTGCTGAAAAGAAGCGAGCCGCCTGCGGATACTTTCACAATATGGCTGATATCGTAGTCGGCGCTGGCATCAACGGTGCCGCGCACTTCGGAACGAACGGAAACGCTTTGCTTGCTGCTGAAGTATTTGCTGGCGCTAAGGTTGCCGCTGCCGTTTTTACCAAAGGAAAAATTGTAGCCTGCATCGATAATGGTAAGATCGGGACGGAAGGCATAGCTGCTGGCGAGAAAGGAAACGAGGGCATCGGCATACAAGCCGCTTTTGCTATAATAACCAATGGAGGGCGTGATATAGGGAACGGGTAACGAATCTTTGCGACCGTTGTAAACGGAATTGGACAGATAATTTATATCAGCTTTGAGATAAGAAGACGTTCTTTTTGCCGTAAGCGTGTCGGAAGGGTGTGCGAAGAGAAAACAAGGGGCCGCAAGAAGAAAACCGATGTAAAAAGAAAGACGTACAGATTGGTACATGACAGGAGATTAACAATACAACCATAAAAAAGCCTGCAACACGCTGTGTGCTGCAGGCTTCCTTTTTACTAAGACTTATGCATGCTTTTTAGCGTGCTGAACGGCCTTGCGGTAAGGATGCTTAACACCGTCTTTACGGGCGGTAGTGGCATCTTTACTTACGGCTTTGTTGTCTTGTTTAATTTCCTGAGTCTGCTGAGCAGCATCAGCTTTGTTGGCAGAAGCCTGAGCTTCTTTCTTGTCGGCAACCTTGTCTGCCTTAGCAGCTACTTTCGGCATGTCGTGATTTTCGGCAGCGGTGCTAACTTTTTCAGCTTTGTTGGCTGTTTTTGTTTCGCGTTTCGCGGCTTTTACATCCTGCCGTCTTTCTTTGCGGTCTGTCTTTTCTGTTTTAACATCCTGACGCAGTTCTTTTTTATCGTCCTGCTTTTGAGCGGTTGTTGTTTGTGCATTGGCGGCGGCGGTAATGAGTAAGCTGGCGGCCAATACGAAGAATACGTTTTTCATTATTTTGTTTTTAATTAAACTGATAAGATACAGATAACAATCGGTGAGCAGGGTTTAAATGAAGGCAAAAATGTTTTGTTAAGTAAACCCATCTGCACTAAGAAGATGCGATGCTATTTCTGGTTGATTACCGTTTCGATAATAATAAACTGAGCTTCTTCCAAACAATGGATTTGGATGGTATCGGTATCCCAAATGCCAAGGGCATCGCCTTTTTGCAATGCCGCTTCGCCAATGGCGATGCTGCCTTCGATGACGTGAACGAAAAGGCATTTATTAACCGGAGAAAAAGAATAATCGACGTTGGAATCTTTATCGAAATAGCCAAGCGAGAGCTTTGCATTTTGGTTGATCCAGCAATGCGCAAGGCCTTCTTCGCCAGAAACAATGGTGGTAAGCTGGTTCTTTCTTTTGGCGGCGGGGAAGCTGCGCATTTGATAGCGCGGCGTGATGTTTTGCAGTTTGGGCTGAATCCAGATCTGCAGAAAATTCACTTCATCATTACCCACATTGTATTCTTCGTGGCGAAGGCCGCTGCCGGCACTCATGATTTGCACGCCACCTTCTTCTATGATGGTGCTGTAGCCAAGGGTGTCTTTATGGTTCATTTTCCCTTTTAGTAAAACCGAAATGATTTCCATGTTAACATGCGGATGAATGCCAAAGCCTTTGCCAGGCTGCAGGAAATCGTCGTTGAAAGTGATTAAGGTTCCAAAGGCGCTGAGTGCCGGGTTGGCGTAATCGCTGAAGGAAAAATGGAAATTGCTTTTGAGCCAGCCCTGATCTTTTACGCCGCGCGCTGCAGCAGGAAACAATTGTGTTTGCATGATGAATGCGTTTTATGAATGATGATTTAAAATTTCGTTTGCATGAGTCAGCTCGTCTTCGTTGATGGTATGGCCCATGTTGGTATACAGCTTTTCAGTAACAACTGCGCCCATACTTCGCAAGATGTTGCTGCTGGCATACACCCGCTCTACCGGTATATGAAAATCGGGGTTGCTGCTGCCAATAAAAACAGGCGTTGCAGCAAAGTTTCCCTTGTAGTGTTGGGGGTAAATTTTGTCGCCAATCAAGCCGCCATGAAAGGCAATGATGCCACCATACCTGGTTGCGTTTCGCGTTGTGTATTCCAGAGTTAAACAAGCGCCCTGCGAAAAACCGAGAAAATAAATATGCTCGTTAGGAATGCCTTGCTGGTTAGTGTCGGCAACCACATCTTTTATTACATCCAGCGCCGACGATAGCCAAGGTTCGTTTTGCGTAATAGGTGCAACAAAAGAATAGGGATACCAGGTATGATTAGTAGCCTGAGGAGCCAGCAGGGCAAAGTCTTTCACGTCAAGATATTGGCTTACCGAAAGAATATCCTGCGCGCTTGCCCCGCGACCGTGCAGCAGGATGAGCGCTTTCTTTGCACTGGCGATATCTGTACCTGCGTTTACTACATTTTTCGGGTGCATGTTATCTGTATTTTTCAATATCCAAAACAACAGGCGTAATCTTTTGTTCTATCTCAGAACGAAACGGTTCATATTGGGCCGGCAGCTTCAATGCTTCGCCTAAGTGGGCGGGTTCTTCATCTGCGGCAAAGCCAGGACCTGCTGTGGCAATTTCAAACAACACACCACCCGGTTCCCTGAAATAAATGGATGTAAAATATTGCCTGTCTAACACCGGCGTTGGGTTCAGCATGCGTTGAGCAATTTTGATCCTGGCTTCGTTTTGTGTTTGCGCATTTGCGGTAGCAAAAGCAATATGATGCACCGTGCCATTGCCGCCCAAACCACGCATACTATCCGGCATACAAAGAATGTCTATGTAATTGCCGGGTGTATTGGTAGCCGCAAAGCGAAAGCGGTTGCCTTTTTCGGCTATTAATTTATGATCCATTTGTTCGGTTAACAGGCCTGCCGTACGCTCGTAGCCTTCGGCCCATATTTCTGCACTGTAAAACCCTTTGATGGCATATTCTGCCGGAATATGCCCGTAGGTGAAACCGGGACGCTTGTCGGCATCATTAAAAACCAGTTCCAAACCCAGCCCATCGCCATCTTCAAAATAAATTACCACTTCGCTGCCAAAGCGCTCCTGTGCTGATTTGTAATTGATGTTGAACTTTTTTAAGCGTTGTTGCCAATACGCTAAACTTTCGGTGGGCAGAGAAAAGGCTGTTGTGTTCAACATACCCTTGCCGTGCCGTCCGCTTTGTACCTGCCCGTAAGGAAAGAAAGTAAGGATGCTTCCGGGCAAGCCCTGTTCATCACCATAATAAAAGTGATATACTTCGGGTGCATCGAAATTAACGGTTTTCTTTACCAGCCGTAATCCTAAGATGCCTGCATAGAAATCTATATTTTTTTGTGCATTGCCAGCTATCGCCGTAATGTGATGGATGCCTGTTATTAACTGTGACATATAGTTATAGTTGAAAGAAGTTATAAAAGACCGATGCTGTGCAGTGTGTTGTAAAGATAATTTATCAACGACGCTGCCTTGTATGTAAATATTGTTTTCATTATTCTTTTTTACTAATGCAAAAATACCCTGATGTTACTGCCTTAGGCAATGACAAAGGATAAGAAAAGACGTTGATGTAAATCAAGAAAAGGTTATGGTCGCATAGCAATCTGGCGGCGGATACGGCTTAGCGTTTCGGGAGTAATGCCTAAATAAGAAGCGATTTGGTGCTGCGGCACGCGCTGAACAATGCCGGGCGAGACCGTCAGTAATTGCAGGTATTTGTCTTCTGCGGTAAAGTTTAAAGAGCTAATGACTCTTCGTTGCAGCGCTATCAGATGGCTTTGCATTAGCAACCGCAGGTAGCGTTCCATCTTCGGTATTTGTGCTACCATTTCGTCTTGTGCAGCCTTGGTAATCAGAAGCAGTTCGCTGTCTTCCATGGCATCAATATAACAGCCGGAAGGCTCGCCGGTAAGAAAGCTATAGATGTCTGCTATCCACCAGTCTTCCGGAGCAAACTGCACAATGTGCTCGGCACCATTATCATCTACCTGATAAGAACGAAGTAAGCCTTTGTTTACGAAAGCTGTGTATTTACATACATCGCCTTCCTGTAACAGGTACTGTTTTTTGCGCAATTTTTTATAAGTAAAAAAAGTTTGACACAATGCTTTTTCTTCTTCACTAAGCGATACTTTCTTACCAAGGTTTGCCAATAGCATATCAAACATAGGGGCGCTATATTACGGAAGTAAAGCTACAGGAGGAAGAAAAAAAAGAATAAAAATTCATTCACAAGCCTGCCACTTTACCTTTGTTTACAAAATCATTTTTATTAATGCCGTTGCCTACAAGAGATTATGATGCGGTTGTGGTTGGCTCCGGTCCAAATGGGCTTGCGGCAGCTATCACACTGCAACAGCAAGGCAAATCTACTTTGCTGCTCGAAGCAAAACCAACTCTTGGGGGCGGCATGCGCTCGGCAGCACTTACGCTGCCCGGCTTTGTTCATGATATATGCTCAGCCATTCACCCGATGGCAGTAGCGTCGCCTTTTTTCAGACAATTACCGCTGCATAAATTTGGTTTAGAGTACATCAATCCTACTTATGCAGCCGCACATCCTTTCGATGATGGTAGGGCAGCCATCCTGCATACGTCTATCGAGGAAACCGCAAGAAGTTTAGGGATTGATGCTCGGTCTTATCAAAGATTGATGAAGCCATTACACAGACATCAGGAAGAGATATTCTCTTTCATCTTAGGTCCATTGCGGTTTCCAAGGCATCCCTTGGTAATGGCGAGCTTTGGCATTCGTGCCTTGCAACCGGCTATGCTATTGGCCAAAACTTTATTTAAAACAAAGGAAGCAAAAGGCTTGCTGGCTGGCATGTCTGCGCACGCTATGTTGCCATTAACCCAGCTGGCTACATCGGCTGTTGCCTTAGTGCTAATGATGGCAGCACATCGTAATAATTGGCCAATACCCAAGGGCGGTTCGCAACAGATTGCCAATGCACTTACCAGCTATTTTACATCTTTGGGAGGAACGATTGAAACTGGCGTCAACATTACTTCTTTACAACAATTGCCTTCTTCTCATGCGGTGTTGTTTGATGTTACGCCCAAACAATTATTACAGATCGCCGGACACCGTTTCTCGTCTTTATATCAATGGCAATTGAAGAACTACAAGTATGGTATGGGTGTGTATAAAATAGACTGGGCGCTATCTGAACCCATTCCCTTTATTGCGCAGGAATGCAGAAAAGCCGGCACAGTACACATCGGTAATACGATGGAAGAAATTGCTTTTGGTGAAGGGCAAACATGGCAGGGTAAACATGCAGAAAAGCCGTTTGTATTGTTAGCGCAGCAAAGTTTGTTTGACACAATGCGCGCTCCTGAAGGTAAGCAAACAGCCTGGGCATATTGCCATGTGCCGAATGGTTCAACCCAAAATATGACAACCGTTATTGAGCAACAAATTGAACGCTTTGCACCTGGCTTCAGGGATTGTATTCTTGCCAAACATGAAATGAACAGTGAAGATATGCACGACTACAACGCCAACTATATTGGCGGAGATATTAATGGCGGGGCTCAGTTGATAACCCAATTATTTACACGACCTGCTTTGCGGTTATCGCCTTACCGAACTTCTGCTAAAGGAATTTATATCTGTTCTTCTTCTACGCCACCCGGAGGCGGTGTGCATGGCATGTGCGGTTATCATGCTGCGCGCAGAGCACTCAAGGACGTATTCAAAATCAGCATCGGCTGAGTAAGGTTGGCTGTTTATCGAGTTCTTGCTTAAAAGAGAAGAGAAAATTAATTTGGAAAGTTAACGGTGTTAAGTATTTTTACACCGTAATTAATAATCCATGGGAATTACCGAGCGAAAAGAAAAACAAAAAGCGGAGATACGGAAGCAAATACTGGACGCATCCATTAAGCTGTTTGTTGAAGAAGGTTTTGAAAATGTTACCATCCGTAAGATCGCTGATATAATTGAATACAGCCCAACTACAATCTATCTATATTTTAAAGACAAAAACGAAATCTTTTTTCAGTTACACGAGTTAGGTTTTCAAAAGATGCAGTTGGAAAACCAGAACCTCTCATTCATTAAAAATCCATTGACGCGATTGCATAAAATGGGCGATAACTATATTGAATTTGGGCTTGCCAACCCTGAGTTCTACGACATTATGTTCATTCTTCGCGCCCCTATGCAAACACTCGAAAATATGGAGAA
>CAZZZH010000247.1:0-6935 GCA_964658445.1 Ilyomonas sp.
AAAATTTGTCACGCGATGGCGAGCTGTCAGCCTTTCGGCACACCGGCTTCTGGCAACCGATGGATACTTTGCGCGATAAAAATGTGCTGGAAGAATTGTGGCAAAACGGTAATGCTCCCTGGCAAATCTGGAACAAGCAATTGATTTATGAAGGCAAGATGGAATAGTCAACATAAGGCTTGTGTGATCATCCACATGTGAACAAAGCAGATTCCATTTCGACGATACCTTCCTTGGTTCTGTCCATTCAAATAAACAAAACAATCTTACTAACAAAAGCGAATGGCAACTTTACACTGTTCGGTCTTTTATAAAATCATTTCATGAAGATTTTAATCACAGGCAATATGGGCTATATCGGTCCGGTTGTTACGGCTCATTTGCGCAGCTTATATCCAACAGCAGAATTAATTGGTTACGACACCGGTTTTTTTGCTGCCAATCTTACCAATGCTTCTACATTGCCCGAAGCGCTGCTAAACCAACAGTATTTTGGCGACATTCGTACCATTCCAAAAGAGGTGTTAGAGGATGTCGATGCCGTCATTCATCTCGCTGCTATCTCCAACGACCCGATGGGTAAACAGTTTGAAGATGTAACCATCGCTATCAATTTCGAGTCAAGCATCCGCGTAGCAAAAATGGCTAAAGCTGCCGGCGCCAGAGCCTTTGTGTTTGCGTCGAGCTGCAGCATTTATGGAGCTGCCGGCGACGCACCGAAAACAGAGCAATCTACCGTAAGTCCGCTCACGGCTTATGCGCGTTCCAAAGTATTTACCGAGCAGGAATTAGAGCCGTTGGCAGACGAGAACTTTACTGTTACCTGTCTCCGTTTTGCAACTGCCTGTGGCATGAGTCAACGGTTACGCCTCGACCTTGTGTTGAACGATTTTGTAGCAAGCGCAGTGGTGACCAACAAGATTAATATTCTTAGTGATGGTAGCCCGTGGCGACCGCTCATTCATGTAAAGGATATGGCGCGCGCTATGGAATGGGCTATACAAAGAAGGTCTGATAATGGTGGTCATTTCTTAGCCGTAAACACAGGAACACACACCTGGAATTACCAGATCAAAGACCTGGCGCAAACTGTTGCTGACGTGATTCCCGGCACCGAGATTTCGATAAACCCGGAAGCCGCGCCGGACAAGCGATCGTATCTTATCAACTTCAGTTTGTTTGCGTCACTCGCGCCCAATCATCAGCCGCAAATCACATTAGCTCAAGCCGTAAAAGAGTTAGAAGAAAACCTAAACGCCATGCGTTTTGGCGACGAGCATTTTAGAACATCCAATCTTATCAGGCTAAAAGCATTGACATCTTTCCAGGAAAAAAATATACTGAACGACAAGCTGGAATGGACATTGAGCAAAACTAAAGAAGATAAAAAAGTAGTGATGGCAACCACGATGTAATAACCATCACCACGATGCCTAAAGATGACCGTAAGGTTGAATTTTGTTTTTCAGGGAAGTGTGTTTTTCCAAGAAAATTTTTAGCAAAGAATACCGCTATTATGATCTTCACCGAAACAAAACTGAAAGGTGCTTATCTCCTTACCATCGACACTAAAGAAGATGAACGCGGCTACTTTGGAAGAACCTATTGCCAGCACGAATTTGCTGCGCTGAACATCAATTTTACCATTGCCCAAACCAACATCAGTTATAATAAAATAAAAGGCACGTTGCGCGGCATGCACATGCAGCAAACGCCGCACAAAGAAGCCAAGCTGGTGCAGTGTATCAGTGGCAGTTTGTACGATGTTATCATTGATATGCGTCCCGGTTCGCCAACATTGCATCAATGGATCGGCACCACCTTATCTTCTGCAAACAACATGATGTTGTATATTCCCGAAGGCTTTGCGCATGGCTTTGTCACGTTGGAAGATGACACCAAAGTGTTATATCTCATCTCCGAATTTTATTCGCCCGGCGCCGAACAACCGCTTCGCTGGAACGATCCTTTTTTCAACATTACATGGCCAATAGAGCCACAGGTAATGTCGGAAAAAGATAAAGTCATTCCTTTGTTTCAACCCTTTTGATTCGGGAAAAAATAAAATACAGGTGATGATACGAGCGTCTGAATCTCCGGTTGAACATCGTTGCGACGCTCCATTTATCGTTCTGTAATCAATTGAACTTTTATCAACCCGATGACTATTTTTTTCAAAAAAAAGTTCAATAAAAAACAAATAAAGGCTAACCCAAGTTTATTAATCTTTGCTTCTTCAGCGCAACTATCAAATACATCATATGATTATTATAGATACACTTCTTCAGCAACGTGCCGAGCAAAATAATCCTATTAAAGTCGGCATCATCGGAGCAGGCTTTATGGGCGCAGCTATCGTCATGCAGATCTGCAAATACAAGCCCGGCATCAAAGCCGTTGCTGTGTACAATCGCCACATCGAAAAAGCCAGAGATGCTTATAGCAAAGGTGGTATAGAAGAAGTAAAACAGCCGGCAACAGCCGCAGAATTAGATGAGAATATTGCGCAAGGAAAATTCAGTATTACCGATGATGCCACGCTTCTTACCGATGCACGAAACATCGATGCTATTGTTGAAGTGACTGGTGCCATTGAGTTTGGTGCACAAATTATTTGGCGCGCCATTCACAACAAAAAGCATATTGTCTTAATGAACGCTGAGCTTGACTGCACAGTGGGACCGATATTAAAAGTACATGCCGACAAGATGGGTGTCATCTTCACCAATGTTGACGGCGATCAGCCTGTAGTAATTATGAACGTGTATCGCATGGTAAAAGGAATGGGCTTGAAGCCAGTGTTGTGCGGCAACATTAAAGGCTTGCAAGATCCCTATCGCACGCCGGCTACGCAAGAATCTTTTGCTAAACAATGGAACCAAAGACCTGATATGGTGGCTTCTTTTGCGGACGGCAGCAAGATGAGTTATGAACAAGCCATTGTCGCTAACGGAACTGCTATGCAGGTTGCCAAACGCGGTATGCATGGACCAACTGTTCCACACAACACAACTATCAAAGAAGTAGTGAATTTATTTCCCTTAGAAGATCTATTGAAAGGCAATGGTATTGTTGATTATGCGGTTGGTATCAGCGAGCCGGCACCTGGTGTATTTGTTTTGGCAACGACAGACGACCCGGTGCAGCAGTGGTTTTTAAAGTTGTATAAATTGGGTGATGGGCCTTTATATCTTTTTTACGAACCTTATCATTTATGTCACCTTTTGGCAGCCAATACGATTGCACGTGCCGTGTTGCTGAACGATGCTGCATTAGCACCACTCGGCAAGCCGTATGTGGAAGTAGTTGCCACTGCCAAACGTGACTTAAAACAAGGCGAAACCATCGATGGCATTGGTGGTTATATGACGTATGGACAATGCGAGAATGCCGATATAAGGATCGCTGAAAACCTGTTGCCGCTTGGCTTTGCGGAAGGTTGTATATTGAAAAGAGACCTGCCGAGAGATGCTACATTGAGCTTTGATGATGTTATCATGCCGGAGGGAAGATTTGCCTATAAATTGTATAAAGAACAGGAAGAATATTTCAGAGATAAATAAGACCAACCGATTTAAAACCGGATAACAAAATGTTGCTTTGCTTTGTTTTCTTTCCTGAAAAAAATAACACCGATAAAAAACAGATCAATACTGAGCGTAACAGCAGAATGTGACCGAATGACTTGCCAGGCTTCTTCCATATCGGGGCTCCAATGGATATCATCAAAAATAAAAATTGATTGGTCATTTGATTTTTGCAGCAATTGATAGAAGTAATTCAACGTAGGCTCTCTGCGATGATTACCATCAACGAAAGCAAAATCGATGATAGATAAGTTCTTTACAACATCAGGCAAAGTGCTGTTGAAGTTGCCCGTAACCAATTGTATATTTTGCAGGCGTTGGCGATCAAAGTTTGCTTCCGCAATGGAAGCTATAGCTGGTGCGCCTTCCAGCGTGATAACGTTTGCATTAAAGTTTGCACAAGCTAAGTAAGAAGTAGTAATGCCAAGCGAGGTGCCCAGTTCAAGAATGGTTGAAGGTTGATAGTGGTTTACCATGCGGAACAGCAACTGCCCAAACTTTGGCGCCTTTAAAGCAGAACCAGCAACAGATGAAACACTGCGTTGACGAAACTGTTTCGTATGCGTACCTGCGCCGAAATCTTCGATCGTTAGAACCGTATCGTTTTGCTTCAATTTTTTGCGCAGCAGCTCTATCGTTTTATAGCAATAAAAGTTGCGGTTATCATTCAGCACATTGGTAATAAAATCGAACACGAACGGCGAATGAATGCCATGACCCTTGCCACTGGAAGCGGTTATATAGTATTGAATGTATTTGAAAGCGAGTTGCAGCTTACTGTACATAAGCGCAATGTTAGAATATAACTTGTAAATGATGAACTGTGAATGGTGAAGAAAAAAGAGTCCGCTTTACTTCTTCCCCCATACCTCGAAACTGTAAGCATACAGATGCTTTTCATCGACAGTAAAATCCTGCTTACTTTCCCGCTGCCATTTTTTATCATCGATCGACGGAAAGAAAGCATCAGCATCAGTAAAGCTGTGGTGCACGCGGGTTAGATATATTCTGTTTGCTTTTGGCATCATCATGTTGTATATCTCGCCGCCGCCAATTACCATTAGTTCATTAAAGTCATTTTCATTAACGAAGAAATAAGCGTCATCCAGGTTATTGATAACGACCGTTCCGGCTGGATGATAATCCTTTCTTCTTGAAAGAATAAGATTTGCCCTGCCGGGTAAAGGTTTGCCGCCACCAAATGAATCAAACGTTTTTCTTCCCATCAGTATCGGTAATCCCCACGTGATGTTTTTAAAATATTTTAGATCGTTTGGCAAATGCCACAGCATGTTATTGTCTTTACCGATGGCATTGTTTTCAGCGGCGGCAACTACGAGGGAGATGAGCATTGTATCAGGTTTTTTATTGTCGTAAGTATCTTGCAGTAAGATTAGGTAAACCTCATTAAGTGCATGGTTGAAGTTGTATTCATCATAATACATTAAACGTACTACTAAATACATTTTACACCGCTACCGGCGCTTTAATATGCGGATGAAACTGATAATTCTCTAACTGAAAATCGTCAAACTGAAAGGAGAAAATATCTGTTATTTCAGGATTAATTTTCATAGTTGGCAAAGGAAATGGCTCGCGCGTTAGCTGCAGTTTTGCCTGCTCGATGTGATTACTGTACAAGTGTACATCGCCAAATGTATGTACAAAGTCGCCGCATTCTAAACCGCAAACCTGCGCCATCATCATCGTCAGCAAAGCATACGATGCAATGTTGAAAGGCACGCCCAGAAAGACATCGGCGCTACGCTGGTATAACTGGCAACTCAGTTTTCTATCCGCCACATAAAATTGAAACAAAGCATGGCAAGGCATCAGCGCCATTTGCGAAAGCTCACCCACATTCCAGGCACTCACCATTATACGGCGGCTATCCGGAGAATGCTTTATCATTTTTACGGCTTCACTAATTTGATCTATCGTTGTTCCGTCGGCGCCCTGCCAGCTTCGCCATTGCTTGCCATACACAGCGCCTAAATCACCATTTTCATTAGCCCATTCGTTCCAGATATTGACGTTATGATCGTTTAAATATTTGATGTTGGTATCCCCTCGCAAAAACCAAAGTAACTCGTAAATAATGCTTTTTAAGTGAAGTTTTTTTGTTGTTACCAATGGAAAGCCTTTGCTCAAATCGAAGCGCATCTGGTAGCCAAAACGACTGATGGTGCCCGTACCGGTACGATCTGTTTTTGTAGCGCCATTGTCTAAAATATATTGCAGTAACTGCTGGTATTGTTGCATGGATTGTAAAGTAAGCTTAATATTAAAATTCGGAAGACAACTTGAAATTATTACGGATCAACCACCCGTTTTCCGTCTTGTCAATTCCTTGTTGATTAAAACTAATTCCCGACTGGTTTGCCCGTTGATGCTGCTGTTCTCCTGCGCGCGCCGCATAAGGTAAGGAATCACATCTCGGATCGGCCCAAACGGCACATACTTGCTTACCGAATAGCCTGCTTTTGCAAGGTTAAACGTGATGTTGTCACTCATGCCATACAGTTGCGAAAAATGTACGTGTGGATGATGATGCGGAATGCCTTTGCTGTCCATCAGCTCAGCCGCATATAGGTTGCTATACTCGTTGTGTGTGGCAATTACAGAAGCAATTTCATCAATGTTTTCAATACAATAAGAAACGGCAGCATTATAATCACCATCCGTAAACGATTTGTCCTGCTGTATCGGCGATGGATGTTTTTTCTGCGCAGCCTTCGATCTTTCTTTTTCCATGTACGCGCCCCGTACCAACTTCACGCCCAAAATAAAACCCTTCTCTTTTGCAATGCGGTGAGACAATTTTAAAAACGCCAGCCGGTCGTGGCGATACAACTGTATGGTATTGTACACAACAGCCTTTTCTTTATTGAACACTTCCATCATCTCAATGGTCAGCCTGTCTACAGGGTCTTGTATCCAACTTTCTTCGGCATCTACCAACACGCCAACTCCTTTGTTAGCGGCTTCTTCGCAAATGCGAAACATTCTTTCTTTTACGCGCGCCCATTCTTCGTTTTCTACTTCGTGGTCATGGATTCCACTGCGCAAACGCGGCGCTTCATTAAGAGTTTCGAGCAAGCCGAAGCGGGCAAAGCCGGTAACTTTTACACTGATAAAGGGAATATTTTTTTGCGAAGCCGCATAGTCAATCACTTTGATAAACTGCTTTGTGGCCGCTTCGAAATTTGATTCACCTTCTTTACCTTCCACTCCATAATCTAAAATCACCTGCACATGATAGTCATCCAGTTTTTTGGCTACTTCCGCAGTTTCTTCCAGCGTTTCGCCACCCACAAACTGCCTGAAAATAGTTTTGCGGATAATACC
>CAZZZH010000248.1:0-3055 GCA_964658445.1 Ilyomonas sp.
GTTTTATTTTATTTTTAAAAAAAAGTAAAATTAAATATAATTTTATTTCTATATTAGAAATTAAAAAATCAATTGTATTTTTTAATTTAAAAAATATTACTCTGCCTAACCATCGCATATATTTTAATAATATATTTCGCAAGTTGTAACCGCCATACCGACCAACAGGAGAACTATGAAGGGCTCACAATATTTCATCAGTTAGCAGGATTTACTATCTTACCCACCTAAGTTTATCAGGATGAAATACCCGTTTATTGTTTTATCGGCTTTGTTCGCATCTTCTTTGTTTGCGCAGCCTTACAAAAAACTGCACGACGAAGCCATTGTTACTGACTCGCATAACGATATCCTTTCTACCTGTTTAGAAAAGGGCTACCATTTTGATGACAACCTGAAAGGGAAAACGCACTCCGATCTGCAACGAATGAAAGAAGGCGGTGTAGATGTACAGGTGTTTTCCATCTGGTGCGATGGCTCGTTTGGTAAAGGAACAGCTTTCGCAAGAGCCATTCGTGAGATAGATACATTATATGCCACAGCCGCCCGAAACCAAGGCGCAATGCGCATTGTAAAGAATGAAACCGATCTGGAAGCAGCGCTTCAGCATAAACAATTAGCCGCGATGATGGGCGTAGAAGGCGGGCACATGATGGAAGATAATCTGGCTTACTTAGACAGCTTTCATGCGCGCGGCGTTTGCTACATGACGCTTACCTGGAACAACTCTACTTCGTGGGCTACGAGTGCCAAAGAAGAATCGCACGATTCTATGCTTCATCAGCCAAAAGGCTTGAATGATTTTGGAAGGAGCGTGGTAAAAAGAATGAATGAATTGGGGATGATGATAGATGTGAGTCACATAGGTGAGCAAACGTTCTGGGATGTAATGAAAATCACCACCAAACCGGTGCTGGCTTCGCACAGCGATGCTTATGCCTTGTGCCATGTGCCTCGCAATCTGCGGGACAGCCAGATAGTAGCAATTGCAAAAAATGGTGGTGTAATTGATGTCAATTTTTATCCCGGTTTTGTAGACAGCGAGTTCGACAGAAAAGAATCGGCTTTTAATGCAAGACACAAGCAAGAACGGGATTCTTTGCTAAAAATCAACCCGGAAACGTATTATGCCAGCGACTATCTCGCCAATAAATACAAAGACGAAATACAATCGCTGCGCCCGCCGTTGAGTAAGCTTATCGACCATATTGATTATTTGGTAAAACTCGCGGGGATAGACCACGTAGGTTTGGGCTCTGATCTCGACGGCATTTCTTATACACCACTCGGTATTGATGATGTTACAGATTACCCGAAGATAACAGAGGAGTTATTAAAGCGAGGTTATAGTAAAACAGACATCAGGAAGATTTTGGGCGAAAACTTTTTAAGAGTGTACAAGGCAAATCAGAACTAAAGAATGCGATATAAATTGTGATAATGAAATTTGTTTCCTGTAAATAAAAAACCTGCGGAAATGTTATCGTCCGCAGGTTTTTTTGCTAATGGATTCATGTTGCTTATTGCTTCTCGATAATTTCTTCCAAATCTATTTTCTTTAAATCATGCGCGGCTGGTCCGGTAATGAGCTTGCCGTCATAATCGTATCGCGCACCATGGCAGGGACAGTCCCATGATTTCTCTGCTCCATTCCAATTCACACTGCACTTCAGGTGCGGACAGGTTGGGTTTACCGCATGTAAGCCGCCCTCTTCATCTTTATACAAGGCAATTTTTTCACCTTCAAAACTTACTACTTTTCCTTCGCCATGCGCCAGGCTGCTAAGCGTTTCTATTTTTTCTTTGGTAAAGAAACCCTTTACAAACTCTTTGGCAACGTCGGCATTTTCTTTTACAAATTCAGTAAAGCCCGCCACAGGTTTAATGCGCCCCGGCGCAAAGATATCGCCGTAGGGAGTGGCAACGCCGGTAAGCAGTTCTTTAAAAACAAGAGCTGCTAATGTGCCATAGGTAATGCCATTACCGCTAAAACCGGTAGCTACATATACATTGCCTTTTGGGTGACCCGGCACATGCCCGATATAAGGCAATCCGTCGCTCGGCTCAAAGTATTGCGACGACCATTTGTAAGCTATGTTTTTTACCTTGTAGTATTGCTTTACATAAGCTTCCAGCCTCAGGAAACAGGCATCTGTATTTTCCTCGTGCGCCGTTTTGTGATCTTCTCCTCCGGCTATTAAATAATCTTTTCCCTCTATGGTCTGCGTACGATAATAATGATACGGATCGTACATATCGTAAGCCAGCTCTGCCGGGTAATTATTATCTTCCAGTTCAACGGCAATGGCATAGCTGCGGTAGGGCGCACAGCGCAGATGCAATACGTTTACACCTAGCGATATATGCGTTGCCATGATAAACGCTTTACCGGTAACGTTGCCGAGTGTTGTTTCAACAGTTACTGTTTCTTTATCTTCCCACTTTTGTACACGGCAGCCGGTAACAATCGTTCCTCCGATAGCTTCCAGTTCTTTTGCCAAAGCCATTAGGTATTTCGTTGGATGAAAATCAGCCTGACCGCTAACACGCATGGCTTTTGTAAAAGGAACAGGAACCGGAATGGTATCTGAAAAATCGGCTTCCAGTCCAGCTTCTTTGGTGGCTTCAAGAATGTCAGTCAACTCTTTTTCCTGCTCTTCGTTTTGCGAATACAAAAAGCCGCTTTTTTCTTTGTAATCACAGTCAATATGATAGGCGCTTACGTTTTCTTTGATTAGTGCGCAGGCTTCTTTTGTTGCAGCGGCTACCAGCTTTGCACCGTCTTTACCAAAGTCTTTGGCGATCTGCGCATACGTGGTATCTACCAGCGTATTGATGTGCGCTGTTGTTCCGCCGGTAGTTCCAAATCCCAGCGTTTGCGCTTCCAGTACCAGACAATTTTTGCCGCTTTTTTGTAATAACAAAGCTGTTGTAATTCCGGAAATGCCGCCGCCGGCAATCACTACATCAAATACAGTTTCTGGAAGGCTTTTTTCTTTCGGTTGATAGTCTTCTATGTTCTCTTGCCAAAGGCTAATGGTCGCTCCGTCTCTTT
>CAZZZH010000248.1:3065-6902 GCA_964658445.1 Ilyomonas sp.
TCAATACAAAAAAAGAACCGCTCTGAAAACGTACTGCTAAAAAGCCATCTTCAGTTATTCATGTAGAGGAAGATTGATGGTGATTGCCTGTACAAACGGCAAAACCTCTTTCCCCAATTTTAGTACTTTGCACACCATGATCAAACTATTCTTTGCCATCTTTGCACTCAGCATGAGTACAAGTTTATTAGCACAAAAGCCCGGCGCGTTTATGGGCACTTATCCCACCACAAAAACAGTAGAGCAAACAGATAACTTTTTCGGGACTCAGGTGAGTGATCCTTACCGTTGGCTAGAGAATGATACAGCAAATGATACAAAAGCCTGGGTGCAACAACAGGTAGCGGTTACCACTGATTATTTAAGTAAAATTCCATTTCGGAATGCCATCAAAAAACGGTTGACTGAACTATGGAATTATGAGAAATTTTCGGCACCATTTAAAGAAGGTGACTACACTTATTTCTATAAGAATGATGGCTTGCAAAACCAGTCGGTTTTGTATCGTGAAAAAGAAGGCAGCCAGCCGGAGATCTTTTTAAACCCGAATCATTTTTCAACCGATGGCACTACATCGCTTGCCGGCATTGACTTTACAAAAGATGGTTCCTTGGCTGCTTACCAGTTATCAGAAGGCGGCAGCGATTGGAGGAAAGTGATTGTTATTAATACTACCACGTTGCAGCAGATGGATGATACCTTGACGGATGTAAAGTTCAGCGGGATTGCCTGGAAGAAAAATGATGGCTTCTACTATAGCAGTTATGACAAGCCGAAAGAAGGCAGCCAGCTATCGGGCAAGACGCAGATACACAAACTTTATTACCACAAACTCGGCACGAAACAAAGCGATGATAAGCTCGTTTTTGGCGGTGAGCAAACACCTAGAAGATATATTGGTGCAGGTGTGACGGAAGACCAGCACTGGCTGGTAATTTCGGCCGCTAATGCTACTTATGGCAATGAATTGTATCTACAGGATTTGACCAAGCCCGGTGCTCCGATTGTTCCCATTGCTACGGGTTTTGAGTATGAGCAAAATGTTGATTATAGTGATGGCGGAAAGCTTTTCATCAGCACCAACCGCAATGCACCCAACCGTAAGTTGGTGGTTGTAGATGCAGCCACACCAACACCTGAACATTGGAAAGATTTGATACCCGAAACGAAGTTTCCATTGAGCATTTCCACCGCAGGCGGAAAGTTGTTTGCACAATATATAAAAGATGCCGTTTCTGAAGTAAAGCAATATAACCTGGAGGGTAAGTTAGAGAAGACGATCCAATTACCAGGTTTGGGTACTGCCAGTGGTTTCAGTGGCAAAAAAGAAGAGAATGAAGTGTATTATTCATTCACGTCTTATGTGTATCCGCCTACTATTTTCAAGTATGAAATTGGTGCCGGTAATTCTTCTATTTATAAGAAATCGAATGTCCAATTCAATCCTGATGATTATGAAAGCAACCAGGTGTTTTATAGCTCGAAAGACGGCACTAAAATTCCCATGATTATTACACATAAAAAAGGTATTCCGTTAAATGGGAAAAACCCGACTTTGCTATATGGCTATGGTGGGTTCAGCATCAGCCTTACGCCTGCTTTCAGTGTAAGCAATATTGTGTTTATGGAAAACGGCGGCGTGTATGCAGTGCCTAATCTTCGCGGTGGCGGAGAGTATGGCGATGCCTGGCACAATGCAGGTACCAAGATGAAGAAGCAAAATGTATTTGATGATTTCATCGCCGCTGCCGAATTTTTAATAAAAGACAACATCACATCAACAGATTATCTCGCTATTTCCGGTGGTTCAAATGGTGGTTTGTTGGTAGGTGCGTGTATGACACAGCGACCCGATTTGTTCCGCGTTTGCTTTCCTGCTGTTGGCGTTTTAGATATGCTTCGCTATCACAAATTCACTGCAGGTGCAGGCTGGGCATACGATTATGGAACGGCAGATGACAGCAAAGAAATGTTTGATTATTTATATCATTATTCGCCGGTTCATAATGTAATGAAAGGAACCTGTTATCCGGCAACGATGGTCAGCACAGCCGACCACGACGACCGCGTGGTGCCGGCTCATTCTTTCAAGTTTGGTTCTGCTTTGCAAGCCGCACAAAGTTGCCCTAATCCGATACTGATGAACATTGAAACGAAAGCAGGGCACGGCGCCGGGAAACCGACTTCAATGGTTATACAGGAACAAGCTGATAAGTGGGCGTTCATGTGGTATAATATGGGGTTGAGTTATGGAGGGAAATAGAACACGGATGACACGGACTTGGTGCACGGATTAAAACGATTTTTGTATTTAGAGTTAGAAGTAATTAAAACATTCTATGGTTAACCAAAGCAAGTATGTGCTTAAGGGTGCTTTATTTGTAATAATAACGATACTTGTTTTTAATTTTGTAAAGATAATTGCAGGTATGCATTTTTCTGAAGCACCAGCCACAATAATTGAATCTCAGAGTGAGATTCCTATTGAAAAAGTTCCATCACTGCAAGGACAAAAATTGTTTAGTGAGAATTGTGCTACTTGCCACGTCATTAATAAGAGTATGGTAGGTCCTGCATTATACAATTTTGAAAAGCGTGGCCCTTGGAAAAACAGAAAGCAATTATATTCCTGGATTCACAATCCTTCTGCTTACATGAAGCACGATAAATACACACAAAATCTGTTTAGAGAATATAATGAGATAATGATGACTTCGTTTCCTAACTTATCGGATAGTGATATAGATGCAATTGTTATTTACATGCAGAGGTCACAAAACATTGTTAGTTTACCTACGCCATAAAATTTTCTTTTATCCATGGCCTATCACAAATAATTTTTAATGTGCTGCTATCAACTATCTTCAATACCCCTAGACATCTCATTTATCACAGTTCGATAAAAAAGGTTTGTTCAATCTTCATTGAACAAACCTTTTTAATTTGGCTGTCATCCGAATACGATCTTGTAATATTATGACAACTGGCTAATCGTTAGTACACTTACAAAATGATACCGGATGACATAAGTTTACCTATAAGGCAATTTGTTTTTCCGTCATCATTTTGCGAAGATTAATCAAACCATAACGCATGCGACCCAAGGCTGTGTTAATACTGCAATTGGTGAGTCGGGCAATGTCTTTAAAACTCATGTCACCAAAGTGGCGCAGTACTATTACTTCGCGCTGTTCTTCTGGTAGTTTATCCAGCATGGCATACATGGTATCGTGGCTTTGGCGGCGCATCATTTTCTGTTCAGCCGTTTCTTCCACTACATTAATCACCTCAAAAATATCCTGATTATCGCCGGTTAAAATAGAAGGTGTGCGCTTCACTTTTCTAAAGTGGTCAACACATAGATTATGCGAAATACGCAATGCCCAGGGCAGAAATTTACCTTCCTCGTTGTAGCGTTTATTACGCAGTGTATCGATAATGCGGATGAAGGTTTCCTGAAACATATCTTCGGCGAGATACTTGTCTTTAACCAGAAATAAAATGGAAGAATATAGCTTGTCTTGGTATCGAGCAATCAGTGCTTCGAACGCATACACATTACCCTCCTGGAAAGCCAGCACCAGTTGGGTATCCGTCATTGAATTGTAGAGCCTCATACAGGTATAAACTGAATTTTAATAAATGGATAACGTTAAAAAAACAACGTTTAAAAAATAGTGAGGTAGAAGTTTTGTATAGGCTTTTTACTTTTCGTTCCGGTTGTGAAAATAACAAGATTTTTCAGTTGGTTGATGCTATAATTGTAAAATTAATGCAAATTAAATGGAATTTTAATCTGTTCTTAATGGTTTTTTAATTTAGGCGAATCATGTTAAA
>CAZZZH010000249.1:0-6836 GCA_964658445.1 Ilyomonas sp.
TTGCTATCGCAAACACTGCTGACATAGGGTTGTCAGTACCGCCAGTGAGCTTTGCGGTATAAACAACATCACTATGACATTCATTGAATTTTTCAGAAAGCAATTTATTGAAGAAGGCTCTACTACACGCAACATGCTATCCCGTGTTCCCAATGACCAGTTGGCTTACAAACCACACGAGAAAAGCATGGATATGAAACGGTTGGTATCGCACATTGCCGACCTGCCCGGCTGGATACATTTTACGTTCAACACCGACGAGCTTGATTTTATAAATCCTTACATCGTTCCCGATATCAATACCAATAAAGACCTCATGGATTTCTTTGAAAAAAGATATGAGGATGGCTTGTCCGCATTGATTCCGGAAAACGAAGTGTTGTTAGATAAAATATGGACGCTTCGCCATGGCGCAAAGATATTTAGTGCCGACCCGAAGATAGATGTCGTTCGCATGTCGCTCAGCCAGCAGATCCATCATCGTGCGCAGTTAGGTGTTTATCTGCGGTTGCTCAACATCCCGATTCCCGGCAGTTATGGACCAAGTGCCGATGAAAATAATTTCATGTAAAAAAGGGCTGTTATTTAAACAGCCCTTTCTTTTTATCTTATGTATCCCTTATGTATCCTGAAAAAATCGCTCAATCTCCTCACTCACTTCACTGCCTTTTTCCATGGGCAGCCAGTGTGTGGCATCGGCATATTCTTTCTGGTTAAAACGAGTGCAATGCTTTGCCGGGCAAATGCCGCTTGCCTTTTCGAGAAAGGCATCCTGGTTGCCCCAAAGCAGCAAAACCGGCACGTCTACAGGTGTGCGGTTACCAAATATTTCTTTTGCATCGCTGCTGTATTTGGCAAGCGCGCGGTACCAGTTGATCATCGCTTTCATACTTCCTTTCTTGCGCCAGGCTTCTTTATACAAACCGATATCTTCAGTTGAAAACGTGCCTCGTACCGAGCTTCTTTTCATCACTTTTTCCAACAGGGCAAAGTCGTTGCGTTGCATCATCCATTCCGGCAATCGCGGCAGTTGAAAGAAATAGACATACCAGCTTTTGCGCAGTTGCTGAACAGAAGGTTTGGCATACGATGGCAAATACGGCGCATTGATGATAACGGCTTTTACAAACAACTGCGGATGCGTTTTTAACAAAGCCCAGGCGACGATGCCACCCCAGTCGTGCGCCACCAGGTAAGCCTTCTTTACTTTCATCGCAGCCAGCAGTTGCACCATATCATCCACCAGCAGCGAAAGCCGGTAATCCGCCACTGCATTGGGTTTGCTGCTTTCGTTGTAGCCTCGCTGGTCGGGAACAATTACGTGGTAACGTAGCGAAGAGAAGTAGTCGATCTGCTGCTGCCAGCTATGCCAGAACGAAGGAAAGCCATGAAGAAACAAAACCGCCGGCGCCTCGGTATCGCCGGCTTCTTTTACATGAAGAGTAATATGGTTGACCGTATAATAACCGCTTTTTACAGACATAGCAACAATGTTATTAGTGAAAGAAATTCAACGAAGGATATCATCTTCACAAGCCATGCTGATCTACCAGATACACAAGTCCCGCCATGTTCACAGCTCCAAGTTTCATCTCGCGGATGTCTACATTTTCAAACACATCAGAAGCCGCATGATGGATGTAGAAATAACGCTGGCTATCGGTGCTTAAGCCCGATAGTTTGGCACCCAGATCTTTTAAATATCCTACATCGCTTCCCGATTCTCCCTTTTCAAAACGGTCGCCGTAATAGGGCGTAAACAAAGGCTTCCACGCGTTCAGTTTTGTCCACAATACATCGCTGCTATCAACCTCGAAACGAAAGCCGCGCGGCGTAAAACCACCGGCATCGCTTTCTAATGCAAACAAGTGTTGCTCGCCTTTTTGTTTGGCTTCGGCAGCATATTCTTTGGCCCCGCGCGTACCGTTCTCTTCGTTGGCAAAGAGCACAAAGCGAAGGGTATGTTTAGCCTGGTAACCCAAGGTAGCAAAGGCACGCAGCACTTCCATTGTCTGCACCACACCGGTACCATCATCGTTGGCGCCTTCTGCCGGGTCCCAGCTATCTAAGTGTCCGCCGATAGTGATGATTTGTTCCGGGTGCTCGCTGCCTTTCAACTCGCCAATAATGTTATGAGCTGTGGTATCGGGCAGCATCTTTCCATTCGTGTACAATGAGGCGGTAAGCGAGAGATTCTCATCCAGCAAAGAATCTAGTTTCTTCACGTCCTGCAAGCCTAGGGCAGCCGCTGGCAGTTGAGGTAATGAGTCGGCATACCGCAAGGAACCGGTGTGCGGATAATTGTTGTTCGGCGTGTTCGTCATGCTGCGGATCATTATCGCCACAGCACCATATTTTGCTGCGCGGCTGGCTCCACTGCTGCGATACACTACGTTCTTTGTATACGCATCAAACGGGTCGATCAGCGTATCATCGAACGGGTTATTGTAAAACACAATCTTCCCTTTCAACTCAGTCTTCTTCGCTTCCAGTTCAGCCCAGTTATTCACGCGAATCAATGGCGCGCGAACACCGGCTTTGCCGCTGCCAACCGAGTTGCCCAAAGCAAGAATACTCAGGTTGTATTTTACCTCTTTCCCGTTCTTGTCTTTGTAGGTTACAAACGCTTCGTCTTTGCCGCCACGCACCCAGTGCGGCACTTTGCATTCCTGTAGGGTTACGCTTTGTGCACCGGCTTCTTTCATGGCTTTGGCGCCCCATTGTTCTGCCTTCACCATCTGCGGCGAGCCAGACAGCCTGCCACCAATTTCTTTGGTAAGATAATGCAGGTTGCTGTCCGATGCATCACTGCTCATAATGGTTACCGCAAGGCGCTGAAAGAACAGCGAATCGTCTGCGCGGCTTTGTGCTGCACCCATAAAAGGAAGGAAAAAAAGCAGCATGGCCGTAGCTTTCATAAGCAATACTTTGCCAACGAAAATACGGGTGTTTATTTATAACCTGCTATGGAAAACGGTATAATTACGGGTGTAAATAAGAAGATATCTTCTGAGAGATTTCTTCGAAGGTAAACGGCTTGCTGATGAAGCCATCTGCGTGGTAGTCGCTGTATTCCGTTTCAATGGCAGCATTTGCCGAGCAAAGAATCACGGGCGCCTGCACGCCGTATTTATCTTTGATGAGGCGGCATATGGTTCTGCCATCATTTCTTCTCAGGTTTACGTCCATTAAGATGAGGTCTGGCTTTTGGTTTTCCAGTATCTCCATCATGTCTTTCGATTTTGTAAAGGTCTTTACTTCGTAACCGTTTTTTTCAAAATAAAATTGCAGTGTTTGCAGCATGTCTTCTTCATCATCTACGATGTAGAGTGTCTCCATTCGGATTGTTTTTTTTGCGGTTATATAGCAGATACCTTACCAGAAAGCAGCAACAACGTTTGTTTTACCGTATGTTTCGGTGTTTGCTTTGTTTTATTAGTTGCGTTTGCGAAAAGGCTTGCAAAAATAAGCTCTTTGCCTTGTAAAGAACTTTCAAGAGCTAACAGTATTTTTAAAATACTTAAATTAAAGTTATCATCAGGTTATTAAAATCAGCTATTTCATTTGTTGAAACTCTGCCAACCAACTTTTGCAAACATTGTAACACGTGTTGCCATTTACTTGTTATAACAATCAGAAGTTACTCTGTTCCCCAGGCACCAAACCCAACCAGCAAATACAACAGAAGCTTACGTTTCATTCTCTTCGCCACCCCGGTTGCCAGTCTCCCTGTTAGCTTCTATCTTTAGCTCCAAAATGAAAACAACCACCATTATTGTACGCGTCTGGCTCGGACTTATTTACCTCATTTTCGGGTTAGATTATTTCCTGCATTTTATTCCCTATCAGCCCAACCACACGGGCGCAGCTGCCGCTTTTAAAAACGGGCTGATGGCAGCCGGTTATTTTTATCCGATGATGAAAAGCATCCAGATTGCCGGCGGCATTTCTTTGATCATTAACCGCTACGCGCCTTTTTCTGCAGTGGCTTTATTTCCCATTAGCCTCAACGTATTCCTGTTTCACACACTCCTCGTTCCCTCGGGTTGGTACATGGGCGTTCTGCTACTGGGTCCTAATCTTTTTCTTGGCTATGCCTACCGAAACTATTATAAAGGCATGTGGGTGAAAAAGGCGGAAGTGTAAGCGCTTATTTGTGCGGTTGGTTTAGTTTAATAGAGTTCTACAGTAGAGCTTTCCAAGCAAATCCAACTGCACTATTTTATCCGGAAAAATAAGGCAGGATGTGTCAGCGATGATAGTGGGCTGCATTGCGGATGTCATTTTCCAGTTCCTGCTCGTCGTAGTTAAAGATAGACACGTTGTAACCACCTAAAAGTTCCATAAAAGTCCGCTTGCTATAACCAGCCAATTCCGCTGCTTGCCCCAAAGAAAGTTTACCTCGCTCATAAAGCTTTTTTGCTAAAAGCATGGCGGCTTCCAGATTGTCGAAGTCTAGGTTGTCCGGTGTGTTTAAGGTCAATGTTTTCACCCTTCAAAAAGACTTAATTATAGGAAATGGACGAAAAACGCTTACAGCCAACGTTACAGTGTTTATGAAGTTGTGGCAATTGGAAAACGCCAATTTCAATTAACTACGAAAGCAAAATAGTGATTTATAGCTGAATGCTTAGCGTCCCGCCACAATTTTACAAACACACTGTTAGCGGTTGTTTTTCCTCGTTCGATCTAAAAATAATCTATACACCGCATCTTCAAAATCTTTACAATAAACCCTTGGTGTCAAATAGTCAAGGTAAAAATATTTCCCGGAAGAGTAGCCTTTGTAAACTTTATCAACAAGTCCAGTCATAAACTGGATTTTATAAAGAATGTTTTTCCCAAATACCATGTCATAATTATCTTGTTCACTTAAAACTTCGTATTTAAATTCTTCAGGTATTGTGCCTGTTCTATTTCCACCAACACTTCCAGTTGACGACTTGTTTCTTAGGTATTTATTCTCTAAAAATTTAAGAACATCTCCAATACTATTGAGTTCGCCATGATACTTGGTTTCATTAACAAAAAAAGCGTAGCTGTCAGTACTGTCAAGTTTTAGAGCAATAACATTTTCGTCGAAAAAGCCATGTTTGAGTAAATAGCTCTCTATTTTTGTCTCAAGCAATAAAGATTGATTGCCCAAATACTCCCACGAACCTTTTTCAACTATTCCGTTGTCGGAAATAATCAATTGATTGTTGGCTCTGAAAATAAAAACTCGCTTTGCCTGATTAATGTCTCCTAAGGAAACCCAATGCTGGTTTGTCAACTTAGCCAAGTCGTCAAGTCGTTGGCTGAACCTTTGAATTTTGGAATTATGTCTGCAATGAATGTTTTCATAAAATAACCGCTAACAAATATATCACCTGCGCCCGCAATACAACATGCGAATACGAATAAATTGACAATCAACCTACTTCCATTCGCTTTTTGTATTGCTGTCACCGTTTTCGGTTCGCCAATGCACCAACCAATAAACAGGAAAATAGCTATTTTCAAACCGCTGATATAACAACGTCATGCCCCGCTTGCACAAAACCACTGTTGTGCGTAGGTTTTCAGTCGTCACTCTTAAAGTACCAAGGTCTCCTCTTTTTCTTTGTCCAAAACCTTCTGACTTTTTTCTTTACAAGTTTTCCGTCTTTTATCGCAAACAACTTTTGTTTTTTGAAAAATAGCTTTTCAGGCCATGGTTGAATGTTTTGTCCACCCGATGAAAGTCCCATACCTGTATATTGCTCAGGCGTCATTCGCTCGGCAATCTCGTCAACTGATAAGATTAATTTATCTGCTGAATAGCCGTTGTTGTTTTTGTAGCTTACTGTGTCATACGTAGGGATCATATGAAAATAAACCGTGTCATTCTTGAAAGACCAGGTTCCTTTCGTCCAACTTGCGGCCATGTCAAAGTTCCAGGTGTATTTGAATGTGCTATCTACATTCAATTCAATTCGGCTACCGAAATAGTCACGATAGCGTCCAACTATGTTTTTTTGAGCAAACAAGCCAAGTGAGAGATTGAGTAAAGCAGTTATGATTAAAATCTTCATGGCCATTTTGGAGGTCGGTCTTCTTACGCACAACAGCTCCGGCTTTCTGCTGTGCTGGCAATAGCATTCCATCAGCCGAAGAACTTACTAAAGATAATTAGAATTATAAATATTGAAGTGAACAGCATCATCCAGCATAACAGAAAGCCTCATGTTGTGCATTTGTTTCACGTGGTAAGAAGATTGCTGACTTCTTCAACCGCCCTCAATTTATTGTCTTGTGTCAAACTTGCAAATCCTGTCCAGGTAACAAAGCCAACCTCCCTCTCTGTCGTCCTTCTATTATCATTAAAATGCTTTTGCTTGTTCTTGCAAATTGTACAGATTGGATAATCAGTTGTAAAGTCTTTACCATTCGGTCTGTCAGCAAGTAAGATCAATATTTTTTGAGGGTCAACCCGTTTACTTTTTGAATCTTTTTGCTGATTCAAAATAGAAGTGATAAAGTCAAAAGTAGGATTGTCAAGCAGCTCAGCTATATAAAAGTCCTGTCCGTCTTCAGTCTGGCAAAGTATTTCTCCATACGCAAAGTCCCCAAGTAATGGAATGTCAATATCATTAAAGCAACGGTAACAAGTATTTCCAAAGTTGTGAATTGCTCTTGTCTTGTCCACTGTTTATTGGTCTAACGTGTAAACTGAAATGATGCCAACTCAATATTATACAAACTCCACAATCTCTCCAAATCTATCTAACCCTGTCAACAATCAATACCCGTTCATTCGCTTTTTGTATAGTCTCATTCTTTTGAGGTTCGCCAATGCACAAATTTGTCATTTCCAT
>CAZZZH010000250.1:0-6718 GCA_964658445.1 Ilyomonas sp.
TTTTCTCTTTGGCAGAAACTATTTGGAAATGCAAAATCGGTTGAAAAATGGGAACAAGCACGAGTCAATCTACAGATCGTAGATGGGAATAAAATAAAAGCTTCCTTATTTATTGATACTACTCTTGTTGAACAAAGAAAGGTAACTTATAAACTAACAAACGGGTATTTAAAATTAAAAAGGCAATATGAAACATTCTCAAGATATAGAGATGGACCTGTTATTTGGGGAGCTGCAACTTTCCAAGTGTATTTAGGCTTGACTATGGATAACCAATTGACCATTATTAATGCACATAGCGGAGTAGTCATTCTGATTGTTTTACCTTTTTATTTTACAAGTAATCAAGATGATCATGAATATTTAAAATTATAACGACAAACACCACCCTTACCCCACATTCTCCTTCACCCACTACCTTTGCCTCGCATGAATAACGAGATTCTACGCAATGCCATTGAAACCATCCGTTCGGAAGCGCGCTCCATTGCCGGGCTGGAAGAACGACTAACGGACGATTTTATAAAAGCTACAGAAGCCATTCAGCAGTGCAGGGGCAGGGTAGTAGTAACCGGTGTGGGCAAAAGCGCCATTGTTGCCCAAAAAATGGTAGCCACCTTCAACTCTACCGGCACGCCGGCTTTGTTTATGCACGCTGCCGATGCCATTCATGGCGATCTGGGAATGATTCAGAAAGAAGACGTGGTACTGGTGCTAAGCAACAGCGGCAACAGTAGCGAAATCAAGTTGCTGCTGCCGATGATTAAGCAATTCAGCCGGTGTATCATTGCTATTACCGGCAATCTTCAGTCTTATTTAGCGGCAAACGCCAGCCTGGTTATCAATGCTTCCGTAACAGAAGAATCTTGTCCCAACAACCTGGCACCCACTAATAGTACCACCGCGCAAATGGTAATGGGCGATGCACTCGCCGTGTGCCTGATGCAGCTGAACAACTTTACGGAAGAAGACTTTGCAAGGTTTCACCCCGGTGGCAATATTGGCAAGCGGCTGTACCTGCGGGCAGAAGATGTATATAAGAGTAATGAAAAGCCACAGGTATACCTGTCTACTCCAATAAAATCTGTCATTAGCGAGATTTCGCGCAAGCGCCTCGGCTGTACGGCGGTGGTAAAAGAAGACGAAACGCTGCTGGGTATTATTACCGATGGCGATATAAGGCGCATGCTGGAGAAAACCGATAACATCAGTTCTATTACAGCAATTGATATTTACTCCGCACATCCGAAAATCATTTCTCCCAAAACCTTTGCAACAGAAGCTTTCGAAATGATGAAAGTGAACGACATTACCCAGCTTATTATAACGGATGAAAACAAAATATACTTAGGAGTTCTACATTTGCACGATTTATTGCGCGAAGGCATCTTATAAAACAGAACAAATCCAAGTATCGAAAAGCAGAATTATGAACAAACATCATTATGTAGCCATCATGGCGGGCGGTATCGGCAGCCGGTTTTGGCCACAAAGCCGGGTCTCATATCCCAAGCAATTTTTAGATATACTTAATACAGGCAAAACCCTTATCCAGTGGACGTTTGAGCGCTATCAGCGCTTCATCCCAATAGAAAATATTTTTGTGGTTTCATCGGGCGAATATGAGTCTATTGTAGCCGAACAATTACCCCAATTGCCAAAGCAGAATATTGTATCAGAACCCAGCCGAAAGAACACGGCGCCGTGTGTGGCGTATATCGCTTTCAAGATTAAACAGAAAGATCCCGATGCTACATTGATCATTGCGCCGAGCGACCACATGATATTGGACATCGATGAGTTTATTTCCACTTCGCAGGAAGCTCTTTCGTTTGCCGAAGAAAAGAAAGCGTTTGTAACACTGGGTATCAAACCCACGTATCCAAACACCGGCTATGGCTACATCCAGCACGAAACGGAAGCTACCGCGCCCAATGTGTATAAGGTAAGAACCTTTACCGAAAAGCCGGAAGCAGAGCAGGCGAAAATCTTTTTTGAAAGTGGGGATTTCCTGTGGAATGCGGGCATTTTTATTTGGCGGGTCGGGGATATTTTAGATGCTTTTGAGAAATATCAACCCGAGATGTTTGAAGTGTTTGCAGTAGAGGCGGATACATTCAATACAACAGGAGAAAAAGAAGCCATTGAACGTATTTATTCTTTATGTACCAACATCTCCATAGACTATGCGATCATGGAGTATGCAGACAATGTGTTTGTCATTCCATCTTCCTTCGGCTGGAGCGATTTGGGAACCTGGAACAGCGCCTATGAAAACTTAGAAAAAGACTATTTAGGAAACGCTGTTTCTGCCAATAATGTCATTGTTATTGATGCCGTAAGATGTATGGTATCTGCGCCACACCACAAGCTGGTGGTATTGCAAGGCTTGGATGATTTTATTGTGGTAGATACACCTGATGTATTACTTATTTGCCAGAAAGAAAAAGAACAGGCCATTAAAGAATATGTGGCCGAAGTAAAGCGCAGCAAAGGCGATATGTACTTGTAAAGAATTGCTTTACTATTCAATAAAAAAAGCGGTTGCTAACAACCGCTTTTTTTATTCAAAATAATTCTTTTCTTACAAGGTAGATCTGCCTCTTATTAAAGAAAGCAGGAACAATACAATAAAAATAAAGAACAATACTTTAGCTATACCTGCTGCACCGGCAGCAATGCCTCCGAATCCTAAAATAGCCGCAATGATGGCTATGATTAAAAAGGTGATCGTCCAACGTAACATAGGTCAAATATTTTTAGTTAAAGAATGTGATAACAGTTTCTAAAAATTCAGAAAACGTGCCAAAGAAAAGGTGTAGCCTAAGTAGAGTTCCCACCCGGTAAAGGATTCCCCATCTTCGTACTTGGTTTTTATGAGACATTCAACTCGGTTTTCAGCAGGTTATAGCAAATCGGTTAATCCTTTTTAATCTCTTGCGGACAATGGTATACACTAACATCGCCCGTACATTTGTAATGTTATGGCGATGACAGCAGAGCAACAACGATTGACAGCAAATGCCGGTGAAAAAGTACCCTTGGAACAATGGGGTCCCTATCTTTCCGAAAGACAATGGGGAACTGTAAGAGAAGACTATAGCGACAATGGCGATGCCTGGAATTATTTTCCCTTCAGCCACTCGCATAGTCGTGCTTATCGTTGGGGCGAAGACGGCTTGGGTGGCATTTCCGATATCTTTCAAAACCTCTGTTTTTCAGTAGCCTTATGGAATGGTAAAGACGAGATTTTAAAAGAACGTTTGTATGGCTTAGGCAACTACGAAGGCAACCATGGCGAAGATGTAAAAGAGCTGTATTATTACCTGGATAATGTGCCTTCGCACTACTATATGCAGATGCTCTACAAGTATCCGCAAGCTCCGTTTCCTTACGATAGCTTGATCTACACCAACCGACGCCGCAGCCGGCTCGAAACCGAGTACGAAATATTAGATACCGGTGTATTTAACGATAATAAATACTTTGATGTTTACATTACCTACGCCAAGCATAGCAAGACGGATATTGCTATCAAAATAGAAGTGATAAACCGTGGCAAGGAAGAAGCAGACATCACCGTACTGCCCACTCTTTGGTTCTACAACCGGTGGTGCTATGGCGGGCTGGAGAAGCGCCCAATTATCAAATACGTAGATGAGTTTTGTGTAAAGGCAACGCACGAAAGAATCGGCGATTATTATCTTTATTTTCAAAAGCCTGCCGATCGTTTCTTTACCGAGAATGAAACCAATACACAGAAGCTGTTTGGCAGGCACAATGCCACCGGCATTTTTACTAAAGATGCTATCAACGATGCCATCATTGATGGTAAAAACATTCACCAGCTTCGCAAGGCAAAGAGCGGCACCAAGTTCTCGCCGGTGTATAAACTAAACCTTGCCGCAGGCGCTTCTAAAGTAGTCTACCTGCGGTTGTGTAATGAAATGCAGAGCAAGCCGTTCGGACAAACTGCCGAGCAAATCTTTACAGAGCGAAAGAAAGAAGCTGACGACTTTTATACCGCTACCTTATCCAGCCATATTTCAGAAGAGCAGAAAATGATTTCCCGACAGGCGCTGGCGGGCATGCTTTGGAGCAAGCAATACTACCATTACGATATTGAGCGATGGATTTCTACCAGCGATGGCATTTCGCCACTGTCAAACAGCAGGAAAAGCGGGCGCAATCACGATTGGCCGCACCTGAAAAACCAGGATATCATTCTCATGCCCGATAAATGGGAATATCCCTGGTACGCTGCATGGGACTTGGCTTTCCATTGCATACCTATGGCAATGGTAGACCCTACGTTTGCAAAGCACCAGCTATTACTGGTAATGCGCGAATGGTATATGAAACCCGACGGGCAACTACCCGCCTACGAATGGAATTTCAGCGATGTAAACCCACCGGTACATTCTATGGCAGCGCTGGAAGTATACCGGATAGAAAAGAAAATGACAGGCAAAGGCGACCTCAACTTTTTAAAACGCGTCTTTCAAAAGCTCATCATCAACTTTACGTGGTGGATCAACCGCAAAGATCCCAATGGCAACAACATTTTCGAAGGCGGCTTTCTGGGGTTAGATAACATCGGCGTTTTCAACCGCAGCATGCAGCTTAGCGGTCATATGGAGCTGGAGCAAGCTGATAGCACCAGCTGGATGGGCATGTATGCGCTGAACATGATGGATATGGCGATAGAGATAGCGGTGCACGACGATTCATTTGAAGACACTGCTACCAAGTTCTTCGAGCATTTTGTGCTCATTGCCGAAGCCATGAACGAGCTGGGCATGTGGAACGATGACGACAAGTTTTACTACGATACCTTAGCCATTGTAGATGCCAACCCGATTCAGCTTCGCATTAAATCAATCGTCGGTTTAACGGCCATCTTCGCTGTATCAGTCATTGAAACCAATGTGCTGAACCAGCTGGACGATTTTAATAAACGCATTACCTGGTTCGAAAAATACCGCAAGCTGAACAATAAGTTTTGGCCCAACGAAGAGCACGCAGGCGAAAACAAACTCCTCATTTCTCTTATACCCAAAGAAAGACTGATTGCCCTGCTGCAGCGTATGTTGGATGAAGACGAGTTTCTCTCGCCCGGCGGCATTCGTGCGCTGTCCAAGTTTCACGAAAAGAACCCTTATTCGGTTCATATCGAAGACACGGAATACTCTATTCAGTACGACCCCGGCGATAGCACCTCCGATTTCTACGGCGGCAACAGCAATTGGCGCGGTCCGGTATGGATACCCATCAACTATTTGCTCATCGAATCCATTCGCAAGTATGGTTGCTTTTACGGCGATAGCCTGCAGGTAGAGTATCCTTCGCGCTCCGGCAACTATATGAACCTGCAGCAGGTAGCCGACGAGCTATCGAAGCGTGTGGTCAACCTCTTTAGAAAGGACAAAGACAACGGCCGTTGCCTGCACGGCGATTATAACTGGTTTTATAGCCGCCCCGAAAACCAGGACCTGCTTCTGTTTTACGAGTATTTTCATGGCGACAATGGGCGCGGTCTCGGCGCCGGGCACCAAACCGGGTGGACCTCGCTGGTAGCATCGCTCATTGGCGAGCTGGCAAAAGCAATCTAAACACCACCTTATGTTTACCATTGCTTACGACCCCATTTATGCGCATCCTCTGCCCGAAGCGCACCGCTTCCCCATGCTGAAGTATGAGCTGATACCCGGTCAGTTGCTGCACGAAGGGGTCATTACAGAAGATAATCTCTTTTCACCGCAACCACTTGCCGAAGACCTCATCCTTCAAACGCATACTCTCGACTACTGGCAGCGTATGAAAGAAGGAAGGCTTACTATCCGCGAAATGCGCGCTGTCGGCTTTCCACAAAGCCCGCAACTGGTAGAGCGCGAAATCCGCATCAGCCGCGGCACCATCGATTGTGCCCTCAACGCCCTGCAATGGGGCGTCTCGCTCAATGTAGCCGGCGGCACCCACCATGCATTTGCCAACCGCGGCGAGGGCTTCTGCCTGCTCAACGATTTCGCCATCGCCAGCCACTACCTGCTCGACCATCATTTAGTAAAAAAGATACTCATCGTCGATCTCGACGTGCACCAGGGCAATGGCACCGCTTCGATTTTTGAAAACGACAGCCGCGTATTCACCTTCAGCATGCACGGCGAACACAACTACCCGTTCCGCAAAGAAAAGAGCGACCTCGACATTGGCTTGCCCGACGGCACCACCGGCAGCGACTATCTGCGCATTCTGCAAGCCACCTTGCCCCGCTTGATCAAAACCGAAAAACCCGGCTTCCTCTGTTTTGTAGCCGGTGTCGATGTGCTGTCTACCGACAAGTTTGGCAAACTAAAACTCACCCTCGAAGACTGCCGCCAGCGCGATGAGATTGTTTTTACCCTCTGCCACCGCCACGGCATACCCGCAGCTGTAGCCATGGGCGGCGGCTACTCGCCCGACGTAAGAACCATTGTAGAAGCCCACTGCAACACTTATAAAATAGCGAAAGATGTGTGGGGATGGTAGCGTACAAACGGTGCCAGATAAGTTAGCATAGCCTTAAAAATTTGGATGCATTTGAAAACCTTCATTCGTATACTCTTATACCCAAAAGAAATCTAATTCTTCCGTTGCAATATCTTCTTCGCCTTCTTTATAGCTGCGATTTGATACATAACTCCCATCCAATGTTCATTCATCTTCATCTTACACTCAT
>CAZZZH010000251.1:0-4201 GCA_964658445.1 Ilyomonas sp.
GCAAACCTTTACCGTTGCGCGCTACAACAGCGACGGAAGCTTTGATAATTCCTTCAACGGCAACGGTATTGTAACCACCTTTTTTCCCGACAAGACAGGTGTTGCACAAAAAGTGATGATAACAGGAGAAAAAGGAGACCATATCATTGTAACCGGAAGCGATTTTTCTTCTCTAACGGGCGGCGACTTCGTTATGGTTTCTTATTTGTTAAATGGATCGTTAGACTCTTCTTTTGGCAATGCCGGCATTGAGATAACCGACTTCAGCGGTACCGATTTCGACAACTCGGCTTGTTTGCAGAACGATGGAAAAATTGTTCTTCTTGGAAGCAATTTGGGTCAATACGATTACACGGTACGGGCGCTGGCGCTTTACAACGGCTACCCGCTTAAGGCATCTCTTTTTGTACGTATCAAACGCTGGCTGCAGAACCATAACATTACCTGGAACGGCTTACCTCCTTCTGATCATATTGCATGGTATAGCATAGAGCAAAGCAGTAATGGCAAAAACGGTTTTACAGAGATTGCCAAAGTAAATGGCAGAAGCCAATTGCCAGATTATTCGGTTACTAACAGCCATCTTTTGCAAGGCAAAAATTATTACAGAATAAAAGCGATCAGCACTGATGGAACTATCCGGTATAGCGAAGTAGTAAGCGCAGACAATAGCCTTGCATCGGTCAGCCTATTTCCTAACCCGGCTTTGAATTATTTAATTGTAAATGGATTAAAGACAGATGAGACGGCTAACCTCAGCCTTACAGATGGAAACAATATATTAGCAAAAGGTGTGAGCCGCGGCAGCACACAATATCGCTTTGATGTAAGCCATCTGCAGCCGGGCACTTATTATATCAACATTGCCTACGGCGATAAAACAGAGCTTGTAAAGTTTGTAAAAGGATCGAAGTAACAAGACTGTAGCCCTTGCTGAGCCAACGTTTCAGTCTATGACAGTTAGCTTGGTTTCTGTTTTTAAATACAAACCGGAATGATAATTATACAATGAGCTGGATTATTCTATCCAGCTCATTGTATAATTATCATTTTCTATTTCCAGTGCTTGTTGCGTTAGCATCAGCGGATGAAACGTATCTACCATAACGGCGAGTTCTTTTGTTTCCTTCGCACCAATACTTTTCTGCACGGAGCCGGGATGCGGACCGTGTGGAATGCCGGCCGGATGCAAGGTTATCATACCTCTGGTAACGTTTTTACGGCTCATAAAATCACCATCAACATAGTACAGCACTTCATCGCTGTCAATATTACTATGGTTGTATGGCGCTGGTATGGAAAGCGGGTGATAATCGAACAACCGCGGCACAAAAGAACACACTACAAAATTGTTTGCCTCGAAGGTTTGATGTACCGGCGGTGGCTGATGCACGCGACCCGTGATGGGTTCAAAATCGTGTATGCTAAAAGCAAACGGATAGCAACAACCATCCCACCCGATGACATCAAAAGGATGATGCGCATAGTGCAAGCCGTAGAGCACACCTTTCTTTTTTACCTGAATAGTAAAGTCACCTTTTTCATCTGTTGTTTGCAGGTTTTTCGGTGTGCGTATGTCGCGTTCGCAATAAGGCGAATGTTCTAACAACTGACCATATTTGCTTAGGTATTTTTTGGGATAACGGATAGGCGAAAACGATTCTACAATGAACAGACGATTATCAGCACTATCAAATTGAATCTGGTAGATTGTACCCCGAGGAATGATAAGATAATCACCATAAGCAAAGCTGAGTTCACCATACTGCGTAAGCAATTTGCCACTGCCTTCGTGTATAAAAAGAAGCTCGTCAGCATCTGCATTTTTATAAAAATAATGCTGCAAACTTTCCTGTGGTGCAGCAAGACTAATATGACAATCATTGTTCACCAAAACCGGCTTCCGGCTTTGCAGATAATCTTTCGCTGGCTGCACATTAAAGCCTTCAAAACTGCGGTGCTTCAGCATTTTTTCTTCGGCAATCTGCGGAGCAATACTTATGGGTGTATCTGTTTTAATAATCTGTGTGGGCGGGTGCACATGATACAGCAAAGATGAATCGTTGCTAAAGCCTTCAGTTGAAAACAACTGTTCAGAATAGAGCGAACCATCCGGCTTGCGAAACTGTGTGTGCCGCTTGTGTGGAATAGAACCAAGTGAAGTGTAATGAGCCATGACAATGCTTATTATTATGGAATACTATTACTAGTTAATTCGGTAAAAGTAGAAATAAATGATAAAGCTTTCCACCAAAAACTAACAACCGTTAATATTTTAAAGAAGATTTCTATTTTTGCGCTATGCGGCCAGATTACGCACATAAGTTATTTTTCGATGATTGCAACACTTACATCTGCCTGATGGAAGCACTTGCTGCAGATAGCTATGCTTGTTAATTGACCATTGCTGATGGTTCGATGGGTAGCTCATGGCTTTCTACTTTACAACAATTATTCAGCATTCGTTTTCTCTTCTTCAAATAACAATTAAATTGTACCAATTACAAATACCATGTTTACCGATACAGTAGAGTCGCTCAAAGCGCAGGCAGTCAACAAGTCCATCGATTTTCTTCCTCTGCAGGGTACCGATTATGTAGAGTTTTATGTAGGCAACGCCAAGCAGGCTGCCCACTTTTACAAGACCGCCTTTGGCTTTCAAAGCCTTGCGTATGCAGGTCCTGAGACAGGCATGAAAGACAAAGCTTCTTATGCAGTAAGGCAGAACAAGCTCACGTTTGTTTTTACTACACCGCTTCGTAGCGATGGCGATATTGCCGCGCATATCCAGAAGCATGGCGATGGTGTAAAGCATCTTGCCCTTCGTGTAGATGATGCAATTGATGCCTGGCAACAAACAACCATGCGCGGCGCAAAGTCAAGCGGCAAGCCGGTTACACTACAGGATAAAGATGGCGAAGTGGTAATGAGTGGCATTCAAACCTATGGCGATACGGTTCATCTTTTTATTGAAAGAAAGAATTATCAAGGCGCTTTTATGCCGGGTTATGTAGAATGGAAATCGAATTATAACCCAACTGAAACGGGCTTGTTGTATGTAGACCATTGTGTGGGCAATGTTGGCTGGAACCAGATGAACAAATGGGTTTCGTTTTACGAGAACGTGATGGGCTTCCGCAATATTCTAACCTTTGATGACAGCGATATTTCTACCGAATATTCTGCACTGATGAGTAAGGTAATGAGCAATGGAAATGGCTTTGTAAAATTTCCTATCAACGAGCCGGCAGAAGGTAAAAAGAAATCGCAGGTAGAAGAATATCTAGAGTTTTATAACGGCGAAGGTGTGCAGCATGTGGCATTGGCTACGCACAATATTATTGAGACGGTATCGGCGTTGCAGAACAGGGGCATTGAATTTTTAAAAGTGCCTTCTTCTTATTATGAAGATTTGCTGGATCGTGTGGGTCATATCGATGAAGACCTTCAACCACTAAGTGAATTGGGTATTTTGGTTGATAAAGATGAAGAAGGTTATCTCTTGCAAATCTTTACGAAGCCAGTTGAAGACCGTCCTACTTTGTTCTTTGAAATCATTCAGCGTAAAGGTGCCAAAAGCTTTGGCAAAGGAAATTTCAAAGCCTTGTTTGAAGCCATAGAAAGAGAACAGGAACTGAGAGGAAATCTATAATTCCTCACCATAGAGAGATAAATTAAAAGGCAGGCGTTTCGGCTTTATTTTTCTCTGTCCATATCGCTTCTTTCTGTTTATCTCTGTGGTAAAAATTAGTGAATATGAAACTGGTATCTTACTTACATAACGACACGGAGCAGCTCGCTTTTTTAGTGAATAATTTTCTCTACGACTGCGATTTGGTAAACCCAGAACTTCCATCTACCATGAGCATGATGCTGAATTTTTGGGAGGATAATTTTCCCATTGCGCAGCAAACAGAGCGAGCCATTCGTGAAGGCAATTTAGAAGAAGGCAACGGCATTACATTAGACGATGTAACGCTGCTATCGCCGGTTCCATTCCCCGCCTCGTGCCGCGATGGCTATGCCTTTCGGCAGCATGTGGAAGCAGCACGCAGAAATCGCGGCGTGCCGATGATTCCGGAGTTTGATCAGTACCCGGTGTTTTATTTTACCAACCACAACAGCGTGCAGGGAGCCGGTGATGTAAAGTGTATGCCGGATCATTTTCAGAAACTCGATTTTGAATTGGAAGTAGCCGTTG
>CAZZZH010000251.1:4211-6654 GCA_964658445.1 Ilyomonas sp.
GAAAATGCTGATGAATATATCGGCGGTTTAATGATTATGAACGACTTGAGTGCACGCACTCTGCAGATGGAAGAAATGTTGTTGAACTTAGGTCCTGCCAAGGGTAAAGACTTTGCAACGGCAGTTGGTCCTTGTTTAGTTACATTAGATGAGTTGAAAGAATTTGAGGTATCCTGCAAAGAAGGTCATACAGGCAAAAGCTGGAACCTGAAGATGAAGTGTTTTGTAAATGGCGAACAGGTAAGCGAAGGTAATCTAAGTGATATGGACTGGACGTTTGCTGAAATTATTGAGCGCTGTAGTTACGGTGTTACGCTTCATCCCGGAGATATTATTGGTAGCGGCACGGTAGGCACCGGTTGCCTTTTAGAGTTGAATGGAACAGCCAAACTGAACGATGCGGGCTATGAAGAACAATGGCTGAAAGAAGGCGATGTAGTAGAGATGGAAGTGGAAGGTTTGGGCGTATTGTGGAATACTATGGTGAAAGAAGAGAGCGAATTTTCTTTATTAAGCAAAAAGAAAAAATAACAATCATGGTCATCAACTTACAAGACATAACGCTGCAGCAAACGCAACATCTTTTGCAACACGCTGTTGCTCCACGTCCCATTGCTTTTGCCAGCACCATGGATGGCGAAGGCAACGTGAACCTATCGCCGTTCAGCTTCTTCAATTTGTTTTCTACCAATCCGCCAGTGGTTATTTTTTCGCCGTCCAGACGAGTAAGAGATAACACCACCAAGCATACGCTCGACAACGTGAAAGAAGTGCCGGAAGTAGTTATCAACATTGTTACTTACAATATGGTGCAGCAGGTTTCCTTGTCCAGCTGCGAGTATCCAAAAGGCACGAATGAATTTAGCAAAGCCGGCTTTACAAAGGAAGCCGGAATGCTTGTTCAACCGCCGATGGTGAAAGAAAGCCTCATTAAATTAGAATGTAAAGTAACAGAGATAAAATCGCTGGGTGATGGGGCTGGCGCCGGTAATTTAGTGATCTGCGAAGTGCTGCTGATGCACATTGATGACAGCATCTTGAACGATGATAAAAAAGGAATCGACCAGACAAAACTCCATCATGTTGCTCGGTTGGGTGGCGACTGGTATTGCAAGGTTGACAGCAGCAATCTTTTTCAAATAGCAAAGCCAAACACCAGGCTGGGCATGGGTTTCGATCGTTTACCAAACGATATTTTACAGAGCAATATACTAACCGGTAACCACCTTGCGCAGCTTGCCAACGCAGAAGCCATACCTGAGGCAGATGAGAGCTTTAACAACATGGCAATGACATTTATTTTAAGACAGTTTAAAAAGAACAGCATTAAAAAAAACAACGAATTGCATAAGCTTGCCGCACAGTTATTGAACAATGGTTTAACAGACGATGCCTGGCAGGTATTACTGAGAACTAAGGAAAACATACGGTCGCCAAAAGGAAACTTTGAAACCATAATCACGTAAATACACCTCTCTAAAAAAGAGGGCTTAAATCATTCTGACGATGCAACGAAACAAGCCTACAGTACAGGATTACAGCGCGTATACGCCCGAAGATTTTCATGTGTGGAAATCGCTGTTTGAAAGACAGATGCCGCATGTAGAAGAAGCTGCCAGCAAGCTGTATTTGGAAGCGCTGAACATTATTGGTTTTACCGCTGATGAGATTCCTCATTTTGAGGAAACCACAAAGCGCCTGCAGCAGCAAACCGGCTGGCAGATACAGGTAGTGCCTGAGCTGGTGCCGCAAAAAGAATTCTTTCAAATGCTTACCGGCAAAGTGTTTCCGGCTACCTGCTGGCTGCGCACTTTAGACGAGCTGAACTACATAGAAGAGCCCGATATGTTTCACGATGTGTTTGGTCATATCCCTCTTCTGATAAATAAAGCTTATGCTGAATTTATGCAAAGCTTTGGCAAGCTGGCCATGAAATGGATTGACGATGCAGAAGCCATTGCCATACTGGCGCGCGTGTATTGGTACACTATCGAGTTTGGGCTGTTAAACGAAAACGGCAACAATAAAATCTTTGGTGCCGGCATCATTTCTTCTATTGGCGAAACAGCGCATGTATTGAGCAGCGACTCGCAGAAAACACCTTTCGATATACACGAAATGCTTAGTACGCCTTACCGAATCGATACCTTGCAGCCGCGCTTTTTTGTTATGGAGTCTTTCGAGCAATTGTGCTCTGCTATACCGGGCATCGACAAGCAATTATCAAACATCGTTTCAGAACTATTTATATATTAATTTATGTGGCAGGAAACCAATAATGCATTGCAACGCAGCTTTACCTTCAAAGACTTTTCAGAAGCTTTTGCATTTATGATGCGCGTGGCATTCATTGCCGAAAAAATGGACCATCACCCTGAGTGGAGCAATGTTTATAACAAAGTAACTATTAGCCTATCCACACACGACGCAGGCAATACAGTAA
>CAZZZH010000252.1:0-6618 GCA_964658445.1 Ilyomonas sp.
CTTAAGCCGGCTTCTTCACTTTACGATGCACAGAAGTAGAATCCGTAGTTACTTCTTCTGTAGCTGCCGGATGCGTTTTCATCGTTTTGTGTACCGTTGTATGGTGGGTAGCTGCTGCTGCCGGTTGTGTAGTTGTCGTTGTGTGGTGGGTAACTGTCTTTGTGTGCGTTACCGTTTTGTGCACGGTGGTATCACCAGTTTGGGCAAAGGAAGCTGCGGCTATCAATAAAGTGCTGGCGAGTAAGGAAAGTGTTTTCTTCATGAAATATTATTTGCGATTGAGACGCAGGTAATAGTAGAAAGTAAAAGCAGGCGGGTGAAAAAGATACTTCTATCCTATTGTTAATCCAAGTCTTGTAACGTGCGCTATACGGTTGCTTTGATGGCCGAGCCTTAGGTGAAGAAGCGAAATAGTTATACGAATAGGAGAAATTTTTCAAAATTAAACTTCAGAAAATTTTTTCGTTTAGCATATTGCTCTTATATTTGCACCGGTAACGTTAATCCCGTCTCGTGTTATTCTTTATTAGTTACAGATTTACTTAGTGTTATTTTTTAATTATTAGTATTCAGTTATTTTTATTTTAAGTTACCATTTTAGTAAGTTTTAGTTTTTAATTTTGTTTTATTCGTCTTTGGATTAACGTTATTGAAAGGCAGCTTCGGCTGCCTTTTTTGTTTGCCGGTGCGCAGCTGTATTGAATTGATAAATAAATTCCGGCGAAAAACCTTTGAGACAATAAGCTTTGCCGTTTGTGAACACTATTTTTGTTGGCTGCTTTTGGAGTGGGTGTATTTTGTTATTTTTAAATCTTATTCCTGGCTTATGATGGTAGTGCATGTAAGAATGCAATACTTAGAGAAACTAAAAGATATGAGTTACCGCACAACGGGTACTGTGCCGGTGCTTTTGAACATGGACGTTCTAAACCCGATAGGCTGGTGCACACTGATACCTACGGAAGATGAGGAAGAGGAGGAAGCCTTTTATGGCTATCTGTTCCTGGATAGAAAGGTGGACGTAAGCCTGTATTTCTATTACCTGCGGGAAGCGAAGGATAAGGAGTGCTTTTGCTTTGCAGGCATCAACCTGTCGGAGAAGAAGTTGCGGCACACGTACCCATGTGGAAAGGTGATACCAATGCCACTGTATGCACCGGCAATACAGCGAAGCCCGAAGCGGCTTTACGAGGTAGCGCTTGGAGGAATTTAAAATCAGAGGTTCTTTTCCTGAAAAATCTCACCTATATACACAGCGATATGGAAGGACATTGCAAAGAAGAGCTACTGAACAAGCTGTTTCAACACTCTTTGTAAAAGAGCCTGTGCCCGGCTCCCCAATTGACACTAACTAACCTTTGCCTCTGTCATCTGACTTGATTTACCTCACATTTGACTGAAAGCCGCCGCTACAGTTGCATGAGGGCTTCAAGCGTATCTTTTAAGGCACCGGAAGCTTCATCAAACAGCATATCTTTTGTTTTTTTAGACGCTTTATTGTCGTTAGACTTTTTAATGGTTGCCCGGATGGGATCGAGCGCTTCAAAAAAAGGAGCAACCCGCTTTTCATACCGGGCATCTGCTTCCAGCATCTGCAACAGCGCTTCGTATTCATCCAGCAGGCTGTATATTTCTTTTACATTGTCTGCTGTATGCCGCCGGGGAATGCGGTTAAACAACTGCTGCAGTTCTTCCTTGTGCTCCATGCAATTATAGTTTTATACGGAAGACATGATAAGGTGTCGTCCGCTTGTTTACGCCGGCGTTATAATCGGGCTGCTTGTTGATCTGCGAGCAGGTAAAGTACAGGCAGCCGTCTGCTATAGCATACGTGTCGGGCCAGATAAGGGAAGAATCCTGTACGAGCACCGTTTTCTTCAAATCTTTATCCAGCTTTACAATCTGGTATTTCTGCAGGTCGCCCATGTAGAGGTTGCCGCTTTTATCGAATATCATTCCATCGGTGGTATTAAAATGTCCGAGGTCTTCTACCAAGCTGCCAAAAGCAGTGTCTTTCAGCGAAAAATCACGCAGGTACTCTGTTTTGATGCGGTAGAGCTTATCATCGGTCAGCGGCTTATAGTAGAGGTAGGCTCTGTCAGGAGAAAGGGCAATGCCATCTGAATTGAACTTGGCTACTTTGCCGTCTTTTACCAGCTCCCTGCCGTCTATGATAAAATGATACGCCGGGTCCGAAAGGGTTGACTTATCGCCTTTCAGCACTTCGCGCACCGCACTGTTAGCTAAGTTGACAACGATGATGCCTCCTGTTTTAGAATCGGTGATATAGGCAAAGCCAGTCTGTGTGTCTATCCGCACATCGTTGGCATAGCTGGTATCGGTGATGGCGCTGGTAATATTGTAGGTCTTTAATACTGCTCCGCTGCTTTTATCCAGCTTTACCAATTTGGCGCCCCTGCCCTGCACATTCTTTAGCATGGGTGCAGCCGGGTCTATTACCCAATGCCCGCCGCTATCATCTATGTATATGCTTTGTACGCATACCCATTTGTTCGTTCCCGGCTCACCCGGCTGCCAGCTATTCATGGCGGCGGTTGGATAGGGTGTTACGCCGGTATCGCCATTGGTGCTGACGAGGGCATAACGGTAAATAGGCGACCATTTGGGATAGGTAAGAAAGGTGCGCCCACCTTCTTCTTTGGCAATGCCAGTAAACTGGTAGGTGCTGTCGGTAAATACGGTCTCCAGCTTAGCACTGGCGTTGGACTTGGTAGTAGTGTCCGTAGTAGTGGCAGAATCGGCGGAGGTAGTGCTGCCGGTATTGGCATTGTTGCAGGAAAGCGCAAGGAACGCCAGTGCTGCAGCGGCAAAAGAAGTGAATTTCATCGGTGGTGTGTTTATTACCAAACCCTGCTTAAAAATTATGCCGTTTGCAAAAAATGAAGAAAGATACCGGTCCGAAAAAGTTGTTTTAGGTAGGCAGCTTTATAGCTTTGCCGGTGGCTAGGCGAACTATGCAAAGCCGGAAAGGCACAATGTCTTTAGCGTGAGCACTTGTTTAAAAATAGCAGAAGAAAGGCGACCATCCGTTATTGAAGGGCAGCTTCTTTATTGCCAGTGTGAAAAGCAGGATAGATACTCATGAGTATGCGGTAATCATCTTCTATCCAGTCGCCGGTGCCGGCACCTATGTAATGACCTTCTGACAAATAATTTCCAAACAACTGGTAGGCATACTGCGCCGATTCACCGTTATAAAAACCATTCTTCCAATAGGGCTTTATTTTGTCGTACGGCAACCGGCCAATGCCCCCGTTATAAATCATTACCGGACCCTGCGAAAACACAAACGACACTACCGTTTGCTTCCTTTCTTTAGCCGCTTTTAGCAACAGGGCGAGGTGCTTAAAATAGTTTGCCAGCCGTTCTCTTACCCGTGCAGAATCTTCTTCGCTTTTTGGCGTTAGCCTCCACAAATTATTGGTGAGGTAAAAAGGATCGTTGCGATAGTTCTGAAGCGGTGCTGCTGTTTTGATATACTTATATAAGACCTCGCCTTTGCGTATTACCAGAGCAAACGATTGATGCTCCACCGAAGGCGGCTCTATGTGTAGGGCGATCTCCTTTTTTTCGGCGCTGCGGGTGGATAGTAGCAATTCGTTTTCTTCTTTACCCAGGCGCCAATTACCCGGGGCAAAACCACCGTCGCCTTCTGTTTTGGTAAAACTGCCATCTTTAAAAAAGCTAAGGAGAGAACCGGTTTGCAAACTTTCTTTCAGCGAAGCTTCTGTATTAAAATCTGCCGTGTTCGGGTCTTGTGCTGTTACGTCGTATAGCGTCCAGCTACCTTCTATATCGGCTTCGCTCATGTGTTTAGTAAACAGGCAGCCACATAAAAGGAGTGCCGGAAGTAGCAGAAGAAGTCGGTTGCGGTTCATCATAAAGCAGTATCGTAGGCTGCGTAAAGATAAGGGCAAAGCAGAATGCACAACCCTAATCGCATCGAAGCTTGTAGGATTAAAAATGGAAGCTGAATTGGAAAAGGGTAAGGAACTATGACCCGCGGGCTATCCGTTTTGCCAGCAGCGATTGGTGGAGGTCGGGCTGCACGGTTGATGCGTTAATAAGCGTGGTAAGCCGCTGGTGCCAGGCTACATCTGCCCACATACCGGCGAACTGCGGACCGCAGAAATTGCTGGTGGCCATTGCCAGCCACTGACCGGTAGCGGCAGCCGTTTGCACCCCCAACTCGCATAGTTCTTTGATAATGTCCCAAGAAAGAAGCGGCCAGTCTTTAAAATCGACCAAGCCCCAGCACTCGGTGGTGATTAAGGGTTGGTGCGCTGCTTTGGCACCGGCAGCCAGTGTGTTAATGCCGTCTGCCAGTAAGCCACGCCAGTAAGCAGGACGCTTGCGGTACACATTTTCGTAATTCTTCACCAGGTTGTTGTAGCCATCGGGCGAGAACCGCTCGTAATGGTAGCCAACTTCCTTGTAATACTCATCGTTGTTTTGCTGCGCCATCCAGATGTGATGCTCGAGAAGGTCGAAAAAAGAAAGATCGTACTGCGTGTATAAATGAGGGTCGCCGCCGGTGAATGAATAGCAAAGCGGCAGACTTGAATAAGCTTTGCGCACGGCGGCGATGGACTGCTGCATGAATGCCATAGAGTTGCTTAAATACCAGTAGCCCCAGGTCTTGTAAGGCGGGTTATTTTTAAAAAACGGCGCCCAGGCATCCCCAGGCCATTCGTTGCACAGGTCTACATAGAGGATGGCGTCGAGCAAGCCTGCATCTGCAATGGTTCGCAGGGTAACAATCCAGTTGTCGGCCATTTTGCCGGCGTCTGTTATCTTCATCAGCACTTTATCGGTATCCTGCCGGTACCAGCAGGATAATCCGACCCAAATACCCCGCGCCTTGCACTTGGCTATGAACTGGTTTAGCGCGGGCTGCACCGTGACTTTGTTAATGGCTGGGCTGCCCCAGTCCTGTGTGGTCCACACCGGCAGCAGGGTGTACTCTTGGGTGGCATCGTTTGCCACGAGATGCGGGTAGGCATCTATGCGCACAGCATTATATCCGCGCAGGGCTAATTCGTCCAGCGCCTTGTCCCAGTCTTCGTAGCCGGCACCGGGCCAGCGCCGTTCGAGCCAGCTAAAGTCCCACATGGTGATGGCGAGGGGATGTACCGCTTTTCCGCTGCCGGAAGGGAGGACGGCGGGGAGGGCGGTGTTGTGAACGAGCGCCGAAGCAGCAGCAAGCGAGCTATAGCGGATAAATGTTTTGCGGTTCATACAGCGTGTTTTTAGCAGTGTTGACGTGTTGGTACGAAGGTACGGGTGAGGTGGGTATGTGGTTGCGGGTTTTGTGGAGCTGGTTGATGCCAAGAGGCCGGTTGGAAGGTGTTTGGTTGTAGATTTCTTAGTAGCGCATCAATTAGAAAAGAATGTTCATCATCCCGCATGCCCTTGTCAATGTCTGCCATAAATCACATAGGGTTTCGCTCCCCTGTCATTCCGCAATTGCCCTCGCAGTGTTCGTCTTAAATCATTCTAACGAGGGCTTTGTGCGGAACCTGATATGGTAAACGGAAACATTACCGTTTCCTGGACGGTTTGCGCCGGAAAGGTTAGGTGATTTTTGTTTTAAAAGACTTGGCTTGGCTGAAGGCAAATATTAGGAGGGTGACTACTAAGACAAGGAGGATAATGTTGCGGTTCTGTTCACTATTCGCCTTGGCTTTGCGGTTGCGGCAGGTTATGTCGAGCATGCGTTTGCCTTTATAACTGATATCCCATACTTTGTTGTTCGATGAAGTTTGCAGATCGGGGTTGGCTGCTTTTTCTACCCACAGGCTTACGGTATCGCCTCTTTTTAGCAGGTCAGACGGATTGAGTGTAGTGAAACAGTAGCGGTGCTCAATGCTGTTGTAATGAAAGGCATCCATGTATTCGCCAACGTGAAGGGTATAATAATAATCGGGACTTCTGCCGCCGGTACTTATTTCTTTACAGTCTTCACTCAGTATCATCGGTGGTAGCTTTACCCATTCGCGCGGATCAGCGAGATAGGTTTTGTTGGTAAGATTGTATTGAAAATACAGGAACAGCGGCAACATGAGGATGAGTGCAGGCAGCGCTTTATTTTGTAGCCAGGGATACCGCTCTGCCATGCGGTAGCGTTCCGTTACCAGCTTTGACAGATAGATGAACGCCCCTATGGCGGCGAGAAACATGATGTAGAAATGAATTGCAAAAACAGGCGAACCATTGTGGCTAAACGCCATAAAGCCAAACACGGCTGCAGTGCCCGCCGATACAATAAAGGAAACCAGAAAATAGGTAATGTTTTTGGCAGCACTTTTTTCGTAAACGGGCGTTTGCCTGAAGTCGCTGAGCAGCTTTTCCGCTTCCCCGCGGGTGATGGTATACATACTTGTGAGTTCGTCCAGCGCGTTATCGTCGAGCTTGCCTTCGTCTTTAAGCATCTGCAGGTAGCCAAGGGCTTTTTCTTTCTCTGTCATGATTTGGTGTGGTGATAAAGATAAAGCGTTCGTGATAATGCTACTGCTATGCGAGACTTTTTGTTGCACCTATAGTGTTTGTCGCCGGGCGGCAGAATTGGTTTGACGAGAAATCTTTGGATTTGGCAGG
>CAZZZH010000253.1:0-6577 GCA_964658445.1 Ilyomonas sp.
TTCATGCTTGTGGTTAGAGGTAATGATGGTCACTTCATGCCCTTCTTTCAGCAGGGCTTCTGCGAGTGGCTTGCTGATGTTGCCGAGCGAACCTGTAATTACATATTTCATAGAAATTTCTTTTATTGTTTTTATTGTCCAATGTGGCTACTCTCACAAACGGCAATCCAAAGACGGTGCGTCTTCTTTCATTTTATTTTTCAGTTTGTCATTTCAATGGAATAGTGGGTTTTTCTTTTTGTCTTAACAGGGACTGTTTACCAGCTAGACCATGTCTGTATAAAAATAGAAAAGTCGCCGGACGGAATAAGGGTTTTTTATAAATAAATTCCAATGTCTGATGGCTGGTGCAGAAATAAACCGCTGCTAACTGTCCTTTGTTAACTTCTACTTTCTAATGCTTTTTTGATAGTAAGCCCAGCGCAGAATGCGGGAAGGTGGTGTGGTAAATCCTTCTTTTGTCGCAAGTCTTCATCAATGGCTTTTGTACATGTCGAGGAGACATTGCGTGTAACGAAAGCTTGCTCACTTGCACCGTACCATCCTTTTTGGGGAGACGGTGCTGGAACCGTAGATTCCAATCTATGCGTGATGCCGCAAACCACGCCTGGCTGAGGTAAGTAACCTCTTATATACCACATACCAGGAAGAAAATAAAAAGGGCTGGTTACATTGCTCGCTTCTGCCTATACTAACCTTAATATAATCTACAAACCATCTTTTTACACTATTAAATCTTGTAATGTGAAAACTCATCTTTACTCAGCCGTGCTGCTTGTTCTTCCGCTTTTTGGTATTGCACAAACAAAACCTGTCGCTGTCAAAAGCAATGCAATTGCATCGTCTTTAAATTCCTGGTCATTGCGGGGTAACAGCAATCTTACTGATTCAGTGAATTTTTTAGGAACTACCGATCAGCACCGCTTAACTTTTAAAGTCAACAATAATAAGTCTGGCTTTATTGATTTCGATTCAGTTCGATCTAACACTGCTTTTGGCTACCAGACCCTTGTTTCTCCGGGCCAGTATGCGGTTAATAATACGGCAATAGGTTATCAATCGCTTACGCAAGACACATTTGGTTACGAAAACGTTGCCATTGGTGTAAGAGCTTTGTATCACAACAAGTTCGGGCAAAATAACCTGGCACTTGGCAATGGTGCTTTATTTACCAACGATGGTAACTACAATATAGCCATCGGGCCTAGTACACTCAATGCAAACATCGGCGGCGGCGAGAATGTGGGTATAGGTTTCAATGCGCTCCTGAGCAACCAATACGGCAGCGATAACGTGGCGATCGGGTTGGGCGCCATGCAAAATAATATGGCATCGTCAAACACTGCTGTCGGTCATTCCGCCATGTATAACAATTCTACGGGAACCTACAATGCAACCAACGGTTATCTCTCTTTATACAACAATACAGTTGGCAGCGATAATACAGCTACTGGTGCAACGGCTTTATTTAATAACACCACCGGCTACTATAACACCGCCTTTGGTATGCAGGCTTTAATAACCAATCAAACCGGTATGCGCAACACCACAATAGGTGCTTATGCCGATGTAGCAGAATCCAATTTCAAGAATGCTACCGCCATTGGCTTTGACGCATTGGTGGATGCCAGCTTTAAAGTGCAAGTAGGAAACATTTATGTAAAAAGTATTGGTGGTGCCGTAGGCTGGACTAACTATTCAGATGAAAGAATTAAACAAGACATTAAAGAAAATGTGCCGGGACTGGTTTTTATTAACCAGTTGAGACCTGTTACCTATCATTTCAATACAAAAAAAGAAATGGAGTTGCTGGGCAGGAGAGATTCACTTAACGAAGCGAGCGAAAGCCAACTGGAAAGTATGCAGTTCACTGGTTTCCTGGCGCAGGAAGTAGACAAGGCAGCTAAAAAAGCAAACTACGATTTTAGCGGCGTAGATAAAGCTGGTAAGATTATGGGCTTGCGCTACAGCGAGTTTGTAGTGCCACTGGTGAAAGCTGTTCAGGAACTTAGCGCTAAAAACGATAGCCTGCAAAAAGCTTTTGATGCGGTGCAAGCGAGGTTAAGTAGGATAGAAGCTAAATTAAGCGATTCTCAGGTTAGCGATCTTGTTGCGCCATCTTCTGTATCCGCAGTAACGGCATCGACGACTTTATCAGTTTATCCCAACCCTGCAAAAGGAAATCTTTCTGTATCGTTCAACAGCAATAGTAGCGTTGTGGCAACCATAGCTGTTTTAGATATGGCGGGTAGCAGCATCGTGCAAAAATCGCTCAGCGCAAAGGCAGGTAACAACAACATAAATCTCAATGTGGGTAACCTTGCCAGCGGCACTTATAGGTTAGAAATAAGAACGGCTAATACCGTTATGACAAAGCAATTCGTAAAAGAATAAGCATCATGGATTTTCTTGATCCCGGATTGCACTTTAAAGGGCGATCAGGGTTTTTAATTTATAGCATCGTTACCACTAAAAGGGATTGTCTTTTTGGTTAATGATTGGAAAAGAAAGTAACAAGCTTCGCTGAGCTCTAGTGCAACAAGCTTTACTGATTCATAAAAGTATTCAATACGACAAACTACATTCCTAATACACGAAAGGAATCAATCGCTTGGTTTTGGCTTTATAACTTAGGTATTCTTCTCCAAACTGGCGGGTTAGCACAGCCTCTTCAATGTTCATGCGCCGGATAAATACAGTTAGGATAGCGACGGTAATAAGCCCCAGCGACAACCAATTATTCAGCGCCACACCAAACCCAATAAACGATAGCAGCGAAGCCGCATAGGAGGGATGCCGGATGTAGGTATACATGCCATCTTCTTTCAGCCGGTGCCTCTGCCGTATGGTCACATCTACCGTAAAGTATTTACCCAGCGATACCACCGCCGCTATGCGCAGCAGAACGCCAACTAAAATTAGGAGAATGCCGGTGTATTGAAACACAGCCTGGGAATAGATCAACAAGCGAAGGTTCGATGCTATCAGCACAGCCGACACAGTAGCAACGATCACGGTTATCCAGATCAGCGAAAGAGAGTGCTTGTCCTCGTTTTGTTTGTCAGTGGCAGCCGAGCGAAGCGTGCGGTTCAGTATTGCCTCGCTGCTACCCCAAATGATATAAACAATCCAAAATAACCAATCCATGGCGGCGAATATAAAAGAAACAGGGATAGAAACGTTTGTCGCATTGATGTACCTTCATTGACGCATTTAGCCTTCTTTGGCGGTATAAGAAGCTATACGTTTGTACCCATATAAATACACAACATGAAAACCATAACTGATCCATCCACAAGAGAGGAACTGATACGCAGAATTAACTTGCTTACCGAAAACAGCACGCCGCTATGGGGCAAAATGACCGTTTCGCAAATGATGAAGCATTGCTCGCAGTGGGATGAAATGGCGCAGGGAAAAAAGAAATACCGCCAGTCCTTTATCGGAAAGTTGTTTGGCAAAATGGCCTTGCGGGGCATGATGAACGACCAGCCTGTAAAGCGAAACATGCCCACCGTTCCTTCTTTTAGAATCAAAGACAATCCTTCTTTTGCCGAAGAAAAAGAAAAATGGATCCGGCTGCTGGGCGAATACAAAAACCTGCAAGGCGATGGTTTTATGCATCCGTTCTTTGGTGCATTAACCAAAGAAGATACCGGTATAATGGTGTATAAACATTGCGACCATCATTTAAAACAGTTTGGCGTGTAGCCCTGTATAGCTGGCTTCGCAATTGAGATGGAAAGTAAAGTTATCGTTCTCGCAAAGCTTATGGAAGATAGGCTTCACAAAGTGGGTGGGTTGTATTGAGTAATGATTGGGAGAATCATATTATCCCTACTCTTGCGTTGCGCTAACATCTTGAAGAACTGGACAAAGTGGCAAACTTCGCTCAGTTGGTGAATAGTCACAATATACTATATTAGCGAAAAATTGACTTATGAGATTTGTTACCCCCCTTTTCTTTTTAATTATGTCTTTTTCCCTGTCGGCGCAGAATAGTATTGAAACTAAACAATATGGTACACTTACGTTTGATGAGCTTGATCATGGACTTGCGAAGGCAGTGAATGGCACCACAGAAGTGCTGAAAGGTTCACCCATAAAAACACATCAATGGCTTAAAGATTTTGAGATTGTGAAAGTAACTGACTCTATTCAAGTCGAGCCCGGAGCAAAGTTTGGCGTCGTATACGAAATAAAGTCTGCCGATTCATTTGTATTAAAAATGGACGCTGAATGGGTGTATCCAACAACTTTGAAAAATGAGGATGGAAAAAAATTTAAGTCCATCAGGTATACCACTCAACGCCCGACCAATACAATGGCTGCTTCATCATATAGCTTAGATGCTCCTTATGAAATGGTAACGGGTGATTGGGTATTGAATTTATATGTAGACAACAAGCTTTTGTATACCAAAACATTCTTTCTGTACAAATGAGCTTTTGGAAATAAATTTTCAGGTTTCAGCGCTGCCTCGCAGCACGGACGATGTAATAAAATAAAATTCACTTTCGCATTTATACACATAGCTCTCCAGAGAGTTCGCTTCAGCAGCTCTCCGGATGTCCAATAAAAACCAGTCTCCGGCTGGCTATCACAACCCCACTTTAATACCAACCGAAAAAACCGCCCATTCGCAAGTCTCAATTAACCATTAATCATTCACAATCCACAATAACACCATCCCACATCCGCCTCGGTGTAAACGCCGCCAGTTGATAAAAATAAAAGTCCGCAGCAGAGCACCCGCAATAAGAAGCCCTGCATCACGGCAAGGTATCTTGTCTTACTTTTTGTAATACCGGCACGGGTACACAGCAACCACCAATCCCTGCAACCAATATATTTGTACCTCATAAACAAACATAAAGCAATGCCGCTCATGCACATCACCACCTTCGAACTGCGCAGTCTCGCCATCTGCTTCATCCCGGTAGGCGTGTGGCTGCTCCTCAAAGGCATCCGGTGGACAAAAAAATCCTTCAGTGGAGCCACCGTCTTAGATATGCCCTTCACACAGCAGGCCGCAGAGTTTACCATCACTAAAGAAGACAACTATGCCATCTGGTAAAAAGGGCGTTCCATCCGCAAAATCCCCGTTGCCATGCTCCGCATCTTCGTCACCAGCCACACCACCTTCCAACCCCTTCTGCTCAATTCCCCCTTCGGAAACATGTATTCCCAAAGCGGCGGCATGGGGCGCACCCTCACCCACACATTCTTTGCCTCCCCCGGCACCTACACTTTCGCCTTCGAAAAAATTCCCGACACCACCGCCAGCCACACTGGCTTACCCTTCAAATGGATGCAAAAAACATTTCCTCCTGCTCCGTATTTCATCGAGATAAAAGAAAAGCAGCCCACCTTCTACCTCCTGCTCGGCATCCTCACCATCCTCCTTGCAGCATTCTGCATCATCGGTGGTCTTGTCGTTGCGGTCAATGCCGGGTAGCTCTTTTTCATTCGATTTCCAAAAGGGGGTTTTCCTCAAAAACAAAGAAAGAGAAACACGCTTCTTTCCTATATTCGTCTAAACAATAGGGAATGAAAACACTATTTCTCGTTTTCTGTATTTGCCTAAGTGTAATGGCATCAGCCCAGAAAAAAGAAAGCTTGTTCAACGGAAAAGACATTACCGGCTGGACCATTCATGGCACAGAAAAATGGTACGCAGATACCAACGGAGAATTGGTTTGCGAAAGTGGTCCCGATAAACAATACGGCTATCTATCTACCGATAAAAATTACAAGAATTTTATTCTCACCTTACAGTTCAAACAGGAAGCCAATGGCAATAGCGGCGTATTCTTTCACTCGCAAATACCCGAAGGGGTTAAGATCAGCGGCTGGCAGGCAGAAGTAGCGCCTCCGGGGCAACACACCGGCGGCATCTACGAATCGTACGGCAGGGGCTGGCTGGTGCAACCCAAACCCGAAGATGAAAAGTATTTAAAAATGGGCGAGTGGAATACTTACAAAATAAAGGTAGATGGCAACAATGTAACCACCTGGCTCAACGGTCACCTCATGTGTACCTTACAGGATGATAAGATTGGCGAAGGCGTAGGTTTTATTGCGTTGCAAATTCACGAAGGCGGCGGCATTAAAGTAAGATGGAAGGATATTAACATAGAAGAACTGAAATAAAGTGCGTAAACATTTGAGAGCAACACCCGTCATTCCGCAAGCCTGTGGCTCTTTAGCGCCATGCCCTCAACAATGTTCATCCAACTCACAAAAGCCCAGCGAGCTTTCCAACCACTACTGTTCGAAATCTTGCCTTACATAGGAGACCCATTATAGAAAAGGCAAAAGGTTACACAGGAAGGCGCGCAGGCCCGGCAAAACGCGCGGAGCGTTTGGGTTTGCCTTCTTATTGTTTACATCAGGGCAAAAAAGAGAAGGTAATTGTACAGCAGGCAAACCTATTTACAACAGGGTAACCACACAATCTCATTATACCACCACCCGGGCGTATCTAACCACCGTCCAGGTGCATGTAACAAGGAGTCAACTGCATTTAGCCACAAATCAACCGTATGTAACCACCGTCCAAGTCCATTTAACTACT
>CAZZZH010000254.1:0-6474 GCA_964658445.1 Ilyomonas sp.
GTAAAAAAAGAGAAATCGTTCGTTACCACCTCAAATTGGTAAGGCTGTGCTTTAAAGTAATTGATGAGACTTTGTTGTGTATAAGTAAACAATCCGCGTGCGGCTTTCTCCGCAAAATCGTGCGCCACTTTCGCATCGAAACCAATGCCGCTAAGCATACACGAAAAGTGCTGGTTAATGTGAAAGGCATCAATCGGTTTTGCGGTGCCGGTAAACAGCAATTGCAGCGCCTGCAAGGGTTTCGAAGGTATCTTAGCCGCTCTTGCCAGCCCATTGCCACTACCCAGCGGGATGATGCCAAACGACAATTGTGTTACATCACGAAGCGCATCAACCACCTGCCTTACTGTGCCATCACCACCAATAATCACAACGTCGGTAAACCCGCCGTCCAGTATTTTTTCTCTTAATAAAAGGTAGTTGCCTTCTGCGTTGGTTTCTTCAACATCGTAAGCGATGCCTTTGCTTTCCGTAACCGTTTTTATAGAAAAAAGAAGAGGTCCTTTTTTTATCGTACCCGATAAAGGATTTACCAGGTACATAATTTTCCTATTGCTCACATCGTCTTATTTATGGGTTCTTTACGTTATAAAAATAATGCCACCACGTAGCTACCTAACAATAGCAAAGCAAGAGCGACAGGAAGCCAGCCCGGCAGTAAAACAAGCTTTCATTCTTCGGGAGACAAAGCGGCATCCGCCGAGGTTTTTCTTAGTTTCGATAAAACAATAGCCGCCGCCATACACACCACAATCACGCCCAGCGATACATAAATAGAGATATGAACGTATGATTCAATCAACATCTTTACACCAATAAACACCAGTACCAGTGCAATGCCCTGCTGCAGATATTGAAACTGGTCTGCCGCACCGCGAAGCAGGAAGAACAAACTTCGCAAACCCAATACAGCAAAGATGTTGCTCGAATAAATTACCATCACGTCATCCGGCTGAAAGGGCATATTGGCTTTCTCGCGCACGAGTGTCACCACCGTTGGTATGCTGTCAAAAGCAAACAAAACATCGGTGCCTGCCAGCATTAAAATCACTAATGACAATGTAGTAAAGTAACGTTTGCCATCTTTATTCACCGTGTATTTTCCTTCCGGGTTGGTATCGCTGATGCGAAGAACACGGTTGATGATTTTAAACACAGACGACTCCTGCGGGTTATAACTTTCCTCACCTCCCTTCTGAAAAAATAGTTTACCGCCAGTATACAATAAAAACACACCAAACACATATAGCAACCATTGAAAGCGGTTGATAAGCTGAATGCCTGCGGCAATAAAAATAATGCGCAGCACAATGGCCAACAGCACACCAATCAGCAAGGCTCTGCCCACGTCGGGCTCGTTAATTTTTAAGTAAGAAAAAATAAGGATAAAGACAAAGACATTATCTATACTCAGGCTCCACTCCATCAGGTAAGCGCTGATGTATTTAGTAGCCACATGCGCATCTTTTTCTATCCAGATAAATGCCCAGAACGCCAGCGATAAACCCACCCACAACAGTGTTTGCAGCAGCGCTTTCTTAAGCGTAATCACCGAATTCTTTTTGCTGATAACATCTAAGTCAAACACCAGTGCCGCCAGCAGCGCCGCTCCAAAAACAAGATAGGTAACCGTTGTTTTATCCATGAAGAGAAGTGATTATGGTTAATTGCCTGTTGCCAACCGGCAACCTTCATCAACATGAACTTTTAATTAACCATTAATAATATCAACTAACAATTGTAACGCGCTCTGCCAATAGCTGCTGCACTAATTTTTCCAGCTCGGCAATGCGTTTTTCCATATCGGGTAGGTTGCGGCTCAGGGCCTGGCTGCGCAGGGCGGAAGTGTAGTCAAATGCTGGCGAGCCGGTAACGGCAACATTGGGTATTTTAATGGATTTACTCACGCCGCTTTGTGCATTTATTTTAGCACCGTCGGCGATATGTAAATGTCCAACAATACCTGCCTGCCCGCCTACCATTACGTTACTGCCAATCTTGGTACTGCCGCTTACGCCGGCCTGTGCCGCCATCACCGTATTCATCCCGATTTCTACGTTGTGCGCTATCTGTATCAGGTTGTCCAGCTTTGCACCTTTATGAATGATAGTAGAGCCAATGGTGGCTCTGTCAATGGCAGCATTGGCGCCTATTTCCACATAATCTTCTATCACCACATTGCCTATCTGCGGTATCTTTTTATACGTGCCATCGGGCTGCGGCGCAAAGCCAAAGCCATCGCCGCCAATAACAGCACCGGCATGTATGGTTACATTACGGCCAATCACACAATCGTTATACACTTTCACGCCGGGATACAAAATAGTATTGTCGCTGATGTTTACATTGTTGCCAATATACACGCCAGGAAACAACTTTACATTATTGCCAATCTGTGTATTTGCGCCAATATAAGCGAAGGCACCTACAAAAACACCTTCGCCAATTCTTGCTGTGTCTGTTATGTAAGAAGGCTGCTGTATGCCGGTAAGTTGCTGAGTCATTATCTCCTGGTATTTGCGCAGCAGAGCAGCAAAGGCAGAGTAAGCATCAGGCACCCGTATCAGCGTTGCCGAAATGCTTTCTTTCAGTTCCTGTGCCTGGTTGATAATGATGATGGAGGCCTGCGTGGTATAAAGAAACTCTTCATACTTTGGGTTGGCAAGGAAAGTGAGTTGGCCTTGTTTTGCTTCTTCTATCTTGCCAAACGAACTGACGGCTATAGAAGCATCGCCTTCCGTTTCTCCGTTAATCATCATGGCTATTTGCGCTGCGCTGAATTGCATAGACTGGCTATAATATTATTTGTAAACCTAACAACCGTTACCGTAATTGGCAAATGTAAAATTTTTTGACAGGCACAGACAGGTTTGTATTGATAAGCGGATGGTCTACCTGTGTAATATCTTTTACATCACCATTTTTAAACAGAATGTTCACATGTTCATTGGTCAGTTTGTAAGCTGTATTCTCTGCGATGCCGGTAAAAGCAAAATAAGAAGCTTCGTGTTCGCTGATGCAAAATCTTTTCATAATTGATTTGCGGATCCTGCTTAGCATTGCTTCATTAACCGGTTCGTTCTGCAATGTACACTTTAGCAGGTTCCTGTTCAAAAGGTCTGTGCTTAGCATTGAAAGTACCAAATCGTCATGATGACTCCACTTCTTTACGGCAAACATTATGTCTGCATCGTCAATACGGCAAAAGCTTTCTATTAATTGTTCGGGATATGGATTATCGTCTGATAAAAAATAATCCAGCGGCGACCCGGTTTGCAAAAGCTTATCATCTGGTTGGTAAATTTCTTTTACACGCTCCATAATTTTTACCAGCATCATTTCGGTAGCCAACACTGTTTTATGCAGGTAAACCTGCCAATACATTTGCCGTCTCGCAATCAGAAATTTTTCTGTGCTGTAGATTGCTTTTTCTTCAATCATCAACTCGCCATCCTGCACCGCCAGCATTTTCAAAATACGGTCGTATCCAATTACCCCTTCACTTACACCGGTATAAAAGCTATCGCGTGTTAAATAATCCATCCGGTCCACATCTACCTGCCCACTGATAAGGCTGTGCAAAAAATATTTTGGATAATTATTGGTAAAAATGTTTATCGCCAGCGATAATCTTCCACCCAAATCTTCGTTCATGCGATGCATAATTTGCAACCCGATTTCTTCGTGATTGGTATTCGGGATGAGTAAACTTTCCAGTGCGTGTGAATACGGACCATGACCAATATCGTGTAATAAAATGGCTGCTTTTACCGCTTCGCCTTCTTCTTCACTTATGTCAACCCCTTTATTGCAGAGCTCGCTTACTGCCTGGCACATGAGATGGTAAGCGCCAAGCGAATGATGAAAACGTGTATGCACTGCGCCAGGATAAACAAAAGAAGCCAGCGCCATTTGGTGAATGCGGCGCAAACGCTGATACCAGGGATGAGAAATGACATCAAAAATGAGAGGTGTATTAATGGTGATGAAGCCATAGACAGGATCGTTGATAATCTTTCGCTGTTTCAATTTAATCATAAAGAAAAGGAGAAATCATTATATCAAAATTGGTGCTTAAAGCTAGAAGTAACAGTTTGTTTTACAAACAAGAATGCAAAATCACAAAACGATCTAGCTACACCATTCACTCTACTATAAAATAGTTACGATTATTTACGACAAAGCAATAAAACACGGTTTATTCTCTCCTTTTTTACCAGAATTAGCCGCCACTCATCCCTTTTTTTTTGCAGTCATCATTTTCTGTAAACATAGCGAATGTTGCAAATCGCTAACAATCAATGGTTTGTAGTAAGCCGGATTCCTTACAGTACAAATTACCTTACTAAAATTGGTACTGTGTGTTGCATAGTAGTAAATAAATCCTATTTTTGTGCTGTCAAAATGAAAAAACAGCTTTCTAAAAAGCATTTCTCATAACCAATCAGTCAAAATTATTTTATGGACATTCAAAACACACAGAGCCAGATGCGAAAAGGGGTGCTCGAGTTTTGTATTCTGTCTATCATAAAGCAAGGGGAGGTTTACCCAAGCGATATAGTAGAAAGGATGAAAGCCGCCAATCTACACATACTGGAAGGTACATTATACCCGCTGCTTACACGGTTAAAAAATGCAGGTTATCTCACATATCGCTGGGTAGAAAGTGTCAGCGGACCCCCACGTAAATATTTTGTGATGACAGACCAGGGCATCTCTTTTTACGACGAACTTGAACGCACCTGGAAAGAGCTAGCCGATGCTGTACACACACTTACACAACCAGTGGCCACCAGCACCACAGAAGACATTACCAACAATAACCAATCAAATATTTTAGAATCATGAAAAAGGTAATCAACATAAATTTTCAGGGCAGAGTGATACCCATAGAGGAGACTGCCTATGAAATACTGAAGCAATATGTAGATAGCCTGCGCCGCTACTTTGTAAACGAAGAGGGCAAGGAAGAAATCATTAATGACATTGAAAGTCGCATTGCCGAGCTGTTTGGCGAAACGCTGAAGAAAGGCGGCACCTGCATTACGGATGAAGATGTAAATGCGGTAATCAACAGTATTGGCAGACCCGAAGATTTTGATGGCAACGGCGAAGAAGAAAAAGTAAAAAGCCGGGTATATGAAGAAAGCACCGGCAACAGCGGCAGCTACACTTATACAAAGGGAGAAAAGCTATTTCGCAATGAAAACAACAAAGTCGTTGCTGGTGTATGCGGCGGCATTGCAGCCTACTTTGGTATTGATGCCATGCTTATCCGTATCCTGTTTATTATCTGCGCATTTGCAGGCTTCGGCTTTTTGGTGTATATCGTTTTATGGATCGCTGTTCCCAGTTCGGCTTCTACGGTGATTGGCTCTGCCAAAAAGCGCCTGCTGCGCGACCCGGAAGACAAATTGATCGGTGGCGTATGCCGCGGATTAGCTTATTATTTTGGCGTGAACGTATGGGTACCCCGCGCTATCTTTCTTATCCCTTTCTTCACCGTTGTGTTTCGCTGGAACAATTGGGGAGCTTTTCATTATCCTAACTTCTTTTCGGTTTCCTTCAGCCCTGCTGCTGCTTTGGCTTATATTATCTTATGGATTGTTTTACCGGAAGCCAAATCATCTTCTGAACGCTTAGAAATGAAAGGAGAGAAAGTGGATCTCAATTCAATCAAAAACAACATCTCTAACGAAATGAAAGGCGTAGGAGAAAGGGTAAGCAAATTCAGCAAAGAAGCTACTGCCTTTGCTACCGAAACAGGCAAGCAGTTTACGTCAAAAGGTAAACAATTTGGCGGCGAAGTATCGCAAACGGCGCGCAAGAGCGGAAAAGGTTTAGGCAACGCTATCGGGCTGCTGATTAAGATTTTTGTTTACTTCATTGTCGGTGCTGTTCTCTTTGCAGTTGTCTGCGCACTATTTGGTTTTGGTGTAGCCATGATCGGGTTGCTGCCTTTTAAAAGCTACCTGTTAAACGACGGCTGGCAAACGACATTTGCGTGGGGTACACTTTTGTTTGTGTGGGTTCCGGTGATTGGTATTATCACTACGGTTATCCGCCGGTTGGGTAAAATGAAAGGCAATAGTACCATCCTCCGCACGTCTCTGTTGTCCTTGTGGCTGCTGGGTTTGGTTTGTGCCATCGGGCTTACCGTTTCGTTCCTCAACAACTTCCGGTATAGCAGTACCGCTAACGAGCAAACCATACCATTAACGAATGCCAGAACCGCTAAGTTAGAAGTGCATGCGAGCCGGCTGGGTGCTTATTACCACCGCTTCAACTGGCTACAGGTAGAACCCTTTGCCGACCTGGACGAAGACACAGCCTACGTAAACAATTTGAAGGTAAGAGTGATAAAAGCAGAAGGCGACAGCTTCTACGTGAAGCTCCTGAAAATGAGCGATGGCGAAACCCGCGAGGAAGCCAACCAGCTAAGCAATGCTATTGTGTACAACGCCGAGCAAAAAG
>CAZZZH010000255.1:0-6456 GCA_964658445.1 Ilyomonas sp.
AACGACTATGAAAGAAAAACTATCCTTTGTAAAGCAGGGAGTAATGGCAGTCACGCTTGCCATCCTGCTCTTTAGTTGCAACCATTACATGTCTCCTTACGACCAGTTTGCCTACACACAAACCACATCATTAAAAGTAGATGTTCTCAACCTTATGGACGAGTCAACCGAATCTTATTCTTCTCACGCCAAAGAGGTAGATGAAACAGTATTGAACCTACGCAAAGCCATGGAGTATGAGAAGCACCGGCCCAAAAATGATATCACCATAAAAATGTGGAATAAGATGCTCGACTCTACAGGTCAGAAAGGCATTATCGGTTCTTACTTCGCCAGCTGGAAAAAGAACAGCACCAAAAGCCAGGCGCTGATAGATGAATACAAACCACTGGCTGCCGAGGGCTTCGATTTAATCTCTGAACTGGAAGCGCAGAAGATACAAGCTTCCGATGCCGGCGTTACAAACTTTTTAAACAAATAAAACGTACTCTTTATGGCTGCTATCAATTTTAAAGACCTCTTTACAGAGTTAGAAACCAACCTGCTGGCGCTTGCCAAAGCTTCTTTTAAATCGTTAACCAAACAAGCCGAGGAAGATGCCAAAAACCTTCTTGACAGCATGAAAGATAAGCTTCAGCGCTGGGCAACTTTACTGGCAGAAGGCAAGCTGACAACCGATGATTTTGAATTACTGATCACTGCACAAAAAGACCTTATCGAGATGACGGCTTTGCAAAAGGCAGGTCTTGCTGTTATCAAAGCCGAACAGTTTAGAGACAGCGTAGTAAACCTGATTACGGATACTGTTTTCAGCGCGATTCCCGGCTTATAGAAAACCTTCTGATTATAAAAAAGCAGTCAATATTGTTCAAACAATACCGACTGCTTTTTTTATGTTTACCAGCTTCTTTTTATCGCTAAAAGCAACAACTAACAGCTGGCGAGTAATACAAAATACAGTATTTGGAACTGGGATGAAGTAACTCCGGTTGATCGTCTGTTGCGTCGCACTCTTGTACGTTCTGAAAATAATTGAGCATCCGGGCGAGTGATGTTGTAACCGTAAAGACGAAGCTTCATTTTTCTGATTCTTCTTTCTTCCCTTGTTTATAAAAACCATTTTTACATCCTCGCACTGTCATTGCCAACTATGTTCTATCAGACCCTCTCTGTTCCTTTCCTTTTCTTCCCGCGACTAAATGAACAAGAGATGGTGCCAGCTTCTTCCTGTTATAAGAACCGGCACCTTAACCCGCGTAGCCGAAAACGGGCAAGAGAGTAGGCAAGCCTTCAAATACCCCAAATTATAAACAATGAGAAAGAGTAATTATCTCCGTCCAGTCATCCTTGCGATGCTCATTATTTCCTGTTGCCTCTATGCCTGCAAATGCAACACCGAGAAGAAAGACCCTTATGCCAACGTTGCCGTAAATCCCGCGTTCACTTACAGCCCGCCTGTTGCTACGCATGTAAGCATTACACAGTTAGACAAGCCAACCGATTGGGGCAACTTGCTGTATGAGGCAACCTTACCCAAAGAAAAAATAAAGGCAAACATGTTAGCTGTGCTGATAGGCGACAGCAGCAAGATAGTGCTGCACGATGATGGCATTAACGGCGACCGTATTGCCAACGATGGCATCTTCAGTACCGTGATGAATGTAAGTATCGACAGCCTGCGCACCATCATCAGCGAAAAAGCCAATGAAGGCAGGAAACTGCTCGACAGCAACAAAACACTTTTTAAATTCAGCGGCCGGCTTGAGCTGCCGGCCAGCGGAGAAGTCATCAGCTCGCTGCGCTCAATGCCCGAACTGACAAAAAACAAAGACCTTTTTAAAAATTCTATATCGCTCATCACACCATCGCTCATTCATTTGCTGCGACCTGTAACGGAAGACTTTAAACATAAGAGTCTTACCATTACTGATCCTTCGGTTGTGAACGACCCGTCGCGCACCTTTAACCCCTGCACCAACGCCGGAACGCCTGGTGGCGCGTGGACGTTTGGAAAGCTGATGACCGATATGGCAACCGCATCCGGCGTATCGCCAGAAACCTTTGTAACAAACTGGTTGAATACATGGACAGCTACACAAACCGTAAATCACGACAACATCAATGCACGCAGCAATATCAGTGGCATCATCAGCACGTGGCATACATTATCGGGTGGTGCCGGCGTGCCTTTAAATGTAAACAAAGCCCCGTTTAAGCTACTGGCTATTATCAACCGTTTCGACCTGCGTTCCGGCGGTGCATATGGCGGCGGCAATGCCGGCGAAGGACGCTTTGTGTTTTGCGCTACTGATGCCAATTGCAATCCGATCGAATTCTTCGTCATTTTTGAATATGGCGTAAATAAAACCACCTGCTCATCTATCCATGCATATGCACAGCAATGGATAGATCTGGCTTCGATGCCAATGCCTGGCACCGCTTACAATACTGCTTTACAAAACATCACCGACCAGTTTGCAACCGCCAATACCAATCCTTCGAAACCCAACGGAAACTCGCTCGACCAGCTTCGCACGAACGAAATTATACTGGGCTTTCCGTGGGAGCTGCGCGAGTTTCATATTGATGCCTCTTCTCACCAGTTGATAAACGTCAGCACCAAGCGCGAGCCACAGGAGAACTTTAATGGCAGAAGTGGCGCCAGCACACCGGCCATACAAGCGTTCGGCGATTTTGTTAATGCTAACATCGGCGAGGTAATGAACGACAAGCAAGACTTTCCCGATAACCTTACCGGAGGTACGTCTACCTTTTCTTTCATTGCCGGCCATGCGCATACGCAGGATGCTAATACCTTCCATTGGGATGCAGTAGTGGCTGCGGGCGCAGGTCATATCAACAACGATACGGCGCGTTTTCATATCTCTTTAAACACCTGCAGTGGCTGTCATGGCGGCGAAACCATTACCGGTGCATCACCGGGCACGCACGATCCGTTTACACAAATCGGCAGACCTTTAACCGCAGGCGGACCGGCTACGTTAAGTAAATTTCTGACTGGCGACCCGGCTTTCAGCAGTACCCCATTTTTAGTTGCCGACCGTGCCAATCGCCCGGCAGGGAACCCAATTCAATGGCCATTTAACGACCTGGAACGCCGCGGTCGCGACCTGATTGATTTTGCTTCATCAGCATGCTTTACCCGTTTTCATTTCCCAACATTAATAAATGAATTTATTCCACCCAATGTGCCGGTTGAATTGACCAAACAACTTACGTTCAATCCAACCCGTATGTCAGATTAATAAAGCAAGATGTTTACAGTTATAAAGTCTTCGCTACTTAATGTCGAAGACTTTATAACTGTAATTTTTACCACAATTATACAGGAACTAACACTCTAAAGCCAGGTTACGTTTCTTTACTTTCTCATCATTACTTGTCTTGAAAGATAACAGGAAAAATAAGCAGGCAACCGTTATTCCTTTTTAATAAACGCGTGTTGTTCTGACAAGAAAAGATGTACGTATATCCGCGTTGAGTAAACAACGCAGTAGCTTTTATAAAAAGATTGACACTCGCAACAAAACAAACCATTCTACCTTTAGTACAGCAACATGAGTAAGTCAATCGCTTTGCATTTTCTGTTTGTTATCCTTGCTTATGTTTCGCCGACTGATGGTATTAGCTGCCATGCCTGGACGTAATAATAATGATTAACGATACCATATCTTATCCTCTCAACATTCATTCACAATACTAATAACCACATTATGCCAAAAGCAAAAAAGACTGCCTATATCGCATTGCCGGGCAGCAAAAAAACAAAGCCAAATGCCGTTGATACAAAGGACCTCGATCCGGCACAAGTGATGGAAATAACTGTGCGCGTTCGTCGCAAAGCTTCCATAGAATCTCACCTCGAAGATGGCAAACAATACAGCCGTGAAGAGTACGAAAAAATGTTCGGTTCTTCAGATGAAGATGTAGAAAAAATTGAAGCTTTCGCCAACCAGCATCATTTATCGGTGGCGCAAGTAGAGAAAGGAAGACGCAGCGTGATATTACGCGGCGCAGTGAGCGATTTTGAAGAAGCATTCGGGGTAAAGCTTGCTTGTTATAAAGGAGCAGATGGACACACCTTTCGCGGTCGCTCCGGCGACATTCATATCCCTGCAGAACTAAAAGATGTAATCGATGGCGTGTTTGGTTTGGATGATCGTCCGCACCTGCGCCCTATGTTTAAAATCGCGCAGCAGGAAGGCGGTAAGATTGTGGCACACCAGGCTTCGCAAAGCTTCAACCCAAACGATCTCGCCACTATCTATGGCTTTCCTACGGGTGTTACAGGCAAGGGACAATGCATTGCCATTATTGAACTGGATGGTGGCTACCGAAATAAAGATCTGACAACTTATTTTACCAACATCGGCGTAGCCAAACCTAAAGTGAAAGCGTACTCAGTTGATAAAGGCACCAACAAACCCACCACTTCTGATAGCGCCGATGGCGAAGTGATGCTCGATATAGAAGTGGCTGGCGCTGTAGCACCGGGCGCTTCTATCGTTGTCTATTTTGCCCCCAATACAGATAAAGGTTTTCTGGATGCTGTAACCACCGCTCTGCACGATGCGCGCAACAAACCTTCGGTTATTTCTATCAGCTGGGGCTCGGCAGAAAAGAACTGGACAACGCAATCGTTGAACAACTTTAATGAAGCCTTTAAAGCCGCGTCATTATTGGGTGTTACCATCTGTTGTGCAGCTGGCGACCAGGGCAGCAGCGATAGTGAAACCGATGGTAAAGTGCATGCCGATTTTCCTTCATCAAGCCCGTATGTATTGGCTTGTGGTGGTACATCTTTAAAAGCAAGTAATAATAAAATAGTGTCTGAAACGGTATGGCACGATAGCAACAATTCAGCTACGGGTGGCGGCGTAAGTGATTTTTTTCCTTTACCCGATTATCAAAAGAATGCAAATGTGCCGGTTGCCATTAGCACAAAGTTTAAAGGCAGAGGCTTGCCCGATGTAGCGGCTGATGCCGACCCGAATACCGGCTACAATGTAAGAGTAGATGGTGAAGATTTGGTGATTGGTGGAACGAGTGCCGTAGCCCCTTTGATGGCAGGATTGATAGCTCTGGTGAATGAAAAGAACAAGAGCAGCGCAGGCTTTATCAATCCCAAATTATATACCTCGCCTAATTTATGCCGCGATATTACCCAGGGCGACAATATTACGACTAAGACTAAGAAAGGCTACAAGGCAGGTGCCGGCTGGGATGCCTGCACAGGCTGGGGCGTGTTGAGCGGATTATAATACTTGTGTAACCTTCATTAACAATAAGTAACGGTGCGGCTTTCAAATAAAGTTGCACCGTTTTTTTATGCAAGGAAACAAGAGGATTCTTTATTTTGCCAGTCAATTTTAGCGCTGCTATACTAAAATGATTGTTATGGAAAAGATGCCTGACTTTATTAGAGCTACTTACGAGGGTGCAACAAAAGACGATTATGCATTAAAAGCCAAAATTGCCATGGAGGGTCTGAAAGACCATCCCGATGAGAAAGAGTATATCTTAGCTTACACTGCCGCCTTTTTGCGGCACGCAGGCGATTATGAAGGCAGCATTGCGCATTGCCTCAAATACCTGCCCGAGATCACTATCTGGGACTGCCGCAGGGATATGTTGATGGATATGATCTGGAGCTTCGAATACCTCAAGCGGTTTGAAGACTCGATCAGTGTAAGGAAACAACTGATTGAAGAAACCGCCAGGGTGAAGCCCGGCTATGAAAATCGTGAGATCGAGGATATGGCAGATGCTTTTAAAAAAGAAGGCGATTACAAAAATGCCATCTTCTATTACGAGCAATTTCTTGCCAACAGCAAAGCGGTAGAGGCTGACTTTTATGTCAACCTCGCTGATCTCTACGAGAACGTTCGCGATATGGAAGCCTCAGCGAAATATTATCTCAAGGCTCTGCAGCAGGAAAGCGAAGAGCATATCTGGCTATGGAACAATACGGGCCGGGCGATGGACATGGCGGGCAAAGACAATGAAGCAAAGTTGTATTTTGAAACAGCGCTTCTATTAGACCCCCGCAGTGCAGACGCACATTTTTTTTTGGGGCAGTTATACCAGAAGAAAAACGACATCTACCGCGCCCTGCACCACTATACCGAAGCCTTAAAAATAAGGCCTGCTTTTTCTGAAGTGTATAATAACCTGGCAGCAATCAGCTACGGCGAAGATGGTGATATAAAAGCCGCCATTGCCAACGTAGAAACCGCACTGGAACAAAACACCAATCCCAAACTGCTGTTTATCTTATACAGAAACCTGGCAAACCTGTATAAAACAATTGCTGATTACGATATGGAAGCTTACTACAGGGGTAAAGCCCTGGAAAGTGTTGGCTTTAAGGTGGACTATAGTTTTGATGATGACGATGATGAAGAGGATGAAGACGACTTCGATGAGGAAGATGAG
>CAZZZH010000256.1:0-6451 GCA_964658445.1 Ilyomonas sp.
AGAACCTTGTTTACGGCTTTGCAGCAAACAAATCCCGATTTAATTTTACTCGACATCAATTTGCAGGGTGAAGACGGACGGGATGTCTGCAAGCTTATTAAAACCACGACAGGTGCGCCTTGTCCGGTTATCCTTTTTTCTGCCAACTACCCGGCGCTCGAAGGTTATAAAGACCGCTTTGCCGATGGCATACTGCACAAACCCTTCGATCTGCAGGAGGCTTTGCAACTGGTAAAAGCGCATACTAATCATGGGCAGACAGGAAGTGTAGCGTAGGCGCTGATGAATGAGACTCAATACTTATCCTCCTTAGCCCGGCTTTCGCAGTTATTGCTCTCTGGTATCGTTTTTGAATTTTCGTTGCAAATCTTATTTATGAGTAAATACAGAGTTTTATTTGACAATAAAAAGCTGGTCTCCGTTACCCGCACTGAACAGGAAACGCCATCGAACGATACCTTTCTGGAAGAAACAACAGGTGAAACCATTTGGGCTACTCTGGAAGCCGACTCGGACGAAGAAGCACAGGAGAAAGCCGACCGGCTGGAAACCGAGTTGCAAACGAGGCAAACGAAGGAAACCATCGCCCGGAAAGAAAATTCGCAATAGAAAAAATTGGGTGAATAATCGAAGGCTATCCTGCAAGGGATGGCTTTTTTATTTACATAACCTCCTTTGGCCGCAGCCGCTTTTCCTGCTCTGTAGATTTCGCAGAACGTTCGTTTTTCTTCGCGAGCCTTCTGCAAAATTCGCTGGCGTTCGCAGACCGCTCTGGAACGCCAGTATAAGCAGAAGTTCATCCCTTCATCCTATTCCTACAGGCGATACTAAATTATCTCCTACCTTTCCTCAACAAAAATTAATAGTATGAAAAGGAAGGTAATCTTGAGTTCTCTTTTGCTAATGGCAGTCGCTTTTGCCATCCCTACGTTGTCGTCTGCCCAAAAGCAGCGAATAAGCCCACACGATACGGTAACCAGTACAGTAGCCGGCGCGCATATACACATTATGTTTGGAAGCCCGGCTGTGAAGGGACGCGCCATTTGGGGCGGACTGGTGCCCTACGACAAAGCCTGGCGCGGCGGTGCCGATGAAGCTACGTTATTTACGACCGATAAAGACCTGACCCTTGGTGGTAAAAAGCTGCCTGCTGGTACGTACAGCGTGTTTGTGATTCCGGCTAAAGACAAGTGGACATATATTTTTAACTCGCAAACCGGGCAATGGGGTATAAAGCGCGACGGCACTGCCAACTATGACGAAAGTAAGAACGTGCTGACCGTAACAGCTACGCCGAAAGCAGCACCCATGTCGGAACACCTGGTGTACCAGGCGAACAATAAAGGTTTTGGCCTGCATTGGGAAAAGATGGAGGCATTAGTGCCCATTAAATAAGGAAAGAGAATTGAAAAGTCATTTAATAAAAATCCTGGGCTTTCATTAAAAAGCACAGGATTTTTATTTTTATAAAATCAGCTTTTATTTTCTGTTTCCACTTATAAATTAAAAACAAGCTTGGTATTCAAAAGGACCGCCTGATTCGCTATCGCCAAACGAGTTGAGCCATAAGGATTGACAGAGCCGGGCACGATAGCGCTACCGGGGTGAACATTGAATAAATTGTCTACGCCCATAGTCCAGCTAACGGATTTATTAAAACTGGTTACTTTTCTAAATTTATTACTTTAAAAGGATTAAGGTCCGTAATAACAAAATCAGTATCACATAGAAGCAATCAGCAAAATAGGCCGTATTAATAAGAATCTATAAACACCCACAATTGTTTTTTGTACAGTTAGTCCAGGCTTTTGTTAGGTATGGCTTCTTTGTGTGCAATAAAGCTGCACTTTGAGGAAATGAAAAAAATGCAATGAGTACATATCATTTGTTTGTCAGTATTTTTATCCTTTCGGAAAACATCTTTAGCTAACTTGAAAACCACTCGCAATGAAAGCCGGTCTTTACAGTTTTTTGCTTTGCGCCAGTTTGCTTTGCATGGATAAAAGCATTGCGCAGACTACCTATCCGGTCAATGATGTTGCCTCGCCGCAACATCATTATTATGCCTTTACCAACGCAACTATTGTAAAAGATGCCAACACCACATTGACCAACGCCACAATGATCATCCGCGATGGAAAAATTGTTGCAGTTGGCAACAACCTAAATGTGCCGGAGGATGCGGTGGTGATTGACAGCAAAAGCAAATACATCTACCCTTCGTTTATTGACATTTATACTGATTATGGTACGCCGGCCCAACCACCGCGTTCGGGCGGCTTCAACTTTGCCGCGCGCGCACAACTTTCCACCAACACCAAAGGCGCTTACGGATGGAACCAGGCCATCAGACCTGAAACAGACGCATTCAAACTTTTTGCGGAAGATGAAAAAGCTGCCAAAGCCTTGCGGGACGCGGGTTTCGGAACGGTGCTGACCCATGTGAAAGATGGCATTGCCAGAGGTACCGGCACACTGGTAACCCTGAACACCAATGAGAAGGAAAATTTAGTGATGCTGAAAGAAAGAGCCTCCTCTCATTTTTCATTTGGTAAAGGTTCGTCCACACAAGCTTATCCTACTTCGATGATGGGTAGCATTGCCTTGTTGCGGCAGACGTATCTCGATGCCAAATGGTACAAAACCAAACCCGCCACTGAAGGCACGAACCTAAGTTTGGAAGCCTGGAACAACAATGCCAACCTGCCGCAAATTTTTGAAGCTAACGATAAATGGAATGACCTGCGGGCAGACAGAATCGGCGATGAAGCAGGCGTGCAATACATAATCAAAAGCGGCAACAACGAGTACCAGCGCATACCCGAAATAAAAGCTACCGGCGCAGCATTTATTTTATCCATCAACTTCCCCGAAGCGCAGAATGTAGAAGACCCAACCGATGCGCGCTTTGTTTCAATCACCGATTTAAAATCCTGGGAGTTGGCACCTACCAACCCTGCTGCGATGGAAAAAGCAGGAATACCGTTTTGCTTAACCACCTCTGATTTAAAAGATGTAAAGCAATTCTTTACCAACCTTCGCACAGCTATCAACTATGGTTTAAGTGAAAAGACGGCGATGAATGCCTTAACCAAAGTGCCCGCCGATTTACTTCACATCAGTGATATGGTTGGCAGCCTGGATGCGGGCAAACTCGCTAATTTTCTCATTACCAGCGGACCTATTTTCGATGAAAAAACAACCATCTACCAAAACTGGGTGCAGGGAGAAAAATACAGCGTGAAAGATGAGATACTGAACCAAGCCGTTGGCAAATACAATGTAGTTGTAAACATGGCTTCCGGCGCCGTGAAGTATACACTTGATTTCAAATCAGCTTCATCGGCTACTGCATTGTCGGGCAAGGATACAGTGACTTCAAAATTTTATTATGATGGTCGCAATGTGCGCCTCAACATTGCGCCGGAGCGCGCCGGCGAGACAAACAATATACGCCTGACCGGCTTAGTGAGCGGCAACCAATGGCAGGGCTTCGGCGAAGACAGTGCGGGCAATCGCGTCACCTGGACGGCTTCTTATGAAAGTGCCGATTCAATGGTGGTAAAGAAAGACAGTGCAAAGAAAAAACCATTGGTGCTGGGCAATGTAACCTATCCGTTTGCGCCATATGGATGGACGGATAGTACAATGCCGAAACAAGAAACGATACTGATAAAAAACGCCACCGTGTGGACGAATGAAGCTTCCGATATTTTGCAGAATGCAGATGTATTGCTACGCAACGGAAAGATTGCCGGTGTGGGTAAGAACCTGTCTGCCGCCGACGCGCGGGTGATTGACGGAACGGGCAAACACCTGACGCCCGGCATCATTGACGAGCATTCACACATTGCAACGACATCTATTAACGAAAGCGGGCAAAGCGTAACGAGCGAAGTGCGCATTGGTGATAATCTTAATCCCGACGACATCAATATCTACCGGCAGTTGAGTGGTGGTGTAACAACATCGCATATTCTGCATGGCTCTGCCAATACGATAGGCGGACAAACCCAGTTGATTAAATTAAGATGGGGTGCAGATGATGAAGGACTGAAGTTTAAAGGTGCTGATCCATTCATCAAATTTGCGTTGGGCGAGAATGTGAAACGCTCCGTGAGCTCGATCTCTAATGGCTCGAACAACAACCGTTTTCCGGATACGCGTATGGGTGTAGAACAGGTGTTGGAAGACGCTTTTACGAGGGCTAAAGATTACCAGAAAACCTGGAAGGCCTATAACGATGGTGGCAAGAAAGGAGTTGAGCCGCGAAGAGATTTAGAGCTGGATGCATTGGTAGAAATTTTAAACAACAAGCGATTCATCACCTGCCACTCTTATGTAGCCAGCGAGCTGGAAATGGCGATGAACATTTCCGATAAAATGGGCTATCATTATAACACCTTTACACACATTCTGGAAGGCTATAAAGTAGCCGATCAGATGAAAGCGCACAACATCAACGGCTCTACATTTTCCGACTGGTGGAACTATAAAATGGAAGTAATCGACGCTATTCCATACAATGCCTATATGATGCAGCAGCAAGGTGTGAATGTGGCTATCAATTCAGACGATGCAGAGATGGCACGACGCCTGAACCAGGAAGCTGCCAAGAGTGTAAAATATGGCGGTATGAAGGAAGAAGATGCCTTGAAAATGGTAACGCTGAACCCCGCTAAAATGCTGCACATTGATAAGTGGGTGGGCTCGCTGAAAGAAGGTAAAGATGCAGATGTGGTGCTGTGGAGCGATAACCCACTTAGCATTTATGCAAAGCCGCTATATACAATTATTGACGGCACTATTTATTTCGATTCCGCACAAGATGCGCAGATGCGCAAATCCATTGCTGCCGAGCGTTTGCGGCTGATAAACAAAATGAACAGCGATAAAAAAGAAGGCAAGCCGGTGCAGCCTGCGCAGCCATCTTATCAAACCATATTGAATTGCGGTGAGCATGAAGAAAAAGGCTTGCTGATTTTAAATTCTGAAAATTAAAGTCAGCCACGGAACACGAGAGAAAACTGAGATATGTTTCGTCAACCTCTCTTTGTTTTTCATTTCTTAAGGCAAAAAAAACTATCATGAAAACATGTTTCTTACTCTTCATCATCATCGTTTCCTTTCATCTTTACGCGCAGGAAACCATCTTACCCGCGCCTAAACAAGCACAGCCCATCGCCATTACCAACGCAACGGTTCATGTAGGAAATGGTGAAGTGATAACGAACGCAACCCTACTGATTACAGATGGAAAAATAGCTGCCATTGGCACTCATGTAAATTATGCCATGAATGCTAAAGTAATTGATGCCAAAGGCAAAGAAGTATATCCTAGCTTTATCTTATCTAACTCCAACTTAGGACTGGTGGATGTAAGCAATGTACGTGCTACCAGCGATGCCGAAGAGATTGGCGATTACAATGCCAGCGTGCGTTCCATTGTGGCTTACAACGCAGAGCAAAAAGTTATCAATACGCTTCGCCCCGAAGGTGTGTTGCTGGCGAATATTGTTCCTGAGGGCAGCCTGCTAAGCGGCTCTTCGTCAGTAGTGCAGTTAGATGCATGGACATGGAAAGATGCCGTGTATGCATTGGATAACGGGCTGCATTTTTATATGCCTTCGCTTTTAGCGCCGCCGCCGAATGCAAGACCAAGAGGTGGTGCCGATGCAGCCGTTGACCCGGTGAAAGAAGGACTGCAAAAGATAGATGATTTCAAGCAGTTTTTACACGAAGCCAAAGCCTATTTGAAAACAAAAAAACCAGAAGAAACCAACCTGAAATATACGGCAGTGCGTGGCTTGTTCGACAGCACAAAAAAGCTGTTCATTCATGCGGGTACAGTAAAGCAAATACTGGTCGCCATCGACATTGCAAAAGACCTGTCTATCCCGGTGGTTATTGTTGGCGGAGAAGATAGCTGGCAGGTTGCCGGACTGTTGAATCAGAACCATATTCCCGTCATCTTAACCCAAATGCACACCTTACCCATTGCTGAAGATGACGATGTAGATCAGCCTTACAAAACACCTTTTTTGTTGCAACAGGCTGGTGTTCTCTTTGCCATCAACGATGAAGATGAACAGACGCGCGGACGCAATCTTGCTTTTAATGCAGGCACTGCCGTGGCATATGGTTTAACCAAAGAACAAGCGTTGTCAGCCATTACTTTATATGCAGCCAAAATACTAGGCATTGATGATAAAACCGGCAGCCTGGAAGTAGGTAAAGATGCCAACCTGTTTATCTCTGATGGCGATGCTTTAGACATGCGAACTAATCTTTTGTCGCACGCCTTTATACAAGGGCGCGAAGTAAGTTTGGAAAGCCATCAGACGCAGTTGTTTGATAAATATGAAAAGAAGTATGGAGCAATGAAGTAACTACGGAAGCTGGCTGCTATTCGTTTTCGGTTAACAGACAGCTTTGTTGCTACAAAAAGTTT
>CAZZZH010000257.1:0-6398 GCA_964658445.1 Ilyomonas sp.
CCCACTTCCCAATTGAGTTTATAAGCCGGCTGCGTAGCCATCCGGTATAATAAAAATGCGGGATTGTTGTACGGTGTAACGCCGCCATCTACGAATACAAACGTTTCATCCGGATTGTTAGGATTCCATTGCAAAGTTTCAGGCGGAAAATAAACCGGCGCTGCCGTGCTGGCGCGCACCAACTGAAAGAGCTTGATATTGGCATTGCAATCGGCGCGCAGCTTATCGTTATATTTTGCCAGCGGGTTGTTGCTGATGGGCCAGGGAGAGTCGGTGCTGCGGTTCATGGCGCAAACCATCAGCAGCGATTTGAACCTGCCGTTATCGAAATGCATATCAGTGTCTTCGCCAAATGTTTCCTTCAGCATTTGCAGCAAATGCCCGGAGCCATACAGCGCCTGCCATTGCTTAAGAAGAAAGTTTTTGTCGAACATATCCTTGCCTTTGTTGATATAAAAATCAAGCAACTGCGATACGGGCATGCCCAATGATAAGCCTGCCGCAATGATAGCACCCGTACTGGTTCCGCCGAAATAATCGAAGAAGTCGGAAAGGCGGAAATCGTCGCCCTTGCCCAGTTTTTGTTTTAACTGCTGCTCCAGCTCGGCTAAGATTTCGAGTGTAATAACACCGCGAATGCCGCCGCCATCGAGCGACAGGATTTTGCGGGGTTGTACTGTGGTAAAACGCGCGTCTAATGAACCCCAGGGAGATGCCATACTGATTGTTTTTGTTGGTGTGTAAATGAAGAATATTGTCAGCGAACTCTATGCTTGCCCTATCCATTTTGGAATAGTCGGATAAGCAACGGCAGCGATAACAAATGTAGGATGCTTATTGGAGAAGGAAGGCGGAATTTCGGTAAAGACGAAAGGATAAAGCCGTGATTGAAAAGCGTTTTTACTACCATTTTGCAAAGGTTTATGAAAACAAAAACTGGCTTCTTATTCGATATAAGAAGCCAGTTTTTGTTTTAGAAAATAACCTATGTCTAACCTAACAGACCGGCTTTTACATGAAGGCTCTCTTTCACCATTTCTCTCACAGCTTCCGCAATACCTGCGGCATCGTAGCCGCATTCTGCGTGCAGTTCTTTCAATGTTCCGTGTTCAATAATTTTATCGGGAATACCCAGCATTTTTACTTCTGCGTTATAGTTATATTTAGCCATAAACTCCAGCAAGGCACTACCGAAGCCACCGCTTGTTGTTCCATCTTCTATCGTGATGATTCTGGTATGCTTTGCCAATACTTCGTGCAATAATTCTTCATCCAGTGGCTTCGCAAACCGCATATCATAATGCGCCACATCAATGCCTTCTGTTCTCAACTGCCGGATAGCCTGGGTGGCAAAATTGCCGGGATGACCGAGCGATAAAATGGCAATGTCTTTTCCCTCTTTCAGCTTCCTGCCTCTGCCGATCTCTATCTTTTCGAAAGGTGTTTTCCAATTCTGTAGCACACCTTCGCCGCGCGGATAGCGGATAACAAACGGAAGAGTTGTTTCTTCCAGTTGCGCGGTGTACATCAGGTTGCGCAATTCGCTTTCATTCATCGGCGCGCTAATAATTATGTTGGGAATACAACGGAAATAAGCAATGTCATAAGCACCATGGTGTGTAGGTCCATCTTCACCCACCAGCCCGGCTCTGTCGAGGCAAAAAATAACCGGTAGTTTTTGTATCGCTACATCGTGCACCACCTGGTCGAACGCACGCTGCATGAACGAAGAATAGATATTGCAAAATGGGCGTAACCCTTGCGTGGCAAGACCGGCGCTTAACGTGACAGCATGTTGCTCGCAGATGCCAACATCAAAGGCGCGATCGGGCATTTGATCCATCATAGGTTTCAACGAACAACCACTTGGCATTGCCGGTGTGATGCCCATGATCTTATCATTTTTTTCTGCCAGCTCTATGATAGTATAACCAAATACATCCTGGTATTTTGGTGGCTGCGGCGTGTCGTATTGTTTCTTGTAAATCTCGCCGGTTACTTTATCAAACAAGCCGGGTGCATGCCACTTAGTCTGGTCTTTTTCAGCCAATGCATAGCCTTTGCCTTTAACCGTAACAATATGCAGCAGCTTCGGTCCGGGAATGTTTTTTAAGTCGTGCAAAGTGTCAACCAGCTTGGTAATATTATGCCCGTCTATGGGTCCGAAATAACGAAATTTAAGCGCTTCAAATAAGTTACTGCGCTTGCTTACCATACCTTTAATTCCGGCCTCCAGTTTACTCGCCATATCCCGCGTGAAACGCTTGCCTACGGGCAGTTTCCCCATCAGGTGCCACACTTCGTCGCGCAGTTTATTATAAGTTTGAGATGTGGTAATATCAGTGAGATATTCCTTCAGCGCGCCTACATTTTGGTCAATGCCGATGCCGTTGTCGTTCAACACTACCAGCATATCTGCATCGGCAACACCAGCATGATTTAAGGCTTCGAACGCCATGCCTGCCGTCATTGCACCATCGCCTATTACAGCTACGGATTTGCGGTCTTCTTTTTTATATTTGGCTGCCATAGCCATGCCCAATGCTGCCGAAACAGATGTAGAAGAATGGCCTACACCAAACGTATCATATTCGCTTTCGCTGCGCTTGGGAAAACCGCTGATGCCTTTGTATTTCCGGTTGGTGGCAAATACCTCGCGACGACCGGTTAATATCTTATGTCCATATGCCTGATGACCTACATCCCAAACCAACTGATCGTAAGGCGTGTTGTAGATGTAATGTAAGGCCACCGTTAATTCCACCACGCCCAGACTCGCTGCAAAATGACCGCCATGCACGCTTACCACATCAATGATATATTGTCTTAGTTCATCAGATAGCTGATGGAGCTGAGCCTTATCAAGTTTTTTGATATCGGAAGGGTAGTTAATGGTTTGCAGCAGTGCGCCGGGCGTGATCTCCATGGACAGATATTTATGTAAAAATAAGTATTGAAATGTAAACGAATGCTTACAGATACGACAATGCCCCGAAATCGGGGCATTGTAAGTGATTATTTCTTTTATTGTTATTGTCCCGATGAGTCTGTTGGTGGTGCAACAATAGTAGTATCTGTTGACATATTCATGTCACTCATTCCACCTGCATCTTTCATTTTCTTCATGGTCTCTGCCATCGAACCGAAGTAGCGGGTTAAAGTAGCCAGGCTATTTTCCTTATCGTTCACAGTGTGCAACTCTGCATGACCTTTTACTACGCCATCGCTGTAGTTGTCCGATGTGGCGATTACATCTTTAAATGTTTGCTTCGCTGCAAGCGTTAATTCAGCAGTAGAAGAATCGGGTGGGATAGCATTTAAGATGCTGGCAATGTCAACATAAAAAGCCACTGCCGTACCTTTGGTTTTGCTGCTTACATCGGAAGGCAAACTTATTTTGCCAGTGCCGGCAACGTATTGTTTCAGCAATGCATCATCCGATGCAAACACAATATTCTTTGCATCGGAATACATCGTGTAGCCTGCCGGGTTTCCTTCCATCATTGCCGGCTGGTATTGACCATTCTTCATCACCATCAACCCTTGTTTGGAAAGCTGTGCCATTATTTTATCATAGCTGGCCTTATCGCCGATGGCAGCATCAATAACCAGCTTGGCTGTAGGTGTAGAATATTTATTTCCCATGATCTCTTTTTGCTCATTTGCCACATTGGAAAAAATGACTGCGAAATCTCCTTTGAATGCCTTGGTGATATCATCTAACGAATATCCCTGGTTCTGCAGAAACTGGTTGGCAGTTTGCGTAACGCCAATAAAATTAAGGATGGCAACAATCAGTTTCGGGTCGAAAGAAAACACAGCATATCCATTTACAGCACCCGGATATTTATTGAGCAGATCCATGTCCACTTTGGGTCCTGCATATTTCTTAAGCGTATCTTTTAGTGCTTCGTTAGGATAGGTTTTCATATCCATGTCTACTTCACCTTTTTCGAAGTTGATGGCGCCGGACGAATACGTGTCTTTAATCAAATCAGAAGCTTTGCTCATGCCAACCATGGGTATAGACGATAGCGAGCCATTGGAATTGGACCAGAAAAACATATCCGCCTTGCCATCGTTGGCATCTTTAAATTCTTTTAGCGAAGCCAGCGATGCATCTTCTTTTTGTGTAAATAAAGTGTTGAGTTGCTGGTGCGCGGCATCCGGCATAGCTGCCTGTTCACCACCTCCCTGCATGTTGTAGCCGCTGGTTATATTTTCTACTACCACCACATCATCGTTCCAGCCTACTACCGATTTGTCTTTCAGCGTTGCGTAGCTGTAGTCTTTTTCTTTTTTTATTTGTGCCGATGGCATCTTCTTTTTCAGAAAGTCTTCAAATGCAGATGTCTTATCCATAGCAGCCACAGCGCCGATGGTTACTGAACTTCCGCTCATCATGCTGCCGGTTTGGTTTACAAACAGGAAGATGTCTTTTGTCAGGTCGATGCCCGAACTTGCTATATCATTACTGGTAATGAGCATGGAGGTATCGCTGCTGAATGCCGAGTGCAGAATAGAGTCGAGACTTACTTTGCTGTCAGCCAGTTTATCCTGCAGCTTTTTAGGGTTAATGCTGAATACAACCGATGCATCTTTGGGTATGTACTTGGTTTGTTTAGGCGCCGATGAGGTACACGAACTAAGGACTACAATGAGCAGTAACAGCCAACTGATAGCTGTATATTTTCTTTGCAACATAAAGAGTGATTTATAGCGAAAGTATTGATTAATAAAACACGGTAAAATTGAATATTGAATAAGTAAAATTTAATATTGAGCTTTGAGTTTACCTGTCTTTGTTACTTGTATTACAGCAATACTATTCAATAGTAAATCTTACTTATTCAGTCGTTAATAGGCTCGTGCAAACAGCACTCTTTCCTTCGATGGTTTTCCGGTTAAGATGCAGGCTCCTTCTTCCGGTTTGTTATTTAGTGGAATACAACGGATGGTCGCTTTCGTCATTTCTTTTATCTTCTCTTCCGTTTCTGCCGTGCCATCCCAATGGGCAGATACAAAACCAGTCTTATTATCCAGGATGTCTATGAATTCCTCCCAGCTATTTGCTTTGGTAATGTGGGCATCGCGGTACGCCTTAGCTTTCTCGTACATGCTGTGCTGAATTTCTTCCAGCAGCGCTTTTATACTTTGTGCCAGGCCTGCCAGGTTGTAGCTTTTCTTTTCTTTCGTGTCGCGGCGAGCCACTTCGGCTACACCATTCTCCAGGTCTCTGGCGCCAATGGCAATGCGCACCGGCACGCCCTTCATCTCATACTCGGCAAACTTCCAGCCCGGGCGGCTGTTGTCGCTGTCGTCATACTTTACAGAAACATTCTGCGCCTTCAAACCCGGTATCAGCTTGCCTTTTACTTCCATGTCAATAGCGGCTTTCTGTTCTTCTCCTTTATAGATAGGAACAATTACTACCTGCAATGGTGCAATGCGCGGAGGCAAAATCAAACCCTGGTCGTCGCTGTGTACCATTACCAAACCGCCAATCAACCGGGTACTAACGCCCCAACTGGTTGCCCATACATAATCGAGCTGGTTGTTTTTATCACTGAACTTCACATCGAATGCTTTCGCAAAGTTCTGCCCGAGGAAATGCGAGGTGCCTGCCTGCAAGGCTTTGCCATCCTGCATCAGCGCTTCTATGCAATAGGTGTCTTCGGCGCCGGCGAAGCGCTCGCTTTCTGTTTTCACACCTTTTATAACCGGCATTGCCATGTAGTTCTCGGCAAAGCTGGCATACACTTCCAGCATCTGTCTTGCCTCGGTAACGGCTTCGTCCTTCGTAGCATGTGCGGTATGCCCTTCCTGCCATAAAAATTCTGCAGTGCGAAGGAACAGGCGCGTGCGCATTTCCCACCGCACCACATTTGCCCATTGGTTAATGAGTAAAGGCAGGTCGCGGTACGATTGTATCCAGGTTTTATACGTGTTCCAGATAATGGCTTCGCTGGTAGGGCGAACCACCAGTTCTTCTTCCAGTTTAGCTTCGGGGTCTACCATTAGCTTGCCTTTCCTGTCGGGGTCGGCTTTCAGGCGGTAATGCGTAACGATGGCGCATTCCTTGGCAAAGCCTTCCGCATTTTTCTCCTCGGCTTCAAACAAACTCTTGGGCACAAACAGCGGAAAGTAAGCGTTTACATGCCCGGTGTCTTTAAACATTTTATCCAGCACATCGCGCATATTCTCCCATAAGGTATAGCCATATGGCTTAATGACCATGCAGCCGCGAACGGCGCTATAATCGGCAAGCTGCCCTTTTAAAACGAGGTCGTTATACCACTGGGAATAATCTTCGGCGCGGGAGGTTATTTCTTTGCTCATAATCAGGTGTCAGACGTCAGCTATCGGCTGTCAACAATTCAGTTATCAATAAATGGAAG
>CAZZZH010000258.1:0-6386 GCA_964658445.1 Ilyomonas sp.
TTTTTCTATTTCTCCCTTTCCCGCTTCTATTTCCCCAGACACATTTTATATTTTCCCTAACCCCGCTGCTACTTTCCTCATTCCCTTTTCTCTTTTCCCACGCCCCGGCGGTGTTTTCCCTCGGTTTTCTCTGCGTGCTGCCTTTCTTTGTTTGTATTTCGTGTTGGCGGAACGGTTCCGTAAGGTTGTGTTTGTGAGCTTGCGGGGCGATTTGTAGAAGGTGGAAACTAACAGGCAACTTTCGTACTTTGGATATACCGGTGCCAAAATGAGAAGGCAAATGGAGGTGGATTGATTGTCAATTTATTTGTATCCGCCTTTTGTGTTGTTGGGAGCGGGGAATACATTTGTTGTGTGTAATTTTATGAAGATAGAAATCACAGCTGACGGTTTGCAGCATCTGCTACGTTTAGCAGGCAACGAGCCATTATGCGTCACTTATGCAACTTCTGAAAATATACAACGATAACTTCTCATTAAACTTTGACAAACCAAAGGAGGAGGTAGTTTCTGCTTTGCACACTTATGCTGACAAATCAAAGAAAGACATTTTTGCAGACAAGCTTTTTTACGGAGAACAATATGAGTTGACAAAGGATAGTTTTAAGATAATAAGAAAACAAGTGCTGTTTGAACCTTTCATAGCTGTCGGACAAATATCAATTCAACTAGTTTCGCAAAACGACAAAAGCAAAACGCAAGTTGTGGTTCAGACAACACCTTTTTATAAGAATCCGAAGTATGGTATTCTATTTCTTTTATTCTTTTTTGTTTTCTTAATGGTTGTAGGAATACTGATTTCTTTCACTTTTTTGACTCTATTAATCTTTATTGCCGGCGGGACAATATTTGCATTGTTTTTCCATTTTCGGTTCATGTGGAATAAGAATAGACTAAGACATTATTCTTACTCTTTTTTACACAAAGTACTTGACTAAAACGAACGCTGAACAAATGGCTTTCTGCTATGCTGGCTGACATATCATACCTCAACATTTGTAATTCTATTTATCTTTAGTAAGGTATTCGGTTAAGGAACAACATATGCCAGCACAGTAGAAGTCCGGAGCCATTGGCGGCTGTAAAGAGACAAGTCTATTAGCACAATTTTCATTTAGAAAGACAATATTGCATGACCCAGACGAAGTATTATAAAAATGCATTGAAAAACAAGACTGATAAGATTCTTCCGTTGATACTTCGTTTAGACAGAATAGCTCTTAAGGTGTCATTTGCAGTCATTCTTGTAACAACAATTTTAGTGTTATTTTATGGTCCAATTACTGAGGAATTATATGGAACGATAATTAGCGCAATTATCTGGTACTTTGTAATGTTTAGCTTTTGGACTTTATCTGTAACTCTTCCTTTACTGATTATAATAAATGCTTATAGAAATTTCACGCGGCGACCCGCATGGACTTTTGTAAAACGGGAAACTATACTTTTCTTTAAGACGTCTATCCTTTTTGTTTTGCTTTGTGTTATTGGACAAATACGTAACTAAAACGGCGGCTAACACGTATACTTACTGCCATAGCAACTGATACCTTTTGAGGATTACTTTTAGCAAGCAGTAGTCTTAATCACCATTCTAACCAATCATGCGAAAACTTATATCTGCCTTCCTTCTCCTATTTATGGTTTCTACAATTTTCGCGCAATACAAAATGCGACCGGTTGAGCAACTTATTAACCGGAAAGACCCCGGCTGGACAGTGGTGAAACAATGGATTGATTCGGCAACCAACCCGGTGGAAGTATTGCCGGTAGATACGGTAAAAGCAAAGGATGCACTTTATAAAACGCAGGTAACCACTCGCTCGATTATGGGCGCCATTGTATATTCTACCGGCGGAATTTTAGTTGATAAAGGTTGGATAAGAATTCTGGGCTCTGGCAGTTCTGCCATGCAAAGAACGCTTCCCGACTGGAACAAAGGAAAGGCGTTTACCGAATTTGGTGAGCCACCGGCTTTCTTCTTAGTGGCTGACGATGCTGCCGGTGGCTACTTTGCAATCAATTACGGATCGTTTGGAAAAGATGTTGATAGCCTGTATTATTTATCGCCCGACGGTTTGCAATGGGAACCTTTGGGAATGGACTATGAAGACTTTATCTGGTTTTGCTTTACCGGCGATTTAAAGAAATTTTATTCAGGAATAAGATGGAGTTCATGGCAAAAAGATGTGCAAACGGTAACGGCAGATGAAGTATTTCACATCTACCCGCCCTTATGGTCGAAAGAAGGAAAGGACATAGAAAATGACGTAAAGAAGCCGGTACCCGCTGAAGAGGAATTTTTCTATATTCAGTCGCTGCGTAAAAGGACAGGTTTTGACAAAAAGGGTCGCGAATAACGGCTCGTTGGTAAGGGTGTTTGCAAAAACGGGTTTTATTTAGAAGAGAGAAGTTGAGGCTGTTTTTAGAGATAAGAAATCTTGTTTTGTTCGATTTAATTGAGTGAAAGATTGCGGGTATTTTTTGGGATAGCAATAATATACAAGCTAGATGCGACGACTTCAAATTATTTAATACTTTATTGCTTGGTGGGCTAGCGACTTATTTTGAATGTCAAGATATAAAGCGATGGGAAATCTTATTGGGTCCAGAATTGCTCAAATCGATTCCGCTTGTCTTACTTTGCCTTCTGACACCCATCTATTTACTGAAAAATAATATTCAGTATCAAGAAACGAATCGCTTCAAAGATTTCACTCCTTCTTTGACAGGACTCTTTTTTTTAATACTAGTCTTTGGTCATAAAATCATACGTTCAAACTTAGATAGTTCGCCGACCTTATTTACAGCAATTAATTACGATATAGGCAATGACGGAGGCTTTACTTTAGACTTTAAGAAAAACAATCACCTAACAGGTAAACGAATTGACCATTTTAGTGAAACGTCATATTGGGGTAACTATATAAAGCGTGGTGACACACTGTTTTTGAATATTCCTTTGGATTTCGCAATGGGAAAACATGCCATTTTAAATGATAACACATTGTGTTTTATAGACGATACTGTACACTTTTCTGTTTTTAAACCATAGCAGATGCTAAGACAAATGTTTGCTGCTGTAGCGGCTAATCAAGCCATTCAACCGCATTTCTCTTTTCATCTTTATCTCTATATTTGAAGTGACGGAATTCTATCTTCACAACAGCAGAAAGCCAGCGCTTATTAGCTCTCCCTCAAAACACCATCACATGATTACCGAACAGACCTTCACCGAAATCGCATTGTCTTTTCCCGGAACGGAAACGACGCCGCACTTTGAAAGAACGGGTTTTAAAGTGGCGGGGAAACGTATGTTTGCTACCTACCTGGCGAAGAACAACACCGCAAATGTGTTTGTAACCCCGGAAGAACAGGCTGTCTTTTGCGGGATGGATGCGGCAAACATTTACCCTGTACCGAACAAATGGGGAGAGAAAGGAGCCACTACGTTTGAACTGAACGAGGTGTCAATTGACTTTCTCAAAGAGGCGCTGTTGTCGGCTTATCAGGGTGTGATGACACTGAAGAAGTAAGCAGTCAATGGGTTTACCACATTGCCGCACGGCATGTATTCTTTATTACTTAGAAACATCAGTCGCTAAGATGCGTGATGGGTGTTGAGCAAGAGAAAGCTGGCAACCAAATCCCACAGCATATGACAGATGATGAGCACTTTTATATTCCGGTATTTCTGGTAATAGAAGGCAAACACCAATCCTATGATGAAAGGCACGAGTACATTGGCAATGGTGCCATAGCGGTAATGCAGCAAACCAAACAACAAAGAAGAAAGAAAGATGGCGACAAAAGAATTGTTGAATAGTTTTTTAAAACGGGTTTGCAGGTAACCGCGGAACAGAAGCTCTTCGGTAACGCCGGCTGTAAGCGAAGTAAAGAAAAGCAAGGGTATATTTTGGCGGAAGATTTCTACGATTTCGGGCACGCGGCTGCCGCTGCTGGTAACCTTTAGCGCCGTTAAAATAAGATTGATAGCAACAGAGCTGGCAAACAGAATGAGTAACAACACCACAATCGATAACAGGTAGCCGGAGAACGGATACGGTTGTTCTTTCCGGATGAATAAAGGCTGACCCTCTATTTTGTTTGCATACAGCCACACCAGCACTGCGCACAACCAATAGAGCAATCGCGAAGCCAGCAACAGTGCGGCATTCAGCTTTGTTAAACCCAACAGGTGCAGCACCGCAGGAGACGCAAGAAATGAAATCAGAAACAGGAGTAGCAGCAAGGTGATGCTTCCGATGATCATACGGGTTCGCAGGTTGTTGTTCTGTACAGTATTCATTTTGGTAGATTAATGATTTATAGCCGGAGCCACAAATATCATTAACCGGAAAGTATTGTCCGCGTATTCTTTTGGGTTTATTGCTTCGCGCGTTATTTTGTTTTCAACTCTTTGTTTATCGTGCTTACTCACTGGTGTAGATAAATGAAGCCTTCAAGTTAAACATAAGGCTACGGCAGCTATTGACCATTTGCGCTATTTTTCCTATCTTCCGTCTCATGGCTTCAGAGAATAGAACGGCGCGCGAACGACAGGCAGTTCGCAACGCTAATGAACCCTTAACCCTGGGTGATAAACTGGCATCGCTGCGCAACCTGCCCCGCTTTTTCAAGCTGGTATGGCAGACCGACCGCTGGCTGTTTATGGGCAACAGCGCCCTGCGAATTGTGCGCTCGGCAACGCCGGTGGCGATTTTGTATGTGGGTAAACTGATTATAGACGAAGTGATTCGCGTGAGTCACACACACAACGCGGCGCACACGCATTTATGGTGGCTGGTGGCGGCGGAATTTGGCTTAGCCATCGCTTCTGATGCGCTGAGCCGCGCGATTACTTTGCTGGACAGTTTGCTGGGCGACCTTTTCTCCAACTATACCTCGGTAAAGATTATGCAGCACGCTGCCACACTTGACCTGGACCAGTTTGAGAACAGCGAGTTTTACGACAAACTGGAACGTGCCCGGGTGCAGACAACGGGGCGAACTATCCTGCTCTCGCAGGTGCTGAGCCAGGTGCAGGATCTAATAACGATGGGCTTCCTGGCGGCGGGTTTATTAGCCTTCAATGCATGGTTAATTTTATTGTTGCTGGTGGCGATATTGCCCGCTTTTTTGGGCGAATCTTATTTTAATGACCGCTCGTATGCGCTTTCGCGCCGGCAGACGCCGCAACGTCGCGAGCTGGATTATATGCGCTTTCTGGGTGCGAGCGACGAAACGGCAAAAGAGGTAAAGCTGTTTGGCTTGTCGTCTTTTTTGGTTGACCGGTTTACTGCCTTGTCGAATAAGTTTTATACTGATAATAAAAAGCTCGCCATTAGCCGCAGCGGTTGGGGCACATTGCTTTCCATGCTGGGGAGTGCAGGCTACTACGGGGCGTATGTGTTCATCATTTTGCAAGCGATTGGTGGTGCTATTACCATTGGTACGCTTACCTTTTTGGCGGGCTCGTTCCGACAATTGCGCAGCCTGCTTGAGGGCATCCTCATCCGCTTTACCAGCGTATCGCAGGGCGCAGTTTACCTTACCGACTTCTTTGATTTCTTTACCATACAACCCAACATTACCCAACCTGAACAGCCGGTTCCCTTCCCGAGTCAGATTAAAGAAGGGTTTGTGTTTGAAAACGTAGGTTTTAAATACAGCAACAGCAACAAATGGGCAAACCGCCACCTTAGCTTTACACTACACCCCGACGAAAAGCTGGCGCTGGTAGGAGAGAACGGCGCGGGCAAAACGACGCTGGTGAAACTGCTGGCGCGACTGTACGACCCTACAGAAGGAAAGATTTTGTTAGACGGTATTGACCTGAAAGATTATGATTTGAAGGAACTTCGGCTGAATGTGGGGGTGATATTCCAGGACTTTATCCGCTACCAGATGAGTGTGGCGCAAAACATTGCCGTAGGGCATATAGAACAGCAGGAAGACCGCCCGCTGATTGTAGCTTCGGCGGAGCAAAGCCTGGCGCACCCGGTGATAGAAACGCTGCCGCTGCAATACGACCAGGCGCTGGGAAGGCGCTTTAATGAAGGGGTGGAACTATCGGGCGGCGAGTGGCAGAAGATAGCGCTGGCAAGAGCCTATATGAAAGATGCGCAGCTTCTGATTTTAGACGAGCCGACGGCTGCGCTGGACGCCCGTGCTGAGTACGAGGTGTTTCAGCGTTTTGCCGATTTAACCAAAGGGAAAATGGCGGTGCTGATTTCGCACCGTTTTTCTACCGTGCGCATGGCAGACCGCATACTGGTGCTGGAACACGGGCAGCTGCTGGAGATAGGCAACCACGAGGAACTGCTGGCAAAAGATGGAAAATATGCCGAGTTGTTTCGCCTGCAGGCTGCGGGCTACCGGTAGAT
>CAZZZH010000259.1:0-6365 GCA_964658445.1 Ilyomonas sp.
GTCTCTTGTCCCGCCCGCGCTTTGCGGGGTAGAGGCTGCCCATCCCGCAGCCCATCGGCAGTAGTTTCCCATCCGGCATTCCAAAACGACACCCCTCCCCTTTTGCTTTTGTGGAAAAGCCGCCCAAAATTTACAAGCCGTCCGAAATCCTTCCTTATCCTCTTAGGTGTATAACCTACCCTTCTGCCCTGCCCGCGTTCATCTAACATCGTACATCTCTACCTTATCCTTAATTCCTGTTAATCCAACCTCTTATTTTCCGCCAATTATCGCTTTTAAATTAATTTGCAGGTTCAAATTATGCTGCAGCGCTTACACATTCAGAACTACGCCATCATCGACGAAATAGAGATCAATTTCTCACACAATCTCAACATCATTACCGGCGAGACAGGCGCTGGCAAAAGCATCCTCATGGGCGCCCTCAGCCTTATTCTCGGCGAGCGGGCAGATACCGGCGCGCTCATGTTTACCGACAAGAAATGTTTTGTAGAAGGCACATTCGCAATTGATAAAAAACAGGATGTAAAAAGCTTTCTGCAAACAAACGAACTGGACAACGAAGGTGAGCTGGTTATTCGCCGCGAGATATTACCCAGCGGCAAATCAAGAGGCTTTATCAACGACACACCGGCAACTCTGTTACAGTTAAAAGAATTAGCTTCTTTGCTCGTAGATCTCCATCGACAGTTCGATACGCTCGAGCTCGGTGACAGCGATTTTCAGCGCGAGGTAATTGATGCACTGGCAAAAAACGAAGACACATTATCAGCTTATCAAAAAACATTTCGAAGCTGGCAGAAAGCGCAGCGTGAACTGGAGCAATTACTTCAGCAAAAAAATGCGTTTACCAAAGAGTTCGACTTTAATAATTTTCTTTTCAACGAACTGAACGATGCTGCCTTCAAGGAGAATGAACTGGAAGAAATAGACAGCGAACTACAACTCCTCAGTAATGCCGAAGAAATAAAAACCGCCTTGTCTAAAACTTACTATTCGTTGAAGGAAGGCGAAGAACCCGTTGTTTCTATTTTAAAACAGTTAACCAACAACTTACAGCATTATCATTCCTTTCATGCACAGTTGCCCATATTGGTTCAACGTCTGCAAAGCGTGCAGATAGAATTGCAGGACATTGCCGACGAAGTAGAAAACATTAACGACAACGTAAACTTCGATGCAAAGCGCATAGAATGGATAAACGAAAGGCTGGCATTAGGCTATAAATTGCTAAAGAAACATGGCTTATCAACTACCACTGAATTACTACAACTGCAAGCTGAACTAGAACAAAAGCTGCAAGCCGTTTTAAACATAGATGAAACCATTGCTGCCAAAGAAAAAGAAGTAAGTGCTTTGTTTAAAGAAGCGATGCAGGGTGCAAAAAAAATGGCCGAAGCCAGGCATAAACAAACCGAACCGTTAGCCAAAGAAGTAACGAGATTATTAACACAAGTAGGTATGCCAAACGCAGGTCTGAAAGTGCAGATAACCGAAACACCTTTGCATATTTATGGCAATAACAACATCGAGTTCTTATTCGATGCCAACAATAGTAACCGTTTCGAGCCGCTGCGCAAAGTAGCGAGTGGCGGCGAGTTAAGCCGTTTAATGCTTTGCATAAAATCATTAGTGGCGCAGTCTATTGATTTGCCAACCATGATTTTTGATGAGATTGACACTGGCATTTCAGGCGAAGCAGCCAAGCAGGTCGGTATTATCATGAAAGGTTTGGCTACACAGCGGCAGGTTATTGCCATCACACACCAGCCTCAAATTGCAGGCAGGGCCGATGCTCATTTCTTTGTGTATAAACAAATAAAAAACAATTCTATCAAAACCAATATCCGCGTGCTTTCGCAGGAAGAAAGAATCACTACCATCGCGCAGATGTTAAGCGGCGAAAAGCCTACTGCTGCTGCATTAGAGAATGCTAGAGAAATGGTACTTAACTAAGAAACAAACCCGGAAACCAACAATGCCTTCATAAGAATTAGCTTTTTTTGATAGCCAATTTGTTCAACAATGCTGATAGTCATTGGAGTGAATAAAACATAAATCGCCGAGCTTAATTTTACATTAAAATCAAGCTATTTGTATAACGTTATTTGTTTATAGATTTTCTTTACTGTTATCGCGATGAAATTAGCTATTGTGCCTTTTGATTAGAAACTAATTTACTGCAATGCATGACTTGTATGATTTTTTTGCCCATCTTTTTGATACACACGGCTGGGTAGCACGATGGGTTTGCGGCAGGTGGACACCTGCCTTAGGTTGGACTTATATCATATCAAGCCTCCTTATCGGAGCTGCTTATTTTGCTATCCCGTTCACGCTATTCCGTTTTATAAGAAAGCGCAAAGACATTGCTACTTTCAGTAAGGTTTTCTGGCTGTTTATTCTTTTCATCTTTTCCTGTGGTATCACGCATGTTACCGATTCTATGATGTTCTGGTACCCGGCATACCGATTTTCAGCCATTGTATTATTAGTGACTGCCATTGTATCGTGGGTAGCCGTGATTGTTTTACATAAAGTCATCCCGCTGGCTCTCAGTTTTAAATCGCCGGCACAGTTAGAAGAAATCATCCGGCAGCGAACAGAAGATTTAGAAAGAAAAAATGAGGAACTGCATGCACTCAACAATCAACTGTCGGAAGCAAATGAAAAGACAGAGTTGCTGATGAAACAAAAAGACGAGTTTCTAGACATTGCAAGCCATGAACTGAAGACGCCGGTTACCAGTTTAAAAGTGACACTGCATATGGTTGAAGCATTTACAAAAACCGATACTCAAAACCCAAACGTTTCTTCTCTGGCAAACAAAGCAAATAAACAAATTGTCAAGCTTACTTCTCTGGTTGAAAACCTGCTTGACATCACGAAAATACAAGCCGGAAGATTACAGTTAACCACAAGCCGGTTTTCCATTTCACAAGCTTTGAAAGAATGGATAGACCAGGCAATTTTCTATGCAGGAAAACACAAAATTGTATTGGAAGCTGATGAAGAAATTTGGGTGGAAGGCGATAAAAACAGACTTGAACAAGTAATGGTAAACCTGATATCGAATGCTGTAAAATACTCGCCGGACAGCGATAAAGTGATTGTGAGTTTACAGAAGGAAAGTAATAACACTTATGCAAAAATCTCTGTAACAGATTACGGCATTGGCATTCAGGAAAACCAGCTTCCGTTTGTATTTGACCGTTTCTTCCGTGCGAAAGAAGGCCATGCCTTTACCGGCTTGGGGCTTGGCTTGTATATATCTTCTCAAATCATTCAACAGCATGGCGGGAAGATTGGCGTAACAAGCCAGATTAATAAAGGCTCGAGCTTTTGGTTTACTTTACAATTAGCAGATGATGCAGCGCCTGCATCTGACATGAGTAATGGACAAATAAAAATTTTAAACGCCTCAATAAAAGATTGATTGCATTTGTTCCATTAACTCTGAAATTAAATAGCGGCTCCGGTTTTTAAAATTCCTTTTCTTTGTTTTCAATTATCAAATCAACTCATCATGGCTTACAACTTATTACAAGGAAAGAAGGGAATCATTTTCGGTGCTTTGAACGATCAATCCATTGCCTGGAAGATTGCACAAAAATGTTATCAGGAAGGCGCACAGATTGTATTAACCAATGCACCGATTGCTATGCGCATGGGAGAGATTAACAACCTGGCAAAAGAATGTGGTGATGCACCCGTAATTGCAGCAGATGTAACGAGCAATGACGACATGAAAAACCTAATTGCCAAAAGCATGGAGCACTTCGGAGGACAATTCGATTTTGTGTTGCACAGTGTAGGCATGAGCATGAATATGCGAAAGAATAATCCTTATACTAACCTCAACTACGAGTTTACGCATAAAACGATAGACATCTCTGCTATGAGCCTGCATCGCTTGCTGCAACTGTGTTTCAGCATGGATGCCATCAGCGAATGGGGAAGCGTAGTTGCATTAACGTATATTGCTGCACAGCGCGTATTTCCTGATTATAACGAGATGGCAGATGCCAAATCTTATCTGGAAAGTATAGCGCGCAGTTTTGGATATCAGTACGCAAAAAAGAATAAAGTGCGCGTGAATACGCTATCGCAATCGCCTACCCGAACGACAGCCGGAAGCGGCGTGAAAGGCTTCGATGGCTTTATTAATTACGCAGAAAAAATGAGCCCGCTTGGTAATGCAACTGCCGAGCAATGTGCAGACTATTGCGTTACTTTATTTTCGGATTTAACACGCATGGTGACAATGCAGAACCTGTTTCATGACGGTGGGTTTTCGTTTACCGGCGTATCGGCTGAAGTAATTGAACAGATGGAGAAATAGCCGTTTTCTGTCCAACCGTCAGGGATGAGTTGTAAGTTTCGGAAAAAACAAGTCTGGGTTTTTGCTTTGAGAAAAAGTTTCTACTTAACATTAGTTGTAAAGGTCTTTGGTCTATAGTAACCAAGGACCTTTTTGTTGATGGATATTATAAGCAAAGTATTACTGCTACGCTTAGCCCGAGTAGCGGACAAAGCGTACAAGCGAGTGACACAACGATGCTAAACCGGAGTTGCTTCAGCCCGTCCCAAAAATCTGTATTTTGTATTCAACGAATCGGAGCTGAAAATTGGTGGCTGATGCCTGATAGCTGATACCGCTTACCTTTGTTGCATGGCCGCCGACAGCATTATTAACGACTGGAAAAAAGGTGTTTTCAAACCTATTTACTGGCTGGAAGGAGAAGAATCTTACTTCATTGACGAAGTTATGAATTATGCCGAGCACAACATTCTGAATGAAAGCGAAGCAGGCTTTAATCTGACCGTTTTTTATGGCAAAGATGCTGACTGGGCAACGGTGGTAAATGCTTGTCGCCGATACCCGATGTTTGCTGAACGACAGGTTGTTTTATTGAAAGAAGCGCAGCTTATGCGCGATATAGACAAGCTGGAAGGATACGTGGAAAAGCCTTTGCCATCAACGGTTTTCGTAGTAAGCTATAAAGAAAAAAAGATAGACGCACGCACCAAATTTGCAAAGACGATTAAGAAGAATGGCGAATTGCTGAGCAGCGCAAAACTGAGAGATTATGAGCTTCCCGGATGGACAAGCGGGTATATTCAGCAACGCGGTTTATCTATCTCGCACAAAGGCTTACAAATGCTGGTAGACAACATTGGCAGCGATCTTTCGCGCATCACGAATGAAATAGATAAACTCATCATCAACCTTAAGAATAGAAAGAGTATTACCGAAGAAGATATTGAGAAATATATTGGTATCAGCAAGGAATTTAATGCCTTTGAACTACAGGATGCATTGGGTAGAAAAGATATGGTAAAGACAATACGTATCATCCAGTATTTTGCTCATAATCCAAAGGCAGGACCTATACAACTGGTGTTGCCAACGCTTTATAATTATTTCAGCAAAGTATACGCAATCTACGGCTTAGAAGATAAAAGTGAACGCAGAGTGGCATCGCTGTTTTACAATAATTCTTATGCAGCCAAACAAGCTTTGCAAACTTCTGCTTTGTATGGCTACCAGGGCATTGAAAAAGTATTGCTTTTGCTGCATCAATACAACCTGCGAAGCATTGGTATTGATGACACCGGAACCGACGACGCCGACCTGATGAAAGAGCTGGCAGTGAAGATGATGAGCTGATGGATAAGTAAAAGGTCAAAAGCGGGTTGCAAGATATCTGAGTGTTTCTTCTTTGTCTTTCGCAAGCTGTTCTTTCAACGCTTCAAGCCCGCTGAACTTTTCTTCGTTTCTTAAATATTGTATCAGGCTTACGCATAGTGTTTCTCCGTAAATCTCTTTACTCCAGTCAAAAAGATTTACTTCGATGGTCCGGGTTGTTCCATTCACGGTTGGATTCAAACCGATGCTCATCATGCCTTTCAGCGTGTTCGATGATGTTTGACTTGATTGTTCCGGTTGTAGTGGAAGCGTGGCTGACAACTGCTGACTGATAGCCGGTAATTGAGAATCTATGACCAATACCTCGACAGCATAAATTCCGTTAGCCGGCACGAGCTTGTCTTTGTCTAATATATCAATATTAGCTGTTGGATAACCAATGGTTCTACCGAGTTGCTTGCCCTTTACTACAACACCTTCAAAGAAGTAGGGATACGAGAGGAACTGATTTGCAGTCGTTACATCATGCTGCAACAATGCTTCTCGAATTCTGGTAGAACTTATTGTAACTTCATTCAGCACATGCTCAGGTATTTCTTTCACTACAAAGCCTAACTCCTGTCCTTTTTTTTTCCAGCAACTGGTAATCACCGCTTCGGTTCTTTCCAAACTTATGTCCAGAATCAGTTTGTGGTTACGCCTGGTAATCCTGGCA
>CAZZZH010000260.1:0-6351 GCA_964658445.1 Ilyomonas sp.
CTTTTTTAAGAATAACACTTCCCTCACACCGCCATCACATTCACATCCTTGCTCTCCAGCTTCGATACCCCCATCAGAAATTCGTCCACCTTCCGCGCACATTCCCGTCCTTCACTAATCGCCCACACCACTAGGCTCTGTCCCCGCCGTGCATCGCCGCAGGCAAATATCTTCGGTATATTGGTTTGATAATCCTTCTCCGTGGCCCTCACGTTTCCCCGTTCGTCCAGTGCTACTTCCAGTTGTTCCAGCAATCCCTTCTTCTGCGGATGCAGGAAACCCATCGCCAGCAACGCCAGCTCGCACGGAATAATGCGCTCACTGCCCGGCACTTCCTGCTGCGCCGTCGGTCTGCCATCCGCCGATATCTTCCATTCCAGGTCTACAATTTTTAGCGCCGTCAGGTTGCCATTCTCATCCCCCATAAATTCTTTCGTGGCAATGGCCCAATGTCTTTTTGCCCCCTCTTCATGCGAGGAAGTATGTTTCAATATCATGGGGTAAGAAGGCCAGGGCATATGCTCTGTCCGGTCGCTCGGCGGCTGCGGCATCAGTTCAAACTGCGTAACCGAAACCGCTCCGTGCCGGTTCGACGTACCTACACAGTCGCTGCCAGTGTCGCCGCCACCAATTACTACTACGTTCTTACCGGTAGCCGTCACTTCATAATCAAGGATGTTACTTTCCAGTTCCTTTCCGCCCAGCGGGTTGCGGTTAGCTACCCGTTTGTTTTGTTGTTTGAGGAATTCCATTGCGTAATAAACTCCCTTCAGGTTCCGTCCCGGTATGTCTAAGTTGCGGGGTACCGTGCTTCCGCCCGCCAATACGATCACCTGATATTCACGCAGCAAATCATTCAACTTCACATTCACACCCACATTGGCATTACAGCGAAACACCACGCCTTCTTCCTGCATTACCTCAATGCGGCGGTCAATTACATTCTTTTCTAATTTAAAATCAGGAATGCCATAGCGAAGCAGCCCGCCCGGTGCATCATCACGCTCAAAGACGGTTACCGAATGCCCGGCATAATTCAGTTGTGCCGCCGCCGCCAGCCCCGACGGTCCGGAGCCAATCACAGCGATCTTTTTTCCTGTTCTTACGTTCGGTTTGCGTGGTTTTACTAATCCTTTCAGAAAAGCGATTTCAATGATATGTTTCTCTATTTCTTCAATGGTAATTGGTGGCTGGTTAATGCCCAGCACACAAGAGCTTTCGCACGGCGCTGGGCAAATACGACCCGTAAATTCCGGGAAGTTATTGGTAGAAATTAAAATCTCGTAAGCTTCTTCCCAGCTTTCTCTATACACTGCATCATTAAATTCAGGAATGATATTGCCCAAGGGGCAGCCGTTATGGCAAAAGGGAACACCGCAATCCATACAGCGCGCAGCTTGCTGGTTCAACTTGTCTGGCGCATATGGGTTCACAAATTCGTGGTAATCCTTCAGCCTTTCCTGAACGGGACGTTTAGCAGGAAGTTCTCTTTCAAACTCCAAAAAACCGGTCGGTTTCCCCATAAGACAGATATGTTATAACAGTTAAATAATGAGCTAATGCTAGCACATAAATTACCCTTGCAGCCCGCCACCATTCTGGTTTTGCAGCGATAATTTCTTTTGTTCCAAAGCTTTCTTATAATCAGTTGGATACACTTTTACGAAGTGTGATAGCTGGTTTTCAAAATCGCTCAACACAAAACGCGCTATTGCACTTCCTGTATATTGATAGTGCTTTTCTATCATCAGTCGAAGTAGTTCTGCATCTTCCTCATTTACTTTTTCCAGACTCACCATTTCCTTATTGCACATGCTCTCAAACTGCCACGCTGTATCATAGATATAAGCGATACCGCCGCTCATGCCTGCTGCAAAGTTTCTGCCCGTGGCACCTAGTACAATCACTCTACCACCCGTCATGTATTCACAGCCATGGTCGCCAACGCCTTCTACTACTACGTTTGCACCCGAGTTGCGCACACAAAAACGTTCACCGGCTTTGCCACGAATGAAGGCCTCACCAGCCGTTGCACCATAAAAAGCTACATTACCGATAATAATGTTTTCTTCCGGTGTAAACTTTGCCTTTTTCGACGGGTAAACAATCAGTTTGGCGCCACTTAATCCTTTGCCAAAATAATCATTCGCACCGCCTTCCAGTTCTAACGTTACACCTTTCGTATTGAAGGCGCCAAAGCTTTGACCCGCTGTGCCGGTTAGCTTAAAATGAATCGTATCATCAGGCAATCCATCAGCTTTATACAACTTTGTAATCTCATTCGATAAAATTGTTCCGGCTGTGCGGTTCGTATTTTTAATGGGAAACTCGGCTGTTACTTTTTCGCCTCTTTCCAAAGCCGGTTGACCGGCTTCTAAAAACTTCCAGTCCAGTGCATTCTCTAAACCATGATCCTGCGCTTCCGACTTAAATAAAGTCATCTCGTTAGACAATGGGTCTTGATACAAGAGCGCCGACAAGTTCAGCTTATCAAACTTCCAGTGCTGTATATTTGCTTTTGCCCGTAGAGAAGATACTTGTCCCACCATTTCTTCAATCGTTCGGAAGCCAAGCTCAGCCATTATCTCACGCAGTTCCCGTGTAATAAACTTGAACAGGTTCACCACGTGGTCTGCATCGCCAGTAAAGCGCTTGCGGAGTTCCGGGTCTTGTGTAGCTACGCCAACCGGGCAGGTATTGAGATGACATTTTCGCATCATAATACAACCTTCCACAATCAGCGCTGCGGTTGCTACGCCCCATTCTTCCGCGCCTAATAAAGTGGCAATGGCGATGTCTCTGCCGGTCTTCATTTGCCCGTCTGCCTGCACTGTAATGCGGCTGCGCAATTTATTTTTCACCAATGTCTGGTGTGTTTCTGCCAAACCTAATTCCCACGGCAAGCCCGCATGTTTAATGGATGAGATCGGCGAGGCGCCCGTGCCTCCATCAAATCCAGAGATTAATACCACATCTGCTTTTGCTTTTGCAACGCCGGCAGCAATCGTTCCTACACCAGCTTTCGACACAAGCTTTACATTAATACGTGCAGCACGGTTTGCATTCTTTAAATCAAAAATCAGTTGTGCCAAATCTTCTATCGAATAAATGTCGTGGTGCGGTGGTGGCGATATCAATCCAACACCTGGCGTTGAATGTCGAGTCTTACCAATCCAGTCGTCTACTTTATGTCCCGGCAATTGCCCGCCTTCACCAGGCTTAGCACCTTGTGCCATTTTTATTTGCAGTTCATCGGCTTCGCTTAAATAATAACTAGTTACGCCAAAGCGCGCAGACGCTACCTGCTTAATAGCCGACCTTCTGTAATCGCCGTTGTCCATTCGCTGGTAGCGTGCTTCATCTTCGCCACCTTCGCCGGTGTTGCTTTTGCCGCCAAGCCGGTTCATAGCAATCGCCAGTGTTGTATGCGCTTCCCACGAAATTGAGCCAAAGCTCATGGCTCCCGTTGCGAAGCGTTTGTATATTTTTTCCGCTGGCTCTACTTCATCAATCGAAATAGAAGGACGCGTAGGAACCAATTCCAGTAAGCTTCTCAGCGTTACCGCTTTCTCGCTCTGGTCATTTACCAGCTTTGAATATTTTTTGAAAATGCCGTAATCGTTCATTCTTGTTGAATACTGCAACAAATGAATCGTTTGCGGGTTAAATAAATGAAACTCGCCCTTGCGCTTCCACTGATAAACGCCACCTTCTGTAAGAAGATGAGAATAAGTTTCTTTTTTACCAAACGCAAAGAAATGTTTAGCCAAAGCTTCTCTCGCCAGCTCATCTAAACCCAGTCCTTCAATACGCGAAGTAGCGCCTGTTAGATATCGGTTTACGACTTCTTTATTAATGCCGATGATTTCAAAAATCTGTGCGCCCTGGTAGCTCTGGAAGGTAGAAATACCCATCTTCGAGAACACTTTCAGCAAGCCATCGCACACTGATTTTACATAGTTCTTTTTTAAAGCTTCCACATCCAGTTGTGTTCTCAGCTTGCCACTAATCTTCATATCACGAATGGTAGATAAAGCTAAGTAAGGATTAATAGCCGTTGCCCCAAAACCAATCAGGCAGGCAAAATGATGCACTTCCCACACATCGCCGGCTTCTACCACGAGACCAACCTGCCCGCGCAAACCTTTGCGGATGAGATGATGATGAACAGCAGAAACGGCTAACAAAGATGGAATGGGAGCGTGGTCGCTGTCAATTGCTCGATCGGTGAGTATAAGCACTTCAAAGCCATCTTCCACGGCATCTACGGCGTAGCGGCAAAGTCTGTCTAACCCAGCCTGCATGGCGCCTTTTTCACCACTTGCGCGGAAGTAGGTCTGTAATGTTTTTGCCTGGAAAATGCCAGTATCGATGCTGCGCAACTTTTCCAGCTCGTGGTTATTTAAAATAGGATGTTTCAGCGCTACGCAATGACAGGCCAATGGGTCTTCCGTTAGCAGGTTCCCATTGTTGCCGACAAAGGTGGCGAGCGACATAATCATGCGTTCACGGATCGGGTCAATTGGCGGGTTGGTTACCTGTGCAAACAATTGTTTAAAATAATTCGATAAATGTTGCGGCTGATCACTTAGTACTGCCAGTGGTGTGTCAGTGCCCATCGAGCCGATCGGTTCTTTGCCATCTATCGCCATTGGCGAAATAATAGTTTCCAAATCCTCGGTCGTATAGCCAAAGGCTTTCTGATATTTAAAAATCTGGTCGCTTTCCAGGTGCGTAAATGACACTCTGGGTTCAGGCAGTTCTTCCAGCCTGATTTTGTATTTATTTAGCCATTCGCTGTAAGGCTTTTGCGAGCAAATGGTTTGCTTTAGTTCGTCATCAGAAATAATTCGTCCCTGTTCCATATCCACCACGAACATCTTGCCCGGTTGCAGTCTGCCAAACTCTTTTACCATTTCTGGTTTTACAGGTAGCACGCCGCTTTCGGATGCCATAATGACCCGGTCGTCTGTAGTAACGCAGTAGCGCGAGGGCCGCAAACCGTTTCTATCCAGCGTAGCGCCAATCACCTTGCCGTTCGTAAAGGAAATAGAAGCCGGTCCGTCCCATGGTTCGGTCAGGCAGGCATGGTATTCATAAAAAGATTGCTTTACCGCATCCATTTTCTCATTGCCATCCCAGGCTTCGGGTATCAGCATCATCATCACGTGTGGTAAAGAACGTCCGCACAGCGTGAGCAGCTCAATCACATTATCCAGGCAAGCTGAATCCGACTGATTATTAAATACTACCGGCAGCAACATGTCCATTTCTTCTTTAGAAAAAAAGGAAGAAACAAAACTTTTTTCGCCGGTTCGAAGCCAATTTAGATTGCCTTGCAGTGTATTGATTTCACCATTGTGGGCAATGTAGCGGAACGGCTGCGCGAGGTTCCACGAAGGAAATGTATTGGTAGCAAAACGCGAATGAATCAATCCAAAAGCAGATACCACGCGTTTGTTGCTTAAATCCGGAAAATAACCTCTCACCTGGTCGCTGGTCAACTGACCTTTATAAACCACCGTTTTGTAAGACAAGGAAGCAATATAAAAGCTGGTGGTTTGAACTCGTACAGTATTGTAAATGGTATGCGAGGCATGATTGCGCAGCACAAACAGTTTGCGTTCAAAAGCATCCGCATCGGTAATATGGTCTGGGCAGGCAATAAACACCTGCTCCATTTCCGGTTCGGCGCTCAATGCCGTAAAGCCAATACCATCCGGGTTTACCGGCACGCTGCGGTACGAGAGAATTTCCAGCCCCAGCTTATCGGCAGCGCGGTTAAAAATATCACGGCATTCTTCGCGCAGGCGAATATCTTTTGGAAAAAAAATTACACCCACACCATACCTGCCATACGACGGAAGGTGAATGCCTTGCTTAATGCATTCATCAAAGAAAAACTCGTGTGGCATTTGCAGCATCAATCCTGCACCATCGCCGGTGTTGCTCTCGCAACCGCACGCGCCGCGGTGTCCCATATTCTCCAGTACGGTCAGTGCATCCGAAATAATCTTGTGCGATTTATTGCCCTTAATATTGGCAACGAACCCAATACCACAGGCGTCGTGCTCAAACGCTGGGTCGTACAGTCCCTTGTTCTCTTGCTGGTCAGCAACATTCATAACAAAGCAATTTAAGACGTGAATAAAAAACGGGGCAATGGCATAAAATTATACAAAAAACATAAGCATTTATACTAACAACCGGTAGCTATGGAAGAAAAGCGAGGAAAGCGACATATAAAAAGACGAGCTATCTTTTGATAACGACAAAAGGGAGGGCTTTTTATTGAATGATTTCCACCATTCGCCGTTTTTCTAAGCCCTTATTTTGATGTCGTTTAAAAAA
>CAZZZH010000261.1:0-6316 GCA_964658445.1 Ilyomonas sp.
CTTCTGCCTACATTTGCGGCAAATTTTAGAACGATGAATTTAATTGAAGAACTGCGCTGGCGTGGTTTGATACAAGATATCATGCCCGGAACCGAAGAGCAATTAAATAAAGAAATGACAAGCGGCTACATCGGTTTCGACCCTACAGCTGATAGTCTTCACATCGGCAGCCTGGTGCCTATTTTATTGCTGGTGCATTTGCAAAAAGCGGGGCACAAACCCTATGCCTTGGTAGGCGGCGCTACGGGCATGATTGGCGACCCGAGCGGCAAAAGCGAAGAGCGGAATTTACTTGATGAAAATACTTTGCAACGCAACCAGGACGGTGTAAGAAAGCAATTGGAAAAGTTCTTGGATTTTGATGACAGCAAGCCCAACGCAGCGGTGATGGTGAACAACTACGAATGGTTTAAAGAAATGGATTTTCTTTCCTTTATCCGGGATGTGGGCAAGCACATCAGCGTCAACTATATGATGGCAAAAGACAGCGTGAAAAAACGGCTGGATGGAGATAGCGGCATCTCTTTCACCGAGTTTACGTACCAGTTAATCCAGGGTTATGATTTCTATTGGCTATACCAACATAAACATTGCAAATTACAAATGGGAGGCAGCGACCAATGGGGAAATATCACCACTGGAACCGAACTTATCCGCCGCAAAGCCGGTGGCGAAGCGTTTGCTTTTACCTGCCCGTTACTAACCAAAAGCGACGGCGGAAAGTTTGGTAAATCGGAGAAGGGAAATGTTTGGCTGGATGCAACCAAAACATCGCCTTACCAGTTCTATCAGTTCTGGCTAAATGCGGCTGACGATGATGCAGAGAAATGGATTAAGATCTTTACCTTTTTATCGAAGGAAGTCATAGATCAACTCATTGATCAGCATGCTGCAAATGAGGCTGAGCGTGGCTTGCAGAAGGTGCTGGCTAAAGAGCTTACCATTTTTGTGCATGGCGAAGAAGGATATAACGAAGCAATACTTACCACAGAAAAACTTTTTGCAAATGCTACAGCGCCCGCCGAAAATTTATCTGCCGAAGACCTTGAAGCGATGGAAGGTGTAACCAAATTTTCGTTTGCCAAAAGCAAGCTGGAAGTAGGTATTGATGTGGTTAGTTTTCTTGCGGAAACCACTGTTTTTCCCAGCAAAGGCGAAGCGAGAAAAACATTATTGGGCGGCGGTGTAAGTCTAAACCGGAAGAAGATAGAAAACGTGCAAATGATGATCGATAAAAGCAAGTTGCTACACGATAAATACATCCTGGTTCAGAAAGGAAAGAAGAACTATTATTTAGTAAGTGTTGAGTAAGTTTATTGACAGCTGAATTCATTTGATGAAGAGAGCAGTAAACTTTTTGCAACTGCTTTATTTGTTTACAGAAGATAAGTGATGGGTGTTTTTTTAAATTAATTCAACTCCTAAACCCGCTTTCTCACTTACGTTTATCTTTCCGAAATTATATACCAATCCTGTAGCAATATCATCACTCAGCAACAGCGGTCCATCCATATCTACATAATCGATTTGGGGTAGAAAATGAGCGATGGCAGCCGAGCCAACCGTACTTTCATTCATGCTACCGACCATCACTTTCAGGTTCAGTTCCCTCGCTTTTTTTATCATGCGCAAGGCAGGTGTAATGCCGCTGCATTTGGTGAGTTTGATATTGATGCCATGAAAATGACCGGCACATTTCTCTACGTCTTTTTCAAACACACAAGCTTCATCAGCTATTAGCGGCAACGCAGATTGTTCATACAAAACTTTCATGTCTTCCCAGGCATCTTTGGCTAATGGCTGTTCTATAAACTCAACGCTCATCGCCTGCAACACGGGTATCTTTTGCACCGCTTCTTCCAGCGTCCAGCCCGCATTGGCATCTACGCGAAATACCGCATCCGTATGCTGGCGAAGCGCTGTTATAATCTCAATGTCATCGGGCTGCCCAAGCTTTATTTTATAAATCGGCCATGGCTTTGCCTTCATCTTTTTTACCATGTTATCTATCGTGTCTAAGCCAATAGTGTAATCGGTTAGAGGTGTGTTATTCCAATGTGTATTCCACAATTTATACAACGGCTGTTTCTTCATTTTCCCCATTAAATCCCAACAAGCAATATCAAGTGCACAAACAAGAAATGGATCGTCGGGAATAAGATGATGTAGGTAATGCCAATATCGCTCCGGCTCAGTAAGCGCAAACTTTTCAATCATCTTTTTATTTCGCTCCAGGTCATCAATCATTTGCTCAACCGTAATGTTGTAATACATAATGGCAGGCGCTTCACCAAAGCCGGTATAATTGCCTAACGACAACGATACCAGCAGCGATGGCTGATGCGTTTTGGTACGTCCGCCCGAGATGGTGAACGGGTATTCAAAAGGCAGCGAGATGGCTTTATAATCAACTTTCATGTTTTTGTATTGTCATGATGAAAATGGCTACATCTCGCCGGGAACAAGGCTTTCAGCTTTTCTGTTTTCTTTTATTGTTTTTAGCAATTGGATAGCAACTGCAGCAACGATTAAAGCCAGTCCGATATAAAATGTATAACCGAAATCTTTGTTTTCATGATAGATAATAAACGCGAGTGCAATGCCATAAACCGGCTCCAAAGTAGTCGTTAGGTTCATGGTAAATGCGCTTACTTTTTTCAGGGCATCTAAGTATAAGCCATAAGTAAATACGGTGCAAAGCAGGCTTAATATCAGCAACCAGATCCAGTCTTGTTTCGATGGCAATAGCGAAGGTGCCGGGAAGAAATAATTATACAAAGGCATTAGTAAAGAAAGAAAGATGAAAGCGCCTGTAAGCTGGTAACGCGTCATGGTTTTTGGGTCGTAATTGTTTACCACATTTTTATTTAAAATAGAAACAATCACAACCAGAAGAGCCGCCGCCAGCCCAATATAAATACCGGTTGAAAAATTAAGATTGGAAAGATAAATCAGTCCAATGCCGCCCAATGCCATTAAGCCTAACAGTACTTCGAAAACACTGATTCGTCGTTTGAAAAAAAGAGGCTCTAGCAGCGCGGTAAACAAGCCTGTGGTCGACATACAAGTGAGTGCTACCGACACGTTTGCATATTTGATACTGCCATAAAAACAAAGCCAGTGAAGCGCCAGCACACCACCAATACTACCGATGATGAAAGCTTCTTTTCTTTGAATAAGCTGCTTGTTTTTATTAAATAAACTAAGTGTCCAAACTGCGCCTACTGTTATCAGCAACCGCCACCAAACCAGCAAACCTTCGTTCAAGGTAATTACCCTGCCCAAAACGCCCGTAAAACCCCAGAGAAAGATAGCCAGATTCAGCTTGAGTAAGGCAGACTTCATGCGCCAAAGTAAATTGATTTATCAATTGCGATTGCATATGTAAGATTCATAAATACTACTGATGCAAAAACGATAATCATTACTTTGCTTTGCAATAAATAAAAGAAAATGGTGTATCGCGCAATTGGTGTTATGAGTGGTTCTTCGCTCGACGGGCTTGACATTGCTTTTGTTTCGTTCGAAGAAAACAGGGGAGTGTGGAACTACGAAATTATAGCTGCCCAAACGTATGAATATAGCGAGGAATGGCAACGAAAACTGCAGCAGGCAACTAGCCTTTCTGCATATGATTATCTCCAGCTTCACAGCGCTTATGGCAGGTTCATCGGCGGGCAAATCAATGCATTTATTCAAGCCTTCGATTTATATCACCAGGTGCAGCTCATTGCTTCACATGGGCACACGGTGTTTCATGCACCGGAGAATGGCTTTACCGCTCAAATTGGTTCTGGTGCTGACATTGCTGCGATTACCGGCATCAATGTCGTGAGCGATTTGCGCGCTTTAGATGTTGCCCTTGGCGGGCAGGGTGCGCCAATCGTACCGGTAGGAGAGAAGTTATTGTTTGCAAACTATGATGTGCTTCTGAACCTCGGCGGCATTGCCAATATCACCTGCAAAACAGGTAATGATTACATAGCATTTGATATAAGCCCGGCAAATAAAATAATGAATTTGCTGTCGGCTAAAGAAGGCAAGCCGTACGATGCTGGTGGCGCGATGGCAGGCACCGGAACAGTACATGATGGCTTGCTCGAAAACCTGAATGCATTAGACTATTATACACTGCCATTTCCTAAATCGCTCGACAATAGCTTTGGTATAGAAACGGTTCTTCCTATCATTGAAAGCTATGGGCAAATCAGCACAGCAGATGCGTTGCGAACGTATAGCGAACACCTGGTTCAGCAGATAACAGCTTCGCTTCAATTAGTTAGCAATCAAATATCCATCAGTAACAAAAAATTGCTGGTAACTGGTGGTGGCGCGTTCAATACATTTCTCGTAAATCATTTACGCGAAGCCTTGCTGCCACTGGGTTTTAGCCTTGTAGTGCCTGATGCAGAAGTAGTCAATTATAAAGAAGCCATCATCATGGCGCTCCTGGGTTTATTGCGCTGGCGCGAAGAAAATACAGTGGTGCAAACCGTTACCGGCGCCAGCCGCAGCAGCATTGGTGGTGCTGTATGGATAGGGCAGGAAGCATAGTCACCCTTTGCCGCCAATAAAATTTTTTAACGATAACATCGTTATAAAGAAGTTCTTTTTTTGTTTTCAATTTCTGTTATGCAAAAGTTGTTAGCCATCTTCATCTGTCTTTGCTTGTTCTCTGCCTGCGGAAGCGACACCATGAGCAAGAGCGATAAAAGTAGTTATGACAAACAAAAAACATCTTTATCTGATGTAGAAAAACAGAAGCCACTTTCCTTTTTACAAGTATCTGCCGGCAGCAAGAAAAACTGGCTGGGAAGCACCGTAATAAAAGGCGCCGTCATCAACTCCGCTACCGTTTGCAGCTATAAAGAAATTCGCTTGAAGCTCTTAAGCTTCGATAAAGATGGGCAACGTCTGGAGGAGCATGAAGATGTAATAAACGATGTGGTCCTGCCAAATAGCCGTAAAGATTTCCGGCTGCGCTATCATCTTCCCAAAAGCGCAGACAGCTTGTCCATAACCATTATGAGCGCAGCTGTAGCCGAGTAGCTTCAGTTGTATCAGCTATGCTTAAAAGCTTGTATTTCCTGCTCATGTTTCTTTGCTGCTTCTATCGTGGCAAAAGTGCCGAGATTGCGGCGCTTGCCGGTTTTCGGGTCTTTCTTACGCGAGTAAATGCGGTATTCGCCCGATTTTAATTTGCGTATCATGTTACAGCGTTTGAAAGATAAAAAAGCAACTTGCGTACCATTGCGTTAGCTTACTTAAAAACGCTTTTACAAATCAGAATAATCTGTTGGCCGCAGAAAAATAATATCCGCTTTAGAAACATTGTGCTGATACTCCGGCATGGCTAACAATTTTTTGAACGCATCATCATTCATAAATTCTTTCCATTTCGCCTCGCGGTCAGCCATGTTTTCAAACGTGGTCATGTACATCAGGTTAGGCATGTGGCTGCCGGCAATCACTTCTGCATAAAACACAGCATTAAAGTTAAGTTTCTTAAAAATTCCTACTTCATCTCCGGTGTTAAACATCTTCACTTTGCTGGCATGAAGTTGTTCGGTAGCGCCTTCATAGCTGCGTAATTCATACACTCGATCTTTGTGTGGAGAGCTTAAATGAGGTTGCTGTATAGTTGGCGCCAAAGGAAATGCCTTTAACAGAATTGTTTCCATTCTGGTATACGGCGCTGTATCGTAAGGGGCGGTAAGATAGAGGCTGCCTGCTTTGCTGTAATCCTTGTCAGCATTGAGCTTGGCATCCATGCCCGTTACGTCATTCAGAGAATGAACAGGCACCAACACGTACATCGTTTTGTTTGCCGAAGTGTCGTTCGCAAGTGCTTTAAAAACACCTACGTTTTTTATATTCATTCGGTGTAGAGACGGCAGTAAAGCATTCTGCAAATAGTTATCAATCACTTGTTCCTGCATCGTGTCTTTATAATGATACAACGTGATTCGATAATACGTTTGCGCACCTTCGTTTTGTGCATTGGCAAAAACAAACGACAGAACAAAGCTCGCTACTAACAGGTATTTACAGATTATATTTTTCATTCTTAGCATTTTTAAATTTTAAAATTGGTTGACTTGTTCAAAGCCTCAATTAACTATTACCTTATCTACGATTCTTCATCAAAGTAAAGCTTATAAAAGTTTTTCTCCTTCATTTCATCATAGCCACGCTCTATTAGGTCTTTTCTGCCATGGATATAAACATGAAAGTTTTTATCCAACTTCAAAACACTTTTATACACCCGCTCGCTTTTTTTTACGGCAGATAAATGAATGTCAAATTCATCTTCAAT
>CAZZZH010000262.1:0-6280 GCA_964658445.1 Ilyomonas sp.
TTATCTATTTTAGACGAATTCGCGCAAACTTTTTCTTCGATTATAACCGCTTACAAGGCACAATCAACGACCGATACTATCAGTATGATGTAAAATCTTTCGGCACGGAAGTATATCTTGATACTAAGTGGTGGAATCAGCAGAACATCACACTGGGACTGCGTTACAGCCATTTATTAGATTATAAACTTACGGGCGATCAACCCAACCAATGGACGCTGATTTTACCTAGTAGTATTTTTAATAATTGAAATAAGAATAAGTAATGAAAGTGTAGATGAAAAATCGTGTACTGCCAATATGTGTTTCCTATAAAGTACTTTAAAGCACATTTTTAATTAAGAAATTCCGCCTGCATCACTAACCATTTTTTAGTAAGCTTATCCTTTCTTTGCTTCATGAAAATCAGCCAGCTTTCACTTGTCGTTGTTCTCTCTGTTTTACTGCTGTTTATCCGTCTCGGCGGCACTTCTGTTTTTCAGGTAGCAGAAGCCCGCAATAGTGAATGCGCACGCGAAATGATGAAGAGCAACGATAAGATAACGCCTGTCTTTAATGGAGAACTTCGCACCGATAAGCCGGCATTAGAATACTATGCAATGATGACCGCATATCGGATATTTGGAGTTAATGAAGGCAGTGCACGATTCTTCTCTGCCGTATGTGGTTTGTTGGTTGTTATCTCTACCTTTTTATTTGTAAAAAAGCACGCTGGTGCCCATGCTGCTTGGTGGAGTGCGTTTATCCTTTTATCGTCTATGCACACCATCATTCAATTTCGCCTGGCAACGCCCGATCCTTACCTTATTTTTTGCCATGTGCTATCGCTTTATTGTTTCTGGGAAGGCTTTACCGGCCAGCGTTTCCGATGGTTTGCGTTGATGTATGTGCTGTTAGGCTTAGGCTTTTTTGCCAAAGGACCGGTAGGCATTGTACTACCGGCGCTAACCATTTTTTTATACCTGATTTTCACTAAAAATTTTACCTGGAAAAACATTATACGATTGCAACCCTGGACGGGTGTTGCAATCATGGCTGCCGTTGCTCTTCCGTGGTATTATTTAGTTCATGTGCAAACCCATGGTGAGTGGACAAAAGGCTTTTTTCTTCAGCATAATGTTGGGCGCTTTGATGAGCCGGTTGACAATCATGGCGGTCCTTTTATCATTACCTTTTTATTTGTCATTCTTGGCATGTTCCCGTTTTCTTTTTTCTTTATCCGTGCGGGAAAATTTGTGTGGCAAAAAAGAAAAGAAAATCATCTGTTGTTATTCTGTTTACTAGCTTTCTCGTGTGTAATAATTTTTTATTTTTTCTCCAGTACCAGGCTGCTAAATTATACTACGCCTGCTTATCCTTTTTTCGCCATCATGCTTGGCATTTGGATAGACCAACGCTTGGCTGAACTGTCGTTTAAAAAAATAAAATCAGAGCTATTGGTTATTTGTATTCTAACTATGTTCATACCGTTGGGCATTTATATTTGGGCTATCAATACCGAGCCCATGAACCAGGTAAGCTGGATTGCTTTTCCACTTCTTATTTTATCTATTGGTGGTGCTTTGGCATTGTGGTTTGCCAGGCAAAATATATCGAAAGCATTACTGACAATTGGCTACACTTATATGGCAGCAACCGTACTGGTTTTCGCCTGGCTTTACCCGGCACTCGATAGCTTGACAGCGATGAAAAAACATGAGTTATTGCTTCGTTCATCCGATAATATTATTGCATATAAAGACATGAACGATGCCTTTGTTTTCTACACAAAAAACAATATCCCCATTTTCCAAAACAAGGATAGTGTAGACCAATATATTGCCTCGCATCCCAGCGCTTTGATTTTGTATAACAGCAGAGACGAAATACAACGGGACAGCCTGCCAGCATTGAGTTTGTACAGCAAAAACAGAGATTTATTCAGTTTAAAATATTCATTTATCTACAAAAAAAATTAAGGTAACAGCAAGCAGTACGTGAACAATTTTCAACCGTACACCTCTTATCTTTTACCTTTCTTCCCTTTGCCAGCAAAGGCTTGCAGCTTATTTGTAACCTTTTATTAAGTTTGTGCGTTATATAGGGAAAGTATTATTAAATTTCTTGTGTAATACCTCTTTACTTATGAGTTTAAAAAAATGTTCAATACTGGCTGTTGATGATGACCCGGATGTACTGATAGCCGTGCGTATGTTACTGAAAAATGAGGTGCAGAAAATTGTAGTAGAAAAGAGCCCGGAAAACATTCCTGCTTTATTAAAAGAAAACAATTTCGATTTGATGTTGCTCGACATGAACTTTAAGTCGAGTATCAATACCGGCAATGAAGGTTTGTACTGGCTGAAACGAGTGAAAACAATAAAGCCTTCGCTACAGGTGATAATGATTACAGCATATGCCGATATTGACCTTGCCGTTCGCTCGCTGAAAGAAGGCGCGTTCGACTTTATGGTAAAGCCCTGGCACAATGACAAGCTGATATCAACCGTAGAAGACGCTTTAGAAAAAAACAATAAGCAACAACGCACCGAGGCTCGCAACAGCAAAGACAGCATTATTGGTACCGAGCTGCTTGGCGAAAGCGAACTGATGCAGGACATCTTTTATAAGATTTCTAAAATTGCTCCTACAGATGCCAATATTTTGATATTGGGCGAGAATGGAACTGGTAAGGATTTGATTGCAAAAGCTATTCATCAAAAATCCTTACGCACTAAAAATCCTTATGTAAAAGTAGACGTGGGCGCACTGACCGACAGCTTGTTTGAAAGTGAATTATTTGGTCACAAAAAAGGCGCTTTTACCGATGCGCGTGAAGACCGAGAAGGCCGTTTTGAATCGGCTAACGGCGGCACTTTATTCTTAGATGAAATTGGCAACATCTCACTTACGCAACAAGCGAAACTGCTGACCGTTTTGCAAAACAGAATGGTAACCAGATTAGGTTCTAATCAGGCAATGCCAATCGACATCAGGCTGGTGTGTGCAACGAACGTTACACTTGCTGACCTGTCTAACGAGAACCGCTTTCGAAAAGATTTAATCTATCGCATCAACACCGTTGAAATAACGGTGCCGCCATTGCGTAAGCGCAAAGAAGACATCCTGATGCTGGCAAAACATTTTGCCAACATTTATGCCTCTAAATACATGAAGCCGTCTATAGAATTTGACCGGCTTGCGGTCGATAAACTAGAATCCTATCACTACCCCGGCAATGTGCGCGAGCTGCAATACACCATTGAGCGAGCCGTAATTATGAGCGAGGGAGAAGTGCTTCAGGGCAGAGACATTATCTTCTCTCCTATCGAATCTCAACAACCGGTTTTGCCGACCGGAGATGGGGAAAGCAACTTGAGTCACTTGGAGAAAAGCACTATCCTGCGCGTGATAGAAAAGCACGGTGGGAACATCACCAAAGCCGCAAAGGAACTCGGTTTGACGCGAACTGCCCTTTACAGAAGACTTGAAAAATATGACATTTAAAAAGTACGAGTTCAGTATTCTTCTTCGCGTCATTATTCTCTTCATAGTACTATGTGCAGAATCGTATTTTGTTGTAAGTAAAGAATATGTTTATGCCTTTATCCTGTCGCCGGTCGTTATCATCCAAGTCATCAATTTTTATCTCTATCACAAACGCGCGCAGCGAGAGGTAGAAGAGTTTGTAGAAGCCATTCATTACCGCGATTTTTCAAGACATTTTAATGTGAAGCTGGCGCCGGCCGGCCTGCAGCCATTGCGTAATGGCTTTAATGAAATTAATCTTGCATTCAAACAAATCTCGCGCGAAAAAGAAACGCAGTATCAATACCTTCAAAAGCTGTTAGAGCTGGTAAATACCGGCATTCTTTCGTATGATATTGAAGATGGCAAAGTGATCTGGATGAATGAAGCGCTTAAGAATTTATTGCAGATTCCTTACCTGCGCACAATAGAATCGCTGAACAAAAAAGAAGCTGCCCTCACTTCGCAGATAGTTGATTTGAACCCTGGCGAAACGCTGATAACAGAAGCGCATCCTGAACGAACAACACTTAAGATTTTATTGTCGGCTACCGCTTTTGAAACGGAAGGCAGAACCTATAAACTGATTGCCTTTCAAAACATCAACGAAGCGCTGGACGAGACCGAGAACAATGCCTGGCAGAAACTTTTGCGTGTGCTTACACACGAGATCATGAACTCTATTGCACCAATCTCTTCCTTAGCAGGTATGATGACAGACAGGCTGCACCAGGCTTTGCCACAACTCACCAATAACGATGGCTCGGTAGAAGACTTGCAAACAGGTATTGATACTATACGACGGAGAAGTGAAAACCTGTTGAAATTTGTAGATACTTATCGCAACCTTAACCGCATTCAAACACTAACATTAACGACAGCTTATGTAAGAGATGTGTTTGAAAATTTATATCAGTTAATGGAGCCTACACTGGAAGCAAAACATATAGAACTCGACATTATTTTAAAAGACACTTCTCTTCAACTAGAAGCCGATATCAATCTTGTAGAACAAATGCTTATCAACCTTGTTACCAATGCTATAGATGCTGTAAAAGACAAGCCTCACCCGGTTATTTCCTTGATAGGAACTTTAAACAGCAACAAGAAAGTTATCATTAAGGTTTCAGATAATGGCAATGGCATGGACAAGGAAGTACTGGATAAAATTTTTGTCCCTTTTTTTACCACAAAAAAAACCGGCAGCGGCATAGGTTTAAGTTTATGTAAACAGATCATGCAGCTTCATAAAGGCTCTATTGCGGTGCAAAGCGCAGTTGGCGAAGGCACTGCCTTTACACTCCAGTTTTAATACTTTACCAGTCTTGTAAACGGATTAATTTTCGCTTAAGATATCCTTTACCTGTTCTTATATAAAAGGCTCAGTGTTACTTTTATGCTGTACTTGTAATGAACCGGCTATGCTTAAGAGAATCCATATAAGAAAAATCCATTGGCTTATTGCTTTTAGCTTTATTTATTTATCATGCAACAGCAGTCTCCCTTCTGTATCCTCAACACAATCGATACGGAACAGCTTCGAGGATGTTTATCGAAAATATGATTATTCGCAGAAAGGCTTCGATGAAATAACAAAGTTGTTCCATTGTGCAACGAATTTAGACGCTTCGTCAGCTCTTTATTATTATAACTATGCTTCACAGTATTATTTAAAAATGCAGAAGTATAATACTGCAAACCTTTATGCCGACAGCATGTTGCACATTGTAAACAACCCGGCGTATAAGAACACATTGATAAGAGAACGAGTAAAGGCAAACATCAACAAGGCAGATGCACTTTATTCAATGAAGCAGTATAAAGACTGCTACTATTATTACTTCAGTGGCATGGCAGAAGCCAACAAAGCGCAGGATTCGGCTCTTAATGAAGACTTGTACCGCAGACTTTCTATGTTTTTATATGAAGAAGGTGATTATGCTAAAGCCATTTTTTATTACCGACAACTTTTGGTAGATGTAAGCGGTGCTAACCGTACTTATGAACGTTTAATGAGCAACCAGGGCGTAATGGATAATATGGGCATTGCGTTTTTAAAAGATAAAAATAAAGACAGTGCAATTGCTTGCTTTGACACCGCAATATTAGATATTCAGGATGCTTCTCTACTACAGCCGCAACAACAGAAATTTTGCCGTCTTGCATTAGGCGTAGTGTATGGAAACTTAGGCCAGGCTTATGTTTTAGGGCATCGCTATACAGAAGCCGAAACTTTATTCAAACAAAGCATCAGTATAAACGAGCAGCCTGGCTATGCCACAGAAAATGCGTTGATAACGCAGACTCACCTTGCAGAAATGTATTACGAAGACGGCAACATAGCTTCCTTATATAAAACATTAAAAGACATAAAAGCAGGAACAGATACCATCTCTAACAGCTATGTTTCTATGCAGTGGAACTACCTGATGAGCCGTTACAAAGCAGGGGCGCAACAGCCAGCAGAAGCACTGACTTATTTAACCCATTATGTGCAGTTGAAAGAGGAGTATGTAAAGAACGCAAGAACTGCCGGCGGTTCGAACCTGTTTGACCAGATGAAGCTCATGCAATCGAAATACAACCTGACGTTGCTGGAGAAAGACAACGAAATGAAAGCTGCTTTTCTTTGGATTGCCAGCGTCCTTTTTACTTTATGCCTTGCTAGTGCTATACTCTTATATGTCTATGCTAAAAAAACAAAACGAAATGTAAGACAACTAACTTTGCTGAACGATGAAATACAGACTAAGCAAACCCTGCTGGAAGTAAC
>CAZZZH010000263.1:0-6254 GCA_964658445.1 Ilyomonas sp.
CTCAGAACTGTATAGTTTCAAAACCTAATTCATCAACCCGAAAATTTGGTAGTGTCTCAGTTTGAAATTTAGTCATTATTTCTTTCCTATTTTGCTGTTGAGTTGTAACAAACGCTTATCAAGCATAGTTCTAAATAGATTCGATTCAGTCTGCAAAGCTTTATCCCGGTTGTTAGACCTGAAAAATATAGATAAATCAGAATTAAACTGCTCGAAAGACAAAGCGTTGATGTCTGCAATATGCTTTTGAGTTTCCTCAATAAATGTCTTTTTTAAGTCTTCAAATTGTTCTTTGGTTGTCATAACATAGGCTTGCTATTTTGTTACTTCAAGCACAATGCCATCTCATTTAGCTTGCCCTTACATTAGGGCATAAAAAAACCGGATGGTTATTCCGGTCAAGCATCAAATTTCAAACTGAGACATTACCGAAAATTTATTTCGGAGAAACAAAGCAGATGATTACTTCTTCAGCAACCGCTCTTCATTTTTCTTTATAAAATCTCCCCAGTTGGTAAACGGCTTAGCGCCGCCGGAAGCCAGCACCGACGAGGTTTGATAATAATGACAAAGCGCTACCGCCAGCGCATCGGTAGCATCGAAATAAGCCGGCTCTTCGGTTAGTTGCAGCGACTGTTGCAGCATCTTCCACACCTGGTCTTTGCTGGCATTGCCATTGCCCGTTACCGACTGCTTCACTTTTCGCGGAGCATACTCGGTTACGGCGAGCGAGCTCTGCATAGCTGCCGCAATAGCTACGCCTTGTGCTCGCCCCAACTTCAGCATGCTTTGTACATTTTTTCCAAAGAAAGGCGCTTCGATTGCAAAGGTGGTGGGGTGGTATTGCTGTATTAATTCAACCACTTTCTGGTGTATCATCTGCAATCGCAGGTAAATGTCTTTTTGCCCGCTTAGCTTCAGCACATCCATTGTTAGAAGCTTGGGTTTATTAGCGTGCACGGTTACTATGGCATAACCCATCATCACGGTTCCGGGGTCGATGCCCAAAATGATTTCTTCTTTTCTCATTGCCATGTGAAAGTAATAAATGAGCTACGACAAGGCAGCAACTATTTTTACAGTACGTTTGAAAAAAATAGAGTTGAAGGATAAGCATAAAAAGGTATTGAACTATGTGGTTGGGCCGTTGTTGTTTGCCGTGCTGTCTTTTTCTATTGTCAATAAAATACAGCAGCAATATACCTGGCAACAAATACAAGTGGTGCTGGCAAATGCGTTTAAGGCTAATAACAAGTGGTATGTATGCCTGGTTTTGGTGCTGATGATTGTAAACTGGACTCTTGAAGCCCTGAAATGGCAACGGCTGATGAAGCCGGTGCAGCCTGTATCGTTGCTTACGGCGTGCAAGGCTATTTTTTCGGGGTTATCGTTTTCTATGTTTATCCCTACGGCAGCGGCCGAGTATGCCGGGCGTACCGTATATATGCACGAGGGAAACCGGCTGCGGTCACTGTCATTAAATGTTATTGGCAGCATTAGCCAGCTTCTCATCACGCTGGTGGCGGGCGCAGCAGGGTTGCTGTATTTAAAACCTTTGCTGATAAGCGCGGCAGCTTCCGGCTCGGCGTTATCGTTTATCTGGTTTAATGGTTTGCTGTATGCCATTATAGTCGCCATCGTGGTGTTTGCACTTATTTATTTCCAGATTTCCTGGTTTACCAAATGGTTCGAAAAAATTCCGTTTATCCAAAAGCACATCATCTTTGTACAAGGTCTTGAAACATTTGGCTTGCCACAATTAACACAAATTTTATGGCTTTCCCTTTTACGATACAGCGTATTTATTGTTCAATACCTTCTCGTATTCAAGCTGTTTGGCGTGCAGATGAATGAAGGCCAGGCAGCATTTGCCATAGCCGTGCTACTCCTGGTTTTGTCTGCCTTGCCATCGGTACCCAACATTGCAGAACTGGGCGTGAGAGGAGAAGTAAGCCGCCAGTTGTTTGGTTTATTAAGCGCCAATACGGCTGGCATTGTATTTTCAGCAGCGTTTATCTGGTTGATTAATTTAATACTGCCAGCAATTGCCGGGAGTTTATTTTTGACGGGCATAAAAATTTTCAGAAACAAATAAAGCGTGAGAAAAATTGTATTGTTCCTTTTACTAACCTTAGCCAGTGCGCGCCTTACGGCAGGCGATGATTTTTGCAGCGTCAGAAACCACGCATTTAAAGCCGGCGAAATTCTTACCTATACTATCTTTTACAACGTAGCCGGCATTTATGTAAATGCAGGCACGGCTTCGTTCAATACTACTTTAGAAAGTTTGGGCAGTGTGCCCGTTTACCATGTAGTAGGCACCGGTACCAGCAACAGCAGTTACGACTGGATATTTAAAGTGCGCGACCGCTATGAGTCTTTCTTCGATACGGCTACGCTTCAGCCTTACAAATTTATTAGAAGGATAGATGAGGGCGGCTATAAAAAGTACGAAAATGTAACCTTTAACCAGCAGACCAATATAGCCGTTTCTACAGCCGGCACTTATAAGGTTCCCAACTGTATACAAGATGTAATGAGCGCCGTGTATTATGCCCGCAACATCAACTTTGATAGTTATAAAGTAAACGACCTGATACCGTTCAATATGTTTTTGGACAATGAAGTGTATAACCTGCACATCCGTTATCTTGGTAAAGAAACCATCAAGACCAAATATGGCAAGTTTCGCAGTATTAAATTCAAACCCTTGCTGGTGAAAGGAACCATCTTTGAAGGTGGAGAAAAGATGACGGTGTGGGTGAGCGACGATGCCAACCACATTCCCCTGCGCATTGAAAGCCCGATAAAAGTAGGCAGCGTAAAAGTAGATATGATGGGCTACCGGAATATTCGCTATGCGCTTACGTCTTTAGTAAGCTGGTAGCGGCTTTCAGGGCATAAAGCCTTTGAGCAGTTGCAACAGAACGGTTTGCTTTTGCGCTTCTGTAAGCCCGTGCTGATTATTATAAAATGCACCTTCCCAATCTCCATAAACCGGGTTGGGTAAAACAATAAACCGCTTGCCCCATTGCTCTTTATCTTTGTCAGTTTCGGCAAAGCGGTCTTCTATATTTCTTTGTTCAAATAAAGCGGTAAAATCAGCCAGGTTATCGCCCAGCAGCATCAGAACATTATACTTTTGCATCACGGTTTGCCGCCTTGTTTCTTTAGATGAAGTGGTAGTTCTGAACAAGAGATGAGCCGTATCGGCGTTGGGGAAATGATATTGCTTCAGGTTAATCAAGGTTGCTGCAACGGAAGCTGTATCTCTGTTGCTGATATAAAAAATATGGATGCCTTTCCGGCTTGCCATTTGCAAAAACTCAACAGCACCCGGCACCGTAGTGGCAGCCGATTTATTTACCCATTGCTTCCAGAATGTTTCGGAATAAGACGCATTGTTTTTTATCAGTTGCGCCTGCATGTAACTATTGTCCAGCAAGGTTTCATCAATATCGGTAATGATGGCAAGGTTTTTTTTATGTCTTGTCTTTCGCGGCAGTTGTTGCAGGCGCAGCGAAGCGGTGTTGTAAGCTTGGTAGCACAAGGCACGATATTCAGAAGCAGTCTGTTGCCACAACACAGGATACAGCAACCGCATATTGGCAGCGCTGATGTGGCTGCTGTCCTGCGCATTTGCCATTACAAAAAGGAAGATAAAAAAAGCAGTAAGCCGGTATTTCATATTAATGAATGAGAAGTATAAATGAGGCGAAGGTAGGGCAGCCGGCAGTAACGAGGCATAATCAAATCATAACCTTTTAACAGCCCTAATCCTTTTTATTTTTACAAAAACAATTGCCATGCAGCTAAGCCATACACCACTGTTGCAAACACAGATTTTCATCAATAACCAATGGAGAGATGCTGCTTCGGGAAAAACATTTGAAGTGCTAAACCCGGCAGACGGTTCTGTTATTTGCCACGTTGCTAATGCAGGTATTGAGGAAACCAATAATGCCATTGAAGCAGCGACCAATGCTTTTAAAAAGTGGAGTGGTGAAACGGCAAAAAGCCGTTCGTTCATCCTGCGCAAATGGTTTGATTTATTGATCGCAAATAAAAATGACCTGGCACAAATATTAACGTCAGAGCAAGGCAAACCGTTGGCTGAAGCCAAAGGCGAAGTAGAATACGGCGCATCGTTCATTGAATGGTTTGCCGAAGAAGCGAGGCGTGTGTATGGAGACGTCATTCCATCGCCTGCGGCAAACAAGAGATTGCTCACGCTGAAGCAACCCATCGGTGTGGTAGCCGCCATTACTCCATGGAACTTCCCCATTGCTATGATAACGCGAAAGATAGCACCCGCGCTGGCTGCAGGTTGTACCGTTGTGCTAAAGCCCGCTGAAGAAACGCCGCTGTGCGCGCTGGCTCTTGCACAGTTAGCTATCGAAGCTGGTGTGCCAGAGGGAGTTTTCAATGTAATCCCCACCCTACAGGCGGTTGAAGTTGGTAAGGTATTAACCACACATCCATCCGTTGCCAAAGTATCGTTTACCGGCTCTACGGACGTGGGAAGAATCTTGATGCAGCAGTCTTCGTCAACCGTAAAGAAAATGTCTTTAGAGTTGGGCGGCAACGCACCGGTCATTGTGTTCGATGATGCTGAGCTGGCAGTTGCTGTAAAAGGTGCAATGGCGAGTAAATACCGCAATGCGGGCCAGACCTGCGTTTCGGCTAACCGCATCCTGGTGCAGAGAAACATCTACTCTTCTTTTATAGAAAAATATAGTGAAGAAGTAAAGGCGCTACACGTTGGCAATGGTATGGATGATACTATCCAGATCGGACCACTGATTAACGAAGCTGCTATCCAAAAAGTAGTACGGCTGATGAAAGATGCGGTTGATAAAGGCGCTCAGATTGTATTGGGTGGGAAGAAGGATGAGAAAGGCAATTTATTCTTTCCGCCTACCATCATCACTCGCTGCACAAAAGAGATGGCTTTGAGCAGGGAAGAAATTTTCGGACCGGTTTCGGCTTTTTATCTTTTCGATACGGAAGAAGAGGCTATCGCGCTTGCAAACGACACGGAATGCGGACTGGCGGCTTACTTTTTTACCCTTAACATCAGTAAAGCCTGGCGTGTGGCAGAGCAACTGCAATACGGAATGATTGGCATTAATGAAGGCTTGATTTCGCATGCCGAGGCACCATTCGGTGGCGTAAAGCAAAGTGGTTATGGCAGGGAAGGCAGCCGTTATGGGATGGACGAATATCTTACGATTAAGTATTTGTGTTTGGGAGATATGTGAAACGAAAATCGCTGGAACTACTTACCAACATGGCAAATAAAGAGATGGGTTGCGAAATAAAAAACCGGGTTACGTTGTGTTGAATCTTGTGGCTCAAACTCTTATCCCACTTGTTTTTGACAGGATAGTTTTTGCCTTTTCCCGGTTCCCATTTCACAATTCTTTATTATACCCAATCCCCTATCTTTGCGCCTCGCTAAAAAAAATTAAGTTAACCAATACTCTAATATGCAACTGAAAGGTTTGGTGCGTTTCTTTACGATTGCTCTTGTTCTTATTTGCCTGTATCAGCTATCTTTTACTTGGATGGTTCACAGCCACGAAAGCACAATGTCTGACCGTGCCGCTTCATGGGTGAAAGCTAATTTTGGCACACCGGAACAAAAATATCCTGGCGATAAAGCCAAACAAGCTATATACAAAGACAGCCTGGCAACGCTTCAAAAACAACGGCTTACTTACCTGCTCGACAGTACCAAAGGCACCAACATCGGTCCTTTCGGGCTCACGACTTATAAAAGTGCAAAAGACAAAGAACTGATGCTGGGTCTTGACCTGCAAGGCGGCATGAGTGTAACCATGGAAGTAGGTTTGGATGGATTGATCCGTTCGTTAGCCAACTATACAAAAGACGCACAATTCAATACGGCACTGAACAATGCTGTTGCCCGCAAAGCCAATGGTGGAGAGAGCCTTATTAATTTGTTCAATGAAGAATACCAGAAAGCGGCGGGCAAGAATGCAAGCCTCCCTCCCTTCTTTATTGCGCGCAGCAATGGCAAGATAAAGGCCAATGCCTCTAACAGCGATGTATTAGATTACCTGCAAACACAGGCTACACTTGCTTTTAATAATACGACGAACATACTGCGCACACGTATAGACCGCTTTGGTGTGGCTTCGCCCAATATTAATCCCGATCCGTCTAAAGCAAGAATTAATATTGAACTGGCAGGTGTGAACGACCCGGAAAGAGTACGAAAATATTTACAG
>CAZZZH010000264.1:0-6173 GCA_964658445.1 Ilyomonas sp.
CTTTGGAAAGAATTGAGCCCACTTCGAAAAGAAATGAGCTCAATTCAGACAGAACTGGGCTCATTTTACTTTTGAACAAACAACCTTCTATCGCGTTGCTTCTTTCTTTTATCTTTACCTCGCACAGAAACTTCGGCTATGAAATTTGCATTTTACATTTTGGGCGGTATGCTCCTGTTTTTTGCCTGCAACAATTCATCAACTGAGAATAAAGAAACAGCATCGTCAGATACAGCTTCCTTCAGTAAATTATCCAGCGATTATATCAATGGATACTTAGCCTGGCGTCCTTTACAGGCGGTGAATCTTGGCTTTCATGAATACGATGGTAAAACTACCGATTACAGCAAAGCCTCACTGGATAAAGAGTTGAGCCGGTTGCACAGCTTTCAGGATAAGCTTGGGCAATTAGATACAACGAAGCTTAGCGATAAAGATTGGTACGACTACCGCATACTTCGCTCTGCCATTGGTGGCGAAATATTTACGTTTGAAAACATGAAGAGCTACTCGCACAACCCGATGACCTACGCCGGTGCGGTAGATGTAAGTATTTATGTAAAACGAAATTTTGCACCGCTGGAAGAACGCGTGAAAGACTTGATTGCTACGGAGCAATCGATTCCTGCATTGTTCATTGCTGCAAAACAAAATCTGGATGATTCTTTGCCTAAACCTTTTATAGAAACCGCGGTGCAAATTGCACAAGGCAATGCCGCTTTTATGAAAGGCGATCTGTTGCTGGCGTTGAAAGATGTAAAGAACGATACCTTGATGAAAGCCTTTACCACAGCGAACGACAGCGCGGTGGCTGCTTATAACAGCTTTGTAACCTGGCTGCAAAAAGAGAAGATGCCAAAGAGTAACAACAGCTATGCAATAGGCAGAGATAATTATAAAAAAATGCTCCTGATTGATGAAGGCATTACCATGGAGCCGGAACAAATATTAGCCATTGGCTTGCAGGAATTAAAAAAAGAACAGGACCGTTTTAATGCTGCCGCAAAGATCATTAACCCGAATGCAAAGCCTTTTGATGTGCACGAAGCGATACAAAAAGAGCATCCTTCTGCAGATAGTTTGATTCCAAAAGCGAAAGAGCATCTGGAAGCGATACGACAATTTTTATTGGACAAAAATATTTGCTCTATACCATCAGAAGTGCGTGTGCAAGTGAAAGAAACGCCACAGTTTGCACGCGCCACCAGCACGGCCTCTATGGATGTGGTTGGTCCGTTTGAGAAGAAAGCGACTGAGTCTTATTACTACATCACACCTGTGGATGCTACGTGGAATGCAAAGCAGAAAGAAGATTGGTTGAAGCAATTCGATTACTACACTACTGATAATGTCACAATACACGAAGCTTACCCCGGACATTACACACAGTTCCTTCACTTAAATGCCTCTTCTGCTACAGAAATTGAAAAGCTTTTTGGTAACTATGCCTACGTGGAAGGCTGGGCGCATTACTGCGAGCAAATGATGAGTGAGCAAGGCTACGGCGATAACAATGGCGATTCGATAACGGCTGCCAAGTATCGTTTGATGCAGTCGGGCGATGCCTTGTTGCGGTTGTGCCGCTTGTGCAACTCTATTAAAATTCATTGTCAGGGTTCCTCTGTTGACGAGGGCACCAAGTTCTTTATGGACAACTGGTACCAGGGCGAAAAGCCTTCTTACCAGGAAGCTTTGCGTGGTTCTTTCGACCCCGGTTATTTGTTTTATACATTGGGTAAACTGGAAATTTTAAAGCTGCGCAATGACTATCAAAAGCAGGAAGGCGACAAGTATTCGCTGAAAGACTTTAATGATAAAATGATGGACAACGGCATGCCGCCCGTGCGGTTGCTGAGAGAAAGGTTGTTGAAGGACAAGAGCGAGTGGGATAAGATATTGTAAGGAGAAGTGATGAAGTTGAGCTTATTGCTTTTGCATTAATTAACTTCAGTAATAAGTAAATTGGAGAATTCATCCATTGAAAGAACTTTTATAGAAGGGTAAGAGATGCGTTGAAGGATATTAAAATGGTTATCTTCCGTAACAATAAAATCGGCTGTTCCAGACACAGCACAATCACAATATTTATTATCATCAGGATCTAGGTAAATCAAATTCCAACGATAAAATGGATGTACATATTCGACATTTGGCAATAGAGCCAGTAAGTTTATAAAGGATGATGCAGTAGCGAGCCCGTATTTAATTTGAATTATTTCTTCGTATTCAAGAAGGATATCCTGCGATACAAGTAGTCGAAATTTACCTTGTACAAAAGAAGTATAGATGTGATGATAAGGCGAGCGAGAACTTAAACAAGCTATAAGGATATTGCAGTCAAGAACTACTTTCATCATTACGCATGTTTACGAAAATGTTCTCTCTTCCAATTTTCAAATACCTCAGTGGAATAATTTTTATCGGCAAAAGCTTTGTCAGCTTCCCGCACTACCTTATCAGATAAGTACGCAACCAATAAAGATTTGATCTCATTTAATTCATTCTCTGATTGTATATCTTGTATCAGATTAAATATTTCTTTCTGTGTATAAGAGGCGCCTGATGTCATAATAGCTTTTATGTAAAAATAAAAAAGCTGCCTCAAATTGAGGCAGCTTTACAATATCATTCATTAAAACTTTCTACACATCCAGCTTCGCATACTTTGCATGCGTTTCAATAAACTCTCTGCGTGGCGCTACATCATCGCCCATCAGCATACTGAAAACACGATCGGCTTCGGCAGCACTTTCTAAAGTTACCTGTTTCAATGTTCTGCGTGCCGGGTCCATTGTGGTTTCCCACAATTGATCAGCATTCATTTCACCCAAACCTTTGTAACGCTGTATGCCTACACTGTCTTCTTTGCCATTGCCAAGGCGTTCTATCCACATTCTACGCTGGTCTTCGTTATAAGCATAATGCGCTTCCTTGCCTTTTTTTACTAAATACAAAGGTGGCTGCGCAATGTAAATGTGACCTTGCTGCACCAGTTCCTTCATATAGCGGAAAATGAAAGTCAGAATCAAAGTCGCAATGTGAGAACCATCCACATCAGCATCCGTCATAATGATGAGTTTATGATAACGAATCTTGGTAATGTTCAACGCTTTTGGATCATCGGCAGTACCAATCGTTACGCCCATGGCAGTGAAGATGTTACGGATTTCTTCGTTCTCATAAATCTTATGCTCCATCGCCTTCTCTACGTTCAATATCTTACCACGTAAGGGAAGTATCGCCTGGAAGCTTCTTTCGCGGCCTTGCTTGGCAGTACCACCGGCGCTATCTCCTTCCACTAAATATAACTCACAACGTTCAGGATCGCGCTCGCTGCAATCAGCCAATTTACCTGGCAAACCACTACCGCTTAGTACGGTTTTGCGCTGCACCATTTCGCGGGCTTTCTTGGCTGCTACGCGGGCTTGCGCAGCCAGCACCACTTTGCTGATGATGTTCTTCGCTTCCTTTGGATTTTCTTCCAAATAATTTTCCAATGCGCGCGCTACCGTAATTTGTACTACGCCGGCGACATCACTATTACCAAGCTTCGTTTTCGTCTGCCCTTCAAATTGTGGCTCGGGTACTTTTACCGAAATAATAGCGCTCAATCCTTCGCGGAAATCATCGCCTTCTACAGCAACTTTCGCTTTCTCGAACAAGCCTTGTTTATCGCCATAGGTTTTAAATACGCGGGTTAATGCCTGTCGGAAACCGGTGACGTGTGTGCCGCCTTCAATGGTGTTGATATTGTTTACGTAAGAAAAAATGTGCTCTTTAAAATCATCGTTATAAGTTAGTGCAACTTCAACAGCTACATTGCTGGCGGCATCATGTCCGTCCACATACAATGGCTTGCCGATGAGCGAACTGCGGTTGCCGTTTTTATCCAACATTTCCACAAACTCAATAATGCCACCTTCGCTGTAAAATGTTTTGCTATAATAAGCGCCGGCATCATCTTTCTCGCGGTAATCGTTCAGTGTAATCTGTATTTTCTTATTCAGGTAAGACAGCTCTCGCAAGCGACCTTCGAGTATGTCTTTCTTGTAAACGCTAACCTGGAAGATAGATAAGTCTGGCCAAAACCTTACGTAAGTGCCGGTCTTTTCGCTGGTGCCAATTTCACGAACCTGGTATTCAGGAATACCGGTATGATACTCCTGCTCAAATATTTTTCCTTCGCGGTGTACAATCACATGGCAGGTAGTGCTAAGCGCATTCACGCAACTCACGCCCACACCATGCAAACCGCCGGATACTTTGTACGTGTCTTTATCAAACTTTCCACCTGCATGAAGTACCGTCATCACGATCTCTAATGCGCTACGCTGTTCTTTAGTATTGATACCGGTGGGAATACCACGTCCATCATCCTGAACAGAGATTGAATTATCTTCATGAATATTAACGATAATGTGCTTGCAATAACCCGCCATTGCTTCATCAATGGAGTTATCTACTACTTCATAAACCAAGTGGTGGAAACCTTTTTCGCCTACATCGCCAATGTACATTGCCGGGCGCTTGCGCACAGCTTCTAAACCTTCTAAAACCTGAATGCTATCGGCACCGTAAGTTTTGGGGTATGTTTTTTCTAAAGTAAGTGTCTCTTCGTTAGTGAGTGTTTCTTCGTTCATAATATGCTGACTAAAAGCCTGTAAAGGATATTTTACAATCAGGCGAAACTACAAAAATTCACTCGTTTTTCCATGCCTGAAAGAGATGTTTCCTGCTTACGATTTGTTATAAATTCCTGCCTTTTAGCAATCTTGTTTTTGTTCCTTAGCAATTTGCTAAAGAATTTATAACCAACACTTATTTTCGTTACCCGAAAGCAATTAAGATGAAGGCAGCGGGCACTCAACAGATAAAAGAAGAACTGAAACATCTTTCGCGAAAAGAAGTGGTGGATTTATGCCTGCGGCTGGCTCGTTTTAAGAAAGAAAACAAAGAACTGCTCAGTTATGTTTTATTCGATTCCGGCGACCGGCAAAGTTATATCGACACCATCAAACTTGAGATGACAGATGCTTTTATGCGCTTGCCTTCCAACCGGTATTTTATAAAGAAAGGATTGCGAAGCATGTTAAAAGATATCACCAAATACAGTCGCTATATCGGCATGAAAGAAGCCGAAGCCGAGTTGCGGCTGCATTTTTGCCGCTCTATGAAAGTGTATGGATTGGCATCGCACAAGCACCAGGCAACGATGAGTATTTATACATCGCAGTTAGATAAAATTCAAAGCCTGATACATGAGCTGCACGAGGATATGCAATACGATTTTCAAAAAGAATTAAATGAACTAACCGACTGATTTTTATAAAAAAGTAAACCAACACCACAATGCAATTACACATCGCTAAAGACACAAAAGAATTAGCCAAGCAAGCCGCCGATTTTATAGTTGAACACATTAATCAAACACTGCAGAAGCAAAGCAAATACACAATTGCCTTATCTGGCGGCAGCACGCCCAAAGCCTTGCACGAACTGCTGGCTGGCGATGCTTACAAAAGCCACATCGACTGGAGCAAACTGCATTTCTTTTGGGGCGACGAGCGCTTTGTGCCTTTTGAAGATGAGCGCAATAATGCAAAAATGGCCTTCGATACCTTGCTCGATAAAGTGCCGGTGCAGATGGAGAATATCCACATTATACAGACAGAAAATACAACACCTGAAGCCTCAGCAGAAGCGTATGAAAAAATACTGCACGATTACTTTCCTTTGGTGCACACCCATCATCCCGACGACCATCCTGACAACACACCTTTTACCACGTTTGATTTGATTATTTTAGGCATTGGCGACAACTCGCATACCTTATCGTTATTTCCTCATCAGCCCATTATTTTTGAAGTCACCAAATGGGTAGATTCTTTTTATTTGGATGAGCAAAGTATGTATCGGGTTACGCTTACGCATCCGGTTGCCAACAACGCCGCCTGTGTTATGTTTCTGGTAGCCGGCGCCGCTAAAGCCGAAGCCATGAAACATATTTTGAAAGATGAATATAACCCTGATGAATACCCGGCTCAGATCATTAAACCCAAAGGCGAGCTACATTGGTTTCTGGATGAGGCAGCCGCCGCCGAGGTGAAATAGCTTTTCATAAAAACAATTCCTTTTGAATGAAAACCTTGAGGTTTTCGTTTAGAACCATAAGG
>CAZZZH010000265.1:0-6148 GCA_964658445.1 Ilyomonas sp.
GGAGAAGGCGTTGCGGGTTATCGGCGCTTTCCTGGCATCGTTCTACGGCGATAACAGCCGCAAACTGGGCTTCTGGGGTTTTGAGGTAGTAGCGGCAACCGTTCGCCGGAAAAACAAGCGCACCCTGATAAAAGCAGGCACACATAAGCACATCAACGCGGTAATTATCGGCAGTATTTTCTTTAACCGGGGCAAAACGGAGCTAATAATAGCAAAAGGAACGAGAGAAGGAAACCAAAGTCACACTGTTCTACCCAATGAACAATGGAAAGTGGAGAAAGGATACAGCGTTATGACCGTAATCAACGCATCGACGCTGGAAAAAGGCATCTGTGAGGTGACAGTAAGTAAATAGTTGACCTTTTCAATCACTATTCCATGTAGAAGTATTTACAAAAGGGTCAAAAAAATAGATAAAAAGGTCAGGATTATTTCTAAAAAGGTCAGAAGTATACCTTATAAGGTCAGAAATATGATCTAAAAGGGCAAAAATGTGAGTAAAAAGGTCAAAAGCGTGAAGTTTACGGGAATAAAAATAGCCTTCGTGGCAGAAGGCTATTAATGATAAAGTAAAATAAAGAGAAGTTTGTTCAGTTTTGTTTTATTTCTTGGTAAAATCCAAAACCACGTAGGCGTTTGTACTGCCTACCTGTACTGGTTCGCGTAGCGTAAAGCCGGTTTTGCTAACATTGCTAAGCTCTAAACGGTAGCCATCGGTTACTTTTTTAGCCTTGGCGTTGTCTATGTTTTTAAACTGGAAATATTGAACACCGCCTACCGTCAGCAAGCTCCAGTGAATGGGTCTTGCGCCGCCCGAACAGCCGTTGCCCGGCGTGAGGGTGTAGGTTGCATTGCCGCTCTCGGTAAGAAACCATTCGCTGCCCGTAAAGCAAGTGCTGCTGGCATCGTCGAACAAGGTAATTTTAAAGTTAGACTGATCGTTTACACCATCTAAATGAATGTTGCTAACCAGCCATTGACCGTTTAAATTCACGCCACCGGTTTTATGGCGAACGCAGGAAGAGGCGAGGCAAACCAGCGCGATGCTTATCATGGAAATCCATTTTTTCATAGTAGAAAGTTTAGCCCTTAGGGGCAAGGCAAGTGCCAAATTGTGCAGGATGCTGGATGTGTGATGTACGATGTAAAAACGCAACCCATAATAAGCATGAATCAGGTAGTAAATAAAAGTAGCCTCGTAAGTCGTACATCGTCAATTCTAGTTTTAATCGTCTTTTACCTGCATTACCATTCTGCGCGGGCAGAAGGGGAGATGCTAAGCGGAGCAAAGTCTTGCTGAAGATATTTGTAGTAACCCGTGATGGCGATCATGGCAGCATTATCGGTGCAATACTGGAACTGCGGGATGAACGTTTGCCAGTCATGCTGTTTGCCCAGGGCTTCAAAGGCATTGCGCAGCCCGCTGTTGGCGCTGACGCCGCCGGCAATGCACACACGCGTTACGCTGGTTTGTTGTACAGCTTTCTTTAGCTTTTTAAGTAAAATGGTTACGATGGTATGTTGAATGGATGCGCATAAATCTGCAAGATTGTCTCTTACAAAATCAGGGTTTTTCGCTACTTCTTTTTGCAAAAAATACAATACCGATGTTTTCAGTCCGCTAAAGCTAAAGTTCAGCTCCGGTATCTGCGGTTCTGCAAACTTAAAACGCAGGGCATTGCCTTCTTTTGCCATCTTATCTATCAAAGGACCGCCAGGGTAAGGCAAGCCCAGCAGTTTGGCAGATTTATCAAAGGCTTCACCGGCAGCATCGTCGATGGTTTCGCCCAATATCTCCAGTTCTACCGGCGATTTTGCCAGCACAATCTGCGTATGCCCGCCACTAACCGTTAAACATAAAAAAGGAAAGGATGGTTTGGGATCGTCAATCAGGTTTGCCAGCACGTGCGCCTGCATATGATGCACCGCAATAAGCGGTTTGTTTAGCACCAGCGATAACGATTTGGCAAACTGTGCACCTACCAGCAGGCTGCCAATCAGGCCAGGCGCTTGCGTGAAAGCAATAGCGTCAATAGAAGACAGTTGGCAGTGTGCAGAGGAGAGGGCAACATCTACAACCGGAACAATATTTTGCATGTGAGCCCGGCTGGCGAGTTCAGGCACCACGCCACCATATTGCTCATGCACTTTTTGCGTAGCAATAGGGTTAGACAAGATACTGCCATCAATACACACCGCAGCGCTGGTTTCATCGCAGGAAGACTCGATAGCAAGGATAGTAATGCTCACAACGTTTGCTGATTAAACGGACAAAAATAAAGGGAATGTGCAAAGTATAGAACGGTCAATGGAATTACAGGTCGCCATATTTTCTTTTGTACTCAATCAGCCATGCGGTAACGTGGCTGTAAGCCTTCATTCCTTCGGGCTGGTTATTGGCTTTTAAATAATTTCCATACAAAAGAGTAATGATCGGCTCGATAGCGTTTTCGTAATGCTGCCAGAAGAGACGTTCGGTTTTGATATCGCGTTTCACCAGCGTATCTAACTGCTTGTAATTTTCTCTTGCCGCTACACTGTCGAACAGAAACAATTCGCTGTTGGCATAACTGAACAGATCGTAATAAACCGAGTATTGAAACTGCGGATCGGGAGAAGATTTTGCCGCGAGGTAACCTACAAAATTTGCCTCGTCTTCGGTAGCATAGCCCAGTTGGTGCGCCATCTCGTGGCAAGTAACATAAGGCGTGGTAAACGGAAGCATTTTTACATTTACCTGCGCCTCGGCAGAGAACGGATTATAGTAACCAGAATAGCCCAGATAATTTCCTGCAAGGCTATATAGCGATGGCTTGATGCTGCGAAAACGATACTGTAAAAAAGGATACTTTTCTTCGGCGTTTTGATAAGCTTCCACCGCCATTGAAAAGCTTTGCTGGTAAGATAAATATTGTACCTGCGTTGGTAGATTTCTTCTGGCTGTGTTTACTTTCTGTAACAGCAAAAGCGTTACTGAATCCAGGTCATCTTTTGTTTCCTGCTGTGGATGAAGCTGAAGCTGGTAAGCAATGCCCTTGCGATTGTAATTCAATCCCCATAAGGTGTTGAACAAAATATAAACAATCAGAACAAGCTGAATGAAATGGCGGATGCCGGTAATAAATTTCTGTTTGGTAAACTGTTTTTTAAAAAGAGAACGAACCAGACGGATGAGAGTCACCAACAGCCAAAGTATTACAGCTGCATAAAACACATCACCTATGCTAAAAGGAAGCCAGCCCAATAGAAAACGCAACGTGCGGCTGATAAAAACGTAAAGGCCAGTCGAATAATACTGCTCAACGATATCGCTGTCTAACGATATCAATTTGATGAGTAAAGCAATAATAAAAAGAATTAGAACAAGCTTCCATTCGCGCTTTCTTTTTGGCTGGTTCATCATACGCAAACTTATACCGGAATTGTATAGCCTAAAAGAGATGCAGCGTCATCGGTTATAAACAGTAACAACTACTTTGGTTTTATTTCTCCGGTTTCATTGTCTTTTACCTGCTTGCCATTTTGATTCTGCAAAGACTCTTTATTTTCAACTTCTACCTGCTCAATAAATACGGCATAATCGTTTGGATAAATATGCCGTCCGGTAGCTTGTGCATAGTTCTTGGTAAATGCCGCGCCAAAGTATAAAATAATAGAAGAATAATAAACCCAAAGTAGAATAATAATCATAGAGCCGGCAGCGCCGAAAGCTGTGCCAGGCTTGCCTTTGCTTAAGTATAAACCTATCACAAATTTGCCAATCATAAATAAGATGGCAGTAGTAACAGCACCTACGCGAACGTCTTTCCACTTAATCATTGCATCGGGTAAAAACTTAAATATGATGGCAAATAAAATAGAGATGGCAAGCAGTGTGATAACCACATTAATAATATAACTGAAGTACAAAGTATCTTTTGGCAAAATCTTTTCCAGCTTTGCCGAAAGTGCATCTACTAAGTAATTAATAAGCAGCGAAACCAAAGCAATAAAGCCAAGACTGATAATTAGTGAAAAGCTGATCAATCTTATTTTCAGCATTTTTAAGATACCACCTTTTTTGGGTTTTATTTTTAAATTCCAGATTAGGTTAATAGACGATTGTATTTCTGCAAAAACGCCGGTGGCAGAAAAAACAAGCGCAATTACACCAATTACGGAAGCAAATGTAAAACTCGGCGATAGGGCTGCTTTCCCAATGATTTCCTGGATAGAAGCAGCGGCATCGCTGCCTACAACCGATTGGATGTGTCCATAAATTTCTCCACGTGTTTTTTCTTTATCATAGAAAATGCTAACCACGCTAATCAATACAATCAGCATTGGCGACAAGGCAAACACCGTATAATAAGCCAGCGCAGCGCTAAGCTTCGTGATGTTATAGGTACTAATGTCGCTACCCGATTGTTTTAACGATGTCCAGATATCTTTTACTTTCAACTTCATGTCACCTTAGTTTTTCGTTGTTTCTGTGCCGGTTAACATCACGTTTATTCTTCTTTTCAAAATTCTTCTGCAAAGCTTCTGTCAGGTCGATTCCGGTTTGATTAGCCAAGCAAATTAGCACCCATAAGACGTCGGCCATCTCATCAGACAAAATCCCTCCTACGTCGCTTTCCTTACTGCTTTGCTCTCCATATTTCCGCACCATAATGCGGCTCAGTTCACCCACTTCTTCCATTAATATGCCAAGGTTGGTAAGCTCGCTAAAGTAGCGGACACCAACTGTTCGTATCCATTCATCTACCTGTTGCTGGGCTTCTTGTATCGTCATCTTGCAGGACTTATTTTAAAATTTTCCTCTCATTAAAAATGGCAGGTTGGTACTGAATATTTTTACAGCTATCGCAATCAAAATCACACCAAAGAATTTGCGCACAGCAATTAAACCGGCTTTGCCAAGCAAACGCTCAATATGGTTAAGCGAAAGCAAAACAAAATATATGATAACGAGATTTACGAAGATGCCGATAAGAATGGAAATATCGGTGTAGTTGGCTTTTAGCGACATGATTGTCGTGAGTGTTCCGCTGCCCGCAATGGTTGGAAAAGCGACCGGAACAAAGATGCTTGCTCCACCGCCGGAATCGCCTTTAAATATCTCGTGGCCCAAAACCATTTCAAGACCCAAAAGAAAGATAACGATGGAACCACCAACTGCAAACGAATGCACATCTAAACCCAGCACACCTAAAAACTGCCGGCCCAAAAAAAGGAACAAAATCATCAATGCACCTGAGATGGCGGTTGCCTGTGCAGCATTGATATCGCCGCCGGTCCTTTCTTTTACCGAAATAAGCAGCGGGATGGAGCCGACAATATCTATCACTGCAAACAAAGTAAAAGTGATAGTAATCAGCTCATCTAATCGAAAGTGCATTGCATTTTTAATTTCAGCAAAGGTATTGGTTGAAAAAAAATGCCGGCAACCAAAGTCGCCGGCATCAGTGATGAGAATTGATTTTTAGAACGAAAAAGTTACGCCTGCATTTAATAAAAACGGAATTGAATTGTATCCGTAAACATCATAAAATTGTTTGTTGAAAACATTCTGAACCAGAACAAAAAGCTTTGTATTCTCTTTGTATTTGTACTCTGCATAAGCGCTGAAAATGCAATAGTCTTTTAGTAAAACATCGGGAGATAAATAGCCGCCGACGTCGTAACGGTGGCTTACATATTTTGCTGAAACCGAGATATACAAAGGCTTTGTAGGCTGTATGCCTATCGTTGCATTCAAGCTGTGATTGGGTCTTCGCAACAAGTAGTGATAGGTAACTGTATCGTAATCTGTAAGCCGGTTCTGCGATGTTTCGCGTGGCGATAAATAAGTATAGTTCGCAATAATAGTAAGGTAATTGGTTGGCTTTATAGTTATTTCTAGTTCAGCACCGTTTACTTTCTGACGTACATAATTGAAGTATTGAAAATTGATGTAGTTGTAATCAATGCCATTTTTTATATCACGATAAAAATAAACCGCTCTTGCATTGATGTGTTTATCCAGCACCGCAAAACCAGCTTCATAGCTTTTCGATTCTTCAGCTTTTAAATCTTTATTGCCGCTGTACCTATCAAACAATTGGTAGATGCCTGGCGCTTTGTAACCTGTAGAAGCACTCGCGAAAACCCGAAATGACTGACTGAT
>CAZZZH010000266.1:0-6119 GCA_964658445.1 Ilyomonas sp.
TTTTATTTGTGTGACAATATCAAACGGTGATACCAAGCAGACTTAAATCCGATACACTTATTCTCATCAATCGGAGAATAACTACATTTTCATGTAAACTTATAAGCTTAGTTCATCCGGCATTTTTGAAGAAAAAAACCACTATGTTTTTATTAACCAAGTCTACTGAATAACCGCAGTAGCTTCATCCGTGTTTTTATTAGTGGCTAACATTGGAAGTTGGGTAAGCGACGGCCAATCAAACGTTGCATTCAATATCGGAGATTGGTGTGCGTAAATAGCATCAGTGCTATAAATATAAAAGCAAGTGCCACCTTTAATGGTATTAATAATCTCAGCGCTTTCAGTATTGGGTACGGCAGGGCAACCCCAGCTACGACCCATCATAGTGCCAGTCTTAGCGCGCTCGGCACATACATAAGCACTGCCATGCATAACTACGTCACGTGCGCGAACGTTGTCGTTAATACCTTTTTCCATACCGTCAAAACGCATACTGTATCCATTGTGTCCGATGTATGTTTCTGCCGTTACAAGAAACCCTTCCGAGCTTTTGTTAGAACTATTCAAATTAGAAAAGCTGCCGGCAACATCAGTCCCGGAGTTATGCCCATGCGCCACATAAGTATGATAAAGAACAGCATTGTTTCTTAAATCAATTACATACAACCTTTTCTGGCTGCTAGGCTGCGAGTAATCACAAATGGTAATCAAATTCGGGTTACTGATCTTGTTCTGGCTAATCAGGTATTGATATCCTTTATAGGCATTGAAAAAGGCTTGCTTATTTAAGCCTGCTTCTTCTAACTGGATAGTCTTATACAAAGAATCGACGAGTGCAACGGCTGCTGCAGAGGCAGGGCTGGAAGACAACAAGTGAGGAAGGCTTTTGCCATCTTTCGGATCGGTGTCGATATCGGTTTTTGTAGTGAAAGAACACAGAAACAAAAAGCACAGTAAGGCTATTTTTCGCATCAAGTCTTAATTTTTGTTATTGAAAGCGGTTCGTGTAATAATGCCTCAAATAACTATAATATTGTTGAAGACACGAAAATAAAACGATTAAATTAAGCTGAAAAGCGATTAAAAAGGATTAACGTTTGATTGACTTCGTGTTAAATTCATTATTGTAGATCTGTACAAGAAGGATAAACAACGAAATAAGAATAGGTCCGAAAATAATACCGATGAACCCGAAAATATTAATGCCCATAATAACGCCCAATACGGTAATCAGCGGATGCACATCGCCTAACCTTTTTTGCAAAGCAAACCGAGCCACATTGTCCGTGGTACCCACAATCAAAAGCCCGTAGCCTAATACCACAAAGCCTTTCCACGTCGGGCCTTGTGCCAGCAGCAGTATCGCTAAGGGCACATAGCCCACGGCTGCACCCACAACAGGCAGCATCGCGCCAAAAGCCGTCACGGCAAACCAAAATAGGGGATCGGGAACGCCGATGATAAAGTATCCGATCAGCGCTACAATCCCCTGCATAAGCGCGATCAGCGGTACGCCGATCGCATTATTTAAAATCAGCGTATGCAACTCTGAACCCAGCCAGATTACATTCTCATCGCGCAGCGGTATCGATTTTACCAGCCAGGCCTCCATTTCCTTACCTTGGGCAAGCATAAAATACAGGATAAAATACAGCATCAGCAGCACCGTAAGTACATTGAACGTAGAAGTAAGAACCTTCGGAACGGCGTTGGCAATAGCGCTGCCTGCTTGCTTAATATTATCATCCGATAAAATCTCAATTTTATATTTCGATTGTATATTATCTGCAAACTTATGTACTGCGTTCATTACGTCATTTGACCGGTGAACCACCGAAACAATACGGCCGCCAATCATATTACCAAACAAAAACACGGGTAGCAGCACAACGACGACAGACAGCAGAATCAGCAACATGGCAGCCGTGCCGCGCTTCATCCGGCGTTTGTTCACCAGGTTCATATTCCACTTGCGCAGAATAACATAAAAGGTAATGGCGCCGAGAAAGGAAGTTAGAAAAGCAATCAGGTTAACAAACAGCAGGTAAGCCAAAGCTGCCAGTAAAATAAAAAAACTAATTTGCCGTAGGTGAAGCGAGGGTACCGGATCCGTATCGTTTTGAGCCATGCCGCCTGTAATTTGTGTAATGAGTTTACAATGAGTTTTTTAGGGTTTCAAAAAGAGTGCCTCACTATCTGCCCACCCTTAATCTTACCGGCGGGCGGCGCGGTTAGCAAAACCCAATATCGCTATATTTGTTGCCCGAAACAGTATAGGCATGAGCGAAGAAAAATCATTGAATTTCATCGAAGAAATTATTGAAGACGATTTAAAAAACGGCAGGTACAACACCATACTTACCCGTTTCCCGCCCGAGCCGAACGGCTACCTGCACATGGGGCACGCCAAGAGCATTTGCCTCAACTTTGGGTTGGCAAAAAAGTATGGCGGCGCTACCAATCTGCGCTTCGACGATACCAACCCCAGCACCGAAGAAACCGAATATGTAGAGAGCATAAAAGCCGATGTAAAATGGCTCGGTTTCAATTGGGCAAACGAGCTATATGCATCCGATTATTTTGAGCAGCTCTACAACTTTGCCGTCGATCTGATAAAGAAAGGACTAGCGTATGTAGATGACAGCACCAGCGAGGAAATAGCCGAAGCCAAAGGCACACCCACGCAGCCCGGCGTGCCTACCCGCTACCGCGACCGCAGCATAGAAGAGAACCTGCAACTGTTTGCCGACATGCGTGCTGGCGCCTATGCAGACGGTGCAAAGGTGCTTCGCGCAAAAGGCGACTTAGCCTCGCCGAACATGCACATGCGCGACCCGATCATGTACCGCATCAAGCAGGCGCACCACCACCGCACGGGCGACGATTGGCGCATTTACCCGATGTATGATTTTGCCCACGGGCAAAGCGATAGCATCGAGCATATCACACACTCCATCTGCACGCTCGAGTTCATCCCGCACCGTCCTTTATATGATTGGTTTATCGAGAAACTGGGCATTTTCCCCTCGCACCAATACGAGTTTGCAAGGCTGAATGTAACCTACACCATCATGAGCAAGCGCAAGCTGCTGCAACTGGTAAATGAGAAGATTGTAACCGGTTGGGACGATCCGCGGATGCCCACCATCAGCGGTATGCGGCGGCGTGGTTTTACGCCCGACAGCATCCGCGAGTTTTGCGATAAGATCGGAGTTGCCAAACGGGAGAACTTAATCGATTACAGCCTGCTCGAGTTTTGCGTGCGCGAGCATTTAAACAAAATAGCCCTGCGAAGAATGGTCGTGTTCAATCCACTCAAAATCATTATTACCAATTATCCCGAAGCAGAGGTAGAAATGATGCAGAGTGAGAACAACCCCGAAGCCGAAACCATCACTTACCGCGACGTGCCGTTTAGCCGCGAACTCTATATAGAGCAGGACGATTTTATGGAGAATCCGCCCAAGAAATTCTTCCGCCTGGCACCGGGCGCAACGGTGCGGCTGAAAAGCGCCTACATCATTACCTGCAACGAGGTAGTGAAAGACGAGAATGGCAACATCACAGCGCTGCATTGCACCTACCTGCCCGAAAGCAAGAGCGGTGCAGAAGGCGCTAATATTAAGGTAAAAGGAACGCTGCATTGGGTGAGCGCCGCCCATGCCATCACTGCCGAAGTGCGGCTGTACGACCGTTTGTTTTCAGTGGAAAATGTAGATGAAGCGCCCGGCGATTTTAAAGACTACATCAACAAAGAGTCGCTGCAAATCATCACCCATGCTTACGCAGAGCCGGCGTTGAAGAATGCGATGCCCGACGAACGCTACCAGTTTATCCGCACCGGTTATTTTACACTGGATAAAGACACAAGTGAAGAGAAAATGGTTTTCAACAGAACCGTTACGCTGAAAGACACCTGGGCGAAAGAGCAGAAGAAAGGCTAACCGCCTCTCTCCTTTTGCCAACGAAAGTTCCGGAGCTGCAAAGTGTCCGGAACTTTACATTTGTATCCTAAAGTTCTGCCATGAAAACCATCTTTAGTATCCTCTTTTGCTGCGGGTTGCTTTCCTCTTTTGCACAAACCTCCTTACTTCAAAACATAGCTGCCCGCAACACCATCAGCCTCAATGGACGCTGGCATTATATCATTGACCGCTACGAAACGGGCTATCGCGGTTTCCAGGGTGCAAAGGCAGACGAGAACGGCAACCTCTCCGGTTTTTTCGAGAACAAACAAACCGACGACCCCGGCGAGCTGGTCGAATATAATTTTGAGAAAAGCCCCACGCTGATTGTTCCCGCCGACTGGAACTCGCAGAGCGCTGAGCTTCTTTTCTATGAAGGCACTGTCTGGTACCAGCGCAATTTTGTGGTTCACCTTAACCCGAACAAAAAATACATCCTGCGCTTTGGTGCCGTGAACTACGATGCGTATGTATCTGTAAACGGAAAAAAAGCCGGCCGTCACATCGGTGGTTTTACGCCGTTTGAATGGGATGTAACGGCACTGCTGCACGACGGCAACAACTCCATCGTGGTGAAAGTAAACAACGACCGCAAAAAGGAAGCGGTGCCAACCGATAACTTCGACTGGTGGAACTATGGCGGCATTACCCGCGATGTAGTACTGGCAGAGCTGCCCAAAACCTTCATCCAGAATTATAAAATACAGTTAGCCAAAAATGATCTGAAAACGGTGAGCGGCTATGTACAGCTTAGCGATTCTGCCGCCGGAAAGTCTGTAACCGTATCGGTACCCGAAGCGGGTTTGCGCACCACGGTAACCACCGACGCAAACGGCAGGGCAGCCATTCGCTTACCCGTAAAAAAACTAACCTACTGGCAACCGGATGCGCCCAAACTATACGATGTAAACATTGCCACGGCTGCTGATAGCGTGCACGATAAAATCGGCTTCCGCACCATTCAAACGTCGGGCAAGACCATCCTGCTAAACGGAAAACCCATCTTCCTGCGCGGCATTTGTATTCACGAAGAAAACCCGTTGATACCCGGCCGGCCGCGGGGCACCAGCGATATACAAATGCTGCTGCGCTGGGCAAAAGAGCTCAACTGCAACTTTGCCCGGCTGGCACACTACCCGCACAATGAGGCCACCAGCCGCTTAGCCGATAGTCTCGGCATTTTGCTGTGGGAGGAAGTTCCCGTTTATTGGACCATCGACTGGACAAACGAAAGCACCTACGCCAATGCGCAAAACCAGTTGAGTGAACTGATAACCCGCGATAAGAACCGCGCCAGCGTGGCGGTTTGGAGCATAGGCAACGAAACGCCCAACCTGCCCGAACGTGAAACCTTTATGGAAAAGCTGGCCGATTTTGCCCACGCCACCGACAGCACGCGCCTCGTAGCTGCCGCCTTGCTTGTGCACAACAATGGCGACACCATTATTCTAAACGACCCGCTGGGCCGGAAGCTGGACGTGGCATCGTTTAACGAATATTATGGCTGGTACACGAAGGAAAAACCGTGGGAGATTGGCAAATTTTCGTTCCGCATCGATTACAACAAACCTGTTATTGTAACCGAATTGGGTGCTGAGGCGCTGAGTGGCTTTCACGCCGACTCTTCAGTGCGTTTTTCGGAAGAATATCAGGCTTCGTTTTTCAAAAACCAAATCAAACTGCTTTCCCGCATCGATGGATTGAGTGGCGTAACGCCCTGGATTCTGGTCGATTTCCGCTCGCCCAAACGGCTAAACCCTACCTACCAAAACTACTGGAACCGGAAAGGGCTGATAGGCGATAACGGGCAAAAGAAACAAGCCTTTTATGTGCTGAAAGCCTGGTACGATGCAAAAGAAAAAGAGACGCAGCCCTTGCGGTGAGCTTCTTTTCTGATGGGTATACTTTGATTTCGCGTAAAAAAGAATCCCGGCTGTTTTGCCATCCTTATCCCTAAAAATTTGTAACATCATTCTTTCGACAGATGGACGGGTGCGGCATCTTCCCTCCTGCCGTTTGCCATTTCTTTTGCTGACTGTTTCTTTTTAATGGTTAAAAAAGCCGGTCGGCAGTTGTTTTAGCTTGCCTAAACCTTTCGGTTGGGTAAGAAAGACGGCAAAAAGAGTATAGAAGCCCAGAAAAAAGCAGGGC
>CAZZZH010000267.1:0-3985 GCA_964658445.1 Ilyomonas sp.
GTGATAATGTAGGTGATGTGGCAGGTATGGGTGCTGATCTTTTCGGCTCTTATGTAGCAACCGTGTTAGCAACCATGGTGCTTGGACAGGAAGCCGTTTCTACCGACAACTTCGGTGGTTTTGCTCCTATCCTCTTGCCAATGATGATAGCCGGTACGGGTATTTTATTTTCAATTGTAGGAACTTTGTTTGTAAGGATCAGCGATACAGCGGGTATTAGTACAGCACCTGTACAGCGGGCTTTAAATATGGGTAACTGGGGCTCGATTATATTAACGGCAATTGCCAGCGCTTTTTTAGTGTATTATATTTTACCCAATGCTCCTATTTACCTACAGAGGGATTATGTAAAAAATAATCCTGCTGTTTTGATTGAAGGTGCTACCGCTATTACCCGAAACGGTGTCTTAGGCGCTATTATTACCGGTCTTGCCGTAGGTACCTTAATGAGTATGATTACGGAATATTACACCGCGATGGGCAAACGCCCGGTAATGAGTATTATAAAGCAGTCAGCTACCGGACATGCAACGAATATAATTGGTGGGTTGGCTGTGGGTATGGAATCTACTTTTCTACCTATTCTCGTTTTGGCGGCTGGTATTTATGGTTCTTATGCCTTTGCAGGTTTGTACGGCGTTGCCATTGCAGCTGCAGGTATGATGGCTACAACCGCTATGCAGCTTGCGATTGACGCTTTTGGTCCGATTGCAGACAACGCAGGTGGTATTGCTGAAATGAGTGAATTGCCTAAAGAAGTTCGTGAAAAAACAGACGTGTTAGACGCGGTTGGAAACACAACCGCTGCAACCGGTAAAGGCTTTGCCATTGCGTCGGCGGCATTAACAGCGTTGGCTTTATTTGCCGCTTATGTTGGGGTTATTAATCACAATGGTTATGAAATGATTGGTATCGATATCTACAAAGCACGTGTATTATCGTCTTTATTCATTGGCGCAATGATACCTTTCTTATTTTCATCATTGGCCATTCGCGCCGTTGGTGAAGCCGCTATGGCAATGGTTCAGGAAGTGCGCAGGCAGTTTCATACCATTCCAGGTATAATGGAAGGAACCGGCAAGCCTGAATATGACAAATGTGTTGCTATCTCTACCAACGCTTCTTTGAAAAAGATGATGCTGCCCGGCGCCATTACGATTCTCGCTCCCTTGTTAATCGGATTTTTGTTGGGACCTGAAGCGCTGGGTGGTTTCCTGGCAGGTGCTACTGTAAGTGGTGTGTTGATGGGCATTTTTCAAAATAATGCCGGTGGTGCCTGGGATAACGCAAAAAAGAGCTTCGAAAAAGGTGTTGAAATAAACGGGGAGATGTATTACAAAAAATCGGAACCACACAAAGCCTCCATAACAGGCGATACAGTTGGCGATCCGTTTAAGGATACTTCCGGCCCATCTATGAATATCCTGATTAAATTGATGTCTATTGTATCGTTGGTAGTTGCACCAACATTAGCTCATGTATGGAGCAACAAAACTTCACCTGTTGTTACAGAAACGAAGAAAGAATACAAGGTTCAGCCTACAGAAAGTAATCCTGCTAAAAGCTTGGCTACTACAGTACCACTTAAGTAATCAAGCAGTTTATACCAGTATAAAAAAATCCCGCATAATCTGCGGGATTTTTTTATAAAATAGAATAAAATACTTGCGCCATTATTGTCCGGCATCTCCCGGATCAAACCCGGAGTCAGCCCCAATTTTACCGTTCTCTGGGGCCATTGGCAGCTTGCTGTTGTAAGCTTTGTCCATCTGATCCATTGTCTGTAATAAGCTCTGTGCTTGTTGCAGATCGTAAGCCATGTTATCGGCATCTTGTCCGCTAAGGCTATTATAATATTTTACCTGTTGTTGCAAATCTGTCTTTATACTCTTGGCTACTTTAGCAGCAAGGGTTTTATCTTCTGCACGATAACAGGCTTCAAGGAACATTAGCGAGATGCGGTTGTGCTCATTGTTGCGCGAAACCATACCATAAGGAAAATTGCTTTGCAGCATCATTTTATCCGTTTTTTCCAATACAAGCTTTGCGCTGTCTTTTCTATTTTTAGAAGCAAGATCCAAGGCCAGTTCTGCATCGGCACGGCGAATAATATTCAAATGGCGACGATTTTCTTCATCATAATAAACATTGAAAATATTTGCATTGCCAAAACCGAATTTGTTCATCACCTTATCAAACATCCAGTCTGTATTCACTGTTGAGTTTTCTACCGGAACTAACCGGTAACTTAAACCATCTCTGCGCAGGTAATTGCCAAAACCCAGTTCCCCATAAGGCATCGTAAAATAGATAGGACGCTGCCATTTGTTTGCGGCAATAATATTCAGCATTGCCAGGTCACCTTTGTATAAAGCGGTCTTAGGTATTTCGAAGTTTACGGAGCTTTCTACGTTGTCGTCTTTATTTACAGTTCCGTTACTTCTCACAACATTCAAATCGACTGGTACCGACACTTTTTTAGCAGGAAATATGTTGTAACCCCGGTTATCCTGGTTAGCATCATTGCCTGTATAATCTTTCATCATCTTATACAAATCGGTGTATTGAGAATCGGAATAGCCTGGTGTTGCTCTGTACACAGCAATGTCTCTCTTACGGCCTTCAATCTGGTCGGCTGACCAGATCACATCAATCGGATTGCTTTGGTTTACTTTATAGCGAAACTGGTTAATATACCAGTCGATGCCCAGCAAACTAGTATTGATAACGCGGATGTCAGGACGAATGCCTTCTACTTCCTGCGCATACCAAAGTGGATATGTATCGTTGTCTCCGAAAGTAAACAAGATGGCATTCGGTGCGCAGCTTTCAAGATAATCTTTTGCCACGTCTCGAGCTATCTGTTTGTGGCTTCTGTCGTGGTCATTCCATTCCTGTTGCGCCATCAGTACCGGCACAGCCAAGAGGCACACTGCAGTTGCGGCAATAGCAGCCACATTAAGACTTGCTTTTTTATTAATCCAGTCGGTTATCTGTAATACACCCAAGCCTATCCAGATGGCGAATGCATAAAACGAACCCACATAAGCATAGTCACGTTCGCGCGGTTGAAAGCCAGCTTGGTTAAGGTAAATAACAATAGCAAAACCGGTAAAGAAAAAGAGCAGTAGCGTGATAAAGGCATCGTCGCCGCGGCGCTTAAAATGATAATACAGACCGATAAGCCCTAGTATCAGCGGTAAGGCAAATAAGGTGTTGTGCGCTTTGTTATTTTTTAGACTATCGGGCAACTTGCTTTGGTCGCCGTAAATCATGTTGTCGATAAAAGAGATTCCCGTTATCCAATTACCATCCCGCTTATTGCCCAGAAACAAACCTTCAAGATCATCCTGTTTACCTGCAAAATTCCAGAGAAAATAGCGCAGGTACATAAAGTAATTCTGGTAAGCGATAAAGAACTTCACATTGTCTCCAAAGTCTGGCGCACGGTCATATGTGCCATCTTTCATTTTATTAATGTTGGCAAACAAAGCATAATAGTCGGCATGGTTCTGATCGTTGCTGGCATCCCACATGCGCGGAAACACCATTTTGTCTTTCGGCAGGTAAACATAATGCCCGTCTTTGCCAGCTTCCACATAATGATCCTTTCCATCTAGTTTACCTTTCTGATATTTGGTAGAGGTTTCTGCATACTGAACAATATCTGCCGTAAACTTCTGCCCATATAAAATCGGGAAGTCGCCGTACTGATCTCTTCCCAGGTAACCCACTAAACTCATTGGATTATCCACATTAAACATATCTACCGCAGGGTCGGCATTGCTGCGGATCATGGTAGTAAGGTAAGTGCTATAACCCATCAACATAAACGTCAGACACCACAGACCCAAACGTAAATACTGCCAGCTTTTTCTATTGGCAAATCGAAGCCCATACCAAATGCCCGCTGCTACCAAAATAAAGAAAATAGTAAAGCCGTAGAAGAAAGGAAGCCCAACATTATTCGTAAAGAAAATATCGA
>CAZZZH010000267.1:3995-6079 GCA_964658445.1 Ilyomonas sp.
CCAACTTGCACAATGCCCGTGATAATACACCCAATTACAAAGAAAATAAAAGCGCCACCGTAATATTCTTTCCGATCCTTTTTCAGGGCTTCAATGCCGTACAAAAGTCCGATAACAACCAGCGCGCCTAAGATCATCAAACCCGCAACAGTATTGTCTGTCAGCACGACATCATCGCCATACTGTTGTTGTATGTTGGTGGCATATTGGTTTAGCACATTGTTATCTCCGCTTCCCGCTATCCAGGCTCCAATAAAACCCAGCACGCCGCCAATAATTACCACCCAGATAAAATATTTACGCATCAATGCGTAATTGAAAGTTGGTTGCTTTTTAAAATAATAAACCATCACGATGGCAGGTATGGTGAGCAAGCCTAAGAGATGCACACCAATAGACAAGCCCATCATAAAAAAGATAAACACAATCCATCGGTCGGCGCCGGGCTTGTCGGCTTCGTGTTCCCACTTTAGCATTGCCCAAAAAACAAGTGCCGTAAACAAAGACGACATGGCATACACCTCGCCTTCTACCGCGCTATACCAGAAAGAATCGGTAAATGTATAAGCCAGCGCACCCACGATGCCGGCACCCATAATGCTGATGATCTGACCCCTGGAAAGAACATCATTGCCTTTTTGCACAATGCGCCGTGCAAAGTGCGTGATGCTCCAAAACAAGAACAAAATGGTAAAGCCACTAGCAAGCGCACTCATCACATTCACGGCTTTGGCTGCATGCATTGGGTCGTCGCCAAAGAGCACAATAAAAAAGCGCCCCAACAATACGAACAGCGGTGCCCCGGGCGGATGTGGTATCTGCACTTTAAAACAACTGCTTACAAACTCGCCGCAATCCCAAAGGCTGCCGCCGGCTTCTGCAGTTAAAATGTAAACCGTGCATGCGATGAGGCACACAGCCCATCCCGTGATGTTATTGACCCGTTTAAAATTCATGATTAGGAGCAGTTTTTTTAAAGACGGGCAAACATAATGGAAAGTGCTGAAAGAGAAGATTGAGCGAATGATTTTAAGAATTGATTGATAAATAAGCAGCACGTTTCGGGAAGATGGCAGTAAACAAGAGCTAAAAAGACGATAAAAGCGAAGCTTCGAGAGCTATGCTGATGCAAGTTGTGCTGGAAAAATGTCATCTTTTTTACTTGCCAATTACAATCAACGGCCTTCAATATAATTTTCATACAAGTCGGAAAACGTTTTGCCTACCGAACGATAACTAAACTTCTCAATCGCTTTTTCTGATATTGACAAACCATCATAAGTTGCATACTTGCTCTTTACTTGTTGAATAGCTTCCGCCAACGATTCATCATCTTTAACAGAGATAAGAATACTATTTTCTTCAGTTACCAACTCAGGAATACCACCCACGTTTGTGCTGATTACAGGCAAACCACAACAAAGAGCTTCCCCAATTACGCAAGGTGAATTTTCCATAACACTGTTCAATATTAGGCAATGTGCACTTCGCATGTAAGCGGCAACTTCGGCATAGCTAACCTCACCTGTCAGTATGATTTCATTAACCGGTAATCCGCTTTCATTGATAGCTTCTTCTACCTCAGTCGTTTGACCTCCAATCAATAATAACTGCGATTGGATATTGAGATTTTTTCTTTTAAAAATTGTATAGCCACGAATAATTCCAACCACATTTTTCAGAGCTGCCATGCCCGATACATGTATAAAAGTGAACACTTCGTTTTTATCAGGCTGGTAAAAAAAAAGATCCGTGTTCACTACATTTGGAACAACGTCAATGGTTTTTACAAGTGCGATTTGATTGATTTGAAAGGCAATGAATCTGCTTACTGTAACCAATCCGTCTGAACGTTGAAAGATAAGTTTTATAAGCGTTTGAAGCCAATATGGCTTTGTATAAAAGTTATCGCTAAGTACATGATTGTACATACCCCAATGCTCAGTAATAAAGTAAGGAATTCTCCATTTCTTTTTCATCCATTGTGCCATCAGCCCGCATTGCCACGCTACGTGAACATGAACAAGATGTGGACGTCCTTTTGTTTTTATAAAATCGCGAACGGCACGTGCATAAAGCTTTCT
>CAZZZH010000268.1:0-2019 GCA_964658445.1 Ilyomonas sp.
AGCAAATGAATCAACAACGTCAACAGCAGATGCAGCAGCGTCAGCAACAGATGGATCAGCAAAGACAACAACAAATGCAGCAACGCCAGCAGCAAATGCAACAGATGCAACAGCAGAGGCAACAACAAATGCAGCAACGAAATCAAAATCAGAATCGCCCGGCACAACAACCACAGCAAGGTGGCGGAGGCGGACGAAGAAGGGACGCATAAGAATATATATATATAAGGCTATCAGTTTTGATAGCCTTATATATATAAGTCAAAAATAGGTTCTACACAGTCACCATTTGGCCGATAGCCATATTCAAAAAGTTGGGTAAAATGTGGTTGTGTGTAAACATGATTTTATCTGGATCGTTCAGTTGTTCGATCATACTTTTCCATTTGGCTTCGCCATAGTTTTCTATCACGGTCATTCGCTTATCATCGCGCTGCAGATACATGCTCATGCCTTCAGCATCGGCTTCCGGATGAAACTGTGTGCCAATCATATAATCGTTGAAACGCACCGCCATAATCGCTCTTTCATAACTAGTATGCGGACGATCTTTCTCTATGGCCAACAAGATAGTTCCATGCTGATCAATCACTTCATCTATTGGTTGTATTACCTGAAAATCGCGGCTATCAACGGCATAAAACGGATCTCGTAATCCTCCAAACACAGGCTCGTCGTAAGCACTTTCCAGCATATGAACGGGGAACACACCAAAAGAGGTAGACTTTCGCTTACATACGTTGGCAATCTTAAAATAACGGCAAGCCAACTGGAAGCTGTGGCAAATAAAAAATACATGCTTTTTGGGGTATTGGTCTCCGTTGCTATTGTATTTCTCCACCGATTGTATCCAGTTAAAATAACGGTTCTCCCATTCGCTGCCTTCACTCTCTAACGGTGAACCAGGACCACCGCTGGAGATGTAGATATCATAACTCAAATCTGGTAATTCCAGCTCTCGTCTTACATCGAATTCTTTAATTGCAATTTGGTATTGATTCACTTCACTCCACTGGTGCAAAATCTCTCTAATGCATCGCATACCCTGATTGGTATGACCTTCGTTCATATCCAATACGGCTACTTTATATTCTGTCATTTACGCTCGCTTATAAACTGCAAAAATAAGCCTTTTGGAAAATGGGTACGAATTGAAACCGAAACATTAACGGTTATAGACAGTACAACTATTTTCGTTAACGCTTGATCAAACCTTAATTGCAAACAGAGGTATTGTCTGTTATAAAAAAGAAGTGCCGCATTTTATGCAGCACTTTGTTACATTACCTTTAGATTCTTATAAATAATTCAAATCTGTATCCGGTTTCAGTGTTAGCAAGGTTTCATACATCAACCGAATAGTATTTTCAATATCATCTTTATGCAGCATCTCTACCGTGGTGTGCATATAACGTAAGGGTATAGAGATAAGCACGCTGGGACAGCCATCATTTGCATAAGCAAAACTATCAGTATCGGTGCCTGTGCTGCGGCTAACGGTACGGTTCTGCACAGCAATGTTGTTTTTCTCGGCCACATCCAATACAATATTCAAAAGCTTGTTGTGCACAGCAGGTCCGTAAGCCAGCGATGGCCCTTTGCCACAGGCAATATCACCTTCAATTACTTTGTTGATCATCGGCGTCTGCGTATCGTGCGTAACGTCGGTAATAATGGCGATATTGGGTTTAATGCGACGTGCAATCATCTCGGCGCCACGCAGCCCTATTTCTTCTTGCACGGCATTGACAATGTATAAGCCAAACGGCAAGACAACCTTATTTTCTTTTAGCAAGCGTGCTACTTCCGCAATCATAAAACCACCTACGCGGTTGTCGAATGCACGACCGATAAAGTAGTTGTTCGCCAGCTCATCAAAGCCTTCCTGGTAAGTAACGACAGAGCCTATGTGGATGCCAAGCTCTTCTACTTCTTTTTTGTTGCGCGCACCGCAATCGAGACATAAATTTTCGACTTTAGGTGTAGGCTCTTTTGCGTCATTATTACTTAAACGGGTAT
>CAZZZH010000268.1:2029-6064 GCA_964658445.1 Ilyomonas sp.
CTTTTACCGGACCTTTTTTGCCCCAAACAAATACGCGCATGGAAGGTGCTATCTGATGATCGACTCCGCCATTTCTTTTTAAATAAATAAAGCCCTGGTCGTTGATATAATTGACAAACCAACTAATCTCATCAGCATGGGCTTCGATCACTATTTTAAAAGGAGCATCCGGATTAATAATGCCAACAGCCGTACCGTATGGATCGATGATTTGCTTGTCGATATAAGGTTGCAAATAATCCAGCCATAACTTCTGCCCACTTGTTTCAAACCCAACCGGAGAAGCATTGTTGATGTAATTTCGAAGAAAGCTAAGAGAGGTATCGCTTAGCACGGGCTTTTTAGTTGTTGTTTCTTTTTGTTTAGCCATAATAAAAAATTGTACGTAAAAAGGCTGCAAATGTAGTAAGTGCTTGGTAAAGTCGGCAGGTAAGCTGAAAGCCAAAGCTCTGCTTATTCTAAAAACAGCATCGCACTTATGCCAAACAAGGCTTTCACCAGCAGTAAGCCATCTATTACTACCAGGTAATAGAGAATGCCCTTGCGCCGCCGCAAAGAAGCCGCCGCAAGAAACAGCAGCAAAAAAGGAACGGTATTAACAGCAATCTGCAACGCAGAAAAATGTTGCAGCAGAGCAAAAACAAAAAAAGAAAGATAGCTAACGGCAGCAATAGGAAGAAGGACGGAGAAGATAGTATAACGTAAGCCTTTTGCGACTACGAAAGTTTGTAAATGATAATTGTGATCGGCCGCAAAATCTTTGATATCGAACATAATAGCGATGGCAGTTGTAAACAGCCAGTTGGTTAGAAAATAATGAATGATAGAGGTTGATAAACGAAATTGCTGCTGCATTTCCAGCGCATGAAATAACATGGGATAAATAACGATGACGCCTGTACAAACAAACCCGATAATAAATGGTTTTAACCAGGCAACATTGCGAAGCCTGTAGCGAAACCGCGCAGGGAAAATAACGCCGTAATACAACAAGGCAATAAATGGAAAAAGCAGGAGCAGCAACCATTCTTTTACCGAAAACAGGAAAAGAGAACCCCGATAGCGATAAAATAAAAAGATGCCCGCGCCTGCAATCAGAATAGTATACAACGTTTGGGTAAACAGAATAGACCTGTTGTTAGCAATATACCATCTGGAGCGAATATTAGAAGAGGATAAGCCCGATTTTTCGCCAATGTAAGCATGCGTATAATACACGACTACCGATAAAAAAACAAACAAGTAATAAACGGGATCGTTGATAGAGAAACCGTTCTTATAACCCGTTTCTAACGAAAGAATAATGATACAGAAAGCCAGATAATAATTACCAAACAGGGCAAGATGGGCAAGCTTTCTCAGCAAAGCTTAACCATTTAAGAGTTTGAGATCGGGCGATTTAACTGTGTCGCTAACATGACCAGCTTTATCTTTTATCCAAAAGCGAAAATAACAGGAATCGTCTCTACCTGTACAGTGCGTGAGACCCGATGTACCATAGTCAACGTCGATAGTTACATCAGCTTTTAAATCCTTTCTACTTTGAAAATCAGGAACCGGATTAGGTGATAAAAAATATCCATCGGCAGGGCAGGTATATGAAATCTTTTCAAACCACATTGTATCTTGTATATCTCCTTCTTTATCCGTTACCTGAAATTTAAATTCCAGGGTTGCATTTATCGGAAAAACCAAACCATTTACATCTTTAAAAGTAAGTTTGGGTGTAGTGTTATAATTATCCTTAGAGCAGGCAGCCACTATCAGCAGGCTTAGCGTAACAATCGATATTTTTGCTTTCATTAATCTTGTATACATTACTTTTCAAAGTTAAACAAAACAAAGCACCGGTTTATTGTGATGGACGTTTTTGTTAGCAATATTTTTGAAGAAGCCCAGTGGAATGAAGCCTTGTCGCTGCGATTATTTCAGCATCAATATCAAAACTGCGAAGTCTATCGCCAGTGGTGTGAAGCCTTTCAGGTACGACCATCGTCGATCAATAAACCAGAAGCGATTCCATTTCTTCCGATCTCTTTTTTTAAAACCCATACCGTTACTACCGGGCTTTTTACACCAGAAATTATTTTCACCAGCAGCGGCACTACACAAACTACCAACAGCTTTCACTATATAAAAGAAGAGGCTTTATACAGAAATAGTTTTAGCACTGCGTTTAAGAGATTTTACCGCAATGCGGAAGACTATTGCATTATCGGCCTGCTACCCTCCTACTTGGAAAGAAAAGGCTCGTCATTGGTATACATGGCAGATAAACTCATTCGTTTATCAAAACATCCGCAAAGTGGTTTTTATCTGTACGATTTTGCCAGGCTGGCAAACACGCTGCAACAACTGGAAGCTATTAAACAGAAAACACTACTCATCGGTGTAACGTTTGCCCTGCTTGACTTTGCGGCAGCTTACCCTATGCCTTTACGCCACACCATCATCATGGAAACCGGTGGTATGAAAGGCCGTAAGGAAGAGCTAACACGGCAAGAAGTGCATTACCATTTGCAACAGGCTTTTGGTGTAAATGAAATACACTCTGAATACGGTATGACCGAGCTTCTCAGCCAAGCCTATTCTTCCAGCAATGGTATCTATCGCTGCCCGCCATGGATGAAGGTGCTGGTGCGGCAAGAAGATAACCCATTGCAGGTAAGTGCAATAGGCAGAGGCATACTCAATATCATTGATCTTGCCAACCGCGATAGCTGTGCTTTTATTGCTACCGACGATGCAGGTATTGTATATGCAGACGGCTCTTTTGAAGTATTGGGCAGAATGGATAGTAGCGACCTGCGAGGCTGTAGTTTGCTTGCCTTATAAATGAAGTCTCATGCCATCAGGTATCTATCGCAAGGTTTATAAAAAGGATTTGCAAGCAAAGCTGCCTTCCCTATATTTGCAGCCCTGATACACCATCACCTGCCCGGGTGGCGAAATTGGTAGACGCACTGTGTTCAGGTCGCAGCGTTCGCAAGGATGTGCTGGTTCGAATCCAGTCCCGGGCACTAAAAAACCCCTCTAAATCATTGATTTACAGGGGTTTTGCAATTTTAACGGGACTTTTTTTAACGCTTTTTCCCGCTTATAATCACTCAAAAAGTCCCGTAAAAGTCCCATAGAAAGTCCCACACTTTGGTGCCTGATTTGAGGCGTAGCTGTAAAGCCATTTTATGACGATCGAACAACGCCAATCTGAAAACGCAACAAAGACTTATTACAGGTTTAAATGGGGCAACGCACCCCACGAAAAACTCAGTGCCGGCATTTTCACCTACACGAAACCCAAGACGCAAACCCAGCGAAACCACAACAAGGAAGCCCAGGCTATCCTTGAAATCAAACGGTCTCAACTGGTCATCGACCGCCAGTCCATCGGCACTGGCTATATCCCGGCGCACCGGTACAAACACAATTTCCTTGATTTCTATCAAGATTTTGTTCAGCAGAACGCCCGCGCGGGCAAGCGGCACCTAGCCGCCAGTTTTACGCATTTTAAGACCTTCCTTAAAAAGAAGACCCTCTCTCCCATTGAGCTGACCGAAGCACTCTGTCAACGGTTCCGGAATTATTTGCTCGACCGGTTCAACGGCGAGACACCGATGAATTATTTCTCAGAATTTAAACGGATGGTCAAAGCGGCTACAAAGCAGGGCTATTTCCGGATCAATCCGGCCGAAGATATCCGAGCTAAAGTCGGAAAAAACAGGCGGTTGAAAGCGCATTTAGAAGTAGATGAATACTTGAAATTGCTGCAGACGCCGTGCTTGAATGAAGAAGTTCGGGAGGCTTTTATCTTTTGCTGTTATACAGGTCTCCGGTGGGCGGATGTCAGCCAGCTTCGATGGAGGGATTTCGGCAGCGATACGGTTCAAACGCGGATCATTCAAGTCAAGACTGGGCTTCCGGTGGTCATCACGATTCACCCCATTGCCAAAGCCATCATTGCTAAAAGGAGTGCGCGGATTGCGCACCTGGATCTAGCCGCTAAAGTGTTTAAACTGCCGACTGCGGATGGCGCCA
>CAZZZH010000269.1:0-6052 GCA_964658445.1 Ilyomonas sp.
ATCGTGAAAGCCATTGATATAATCGAAAATAAGCGCCAGTATAATAATAACAACAAGTAAGCTCATAGAAGCGGCAGGTAAGTGAGTAAAGGGAATACTACGCGTATTTTACAATGATAGATTCGATAACGTTAGCTGCATCTTCGCATTTATCGGTAACGATTTCCATTGCCTGGTAAATCTCTCTTTTTTTAATGAACGCCTTCATGTCGTTCTCATTCTCGAAGAGATGCTCAAGGTTCAGGTCGTAAATGTCGTCTGCCTGGTTTTCAATGCTGTTTACACGCACCATGGCTTCCGTCATTCGACGCAGGTTCTTCATGTCGCGCAGCTCGTGCACAGCGGTCTTAATTTCTAAAGAAGATTCAACAATCAGTTCTGCCATTTTGCGAATTCCGGTATCATCGGGATTAACCTGGTAGAAGTTTATTTTTTTGGCGGAGCCATAAATATAATCGCAGATATCGTCGAGTGCCGAGGTTAAAGCATGAATGTCTTCTCGGTCGAAAGGAGTAATGAAGTTTCGGCTCAGTTCGGTAAAAATGGTATGCGTAGTATCGTCGTTGCGGTGCTCCAGGTCTTCCAGTTTGGAAATGAGCAGGGTGCGTTGCTTCTTGTCGGGCTCATATACCATTTGTTTCAGCATCAAACCCATATTGTGCACCGTGGTTCCTACCTCTTCAAACAACTCGTAAAAGATGGTATTCTTCGGCATGAACATTCTTCCAAACGTATTAAGACCCATACTGATAATTTTTACAAAAATAGAGATATGCCGATAGCTTGCCGGATAAGGGTGAGAATTAATATTAAGATAATGTGGACTTTTATCTTAATTGTTTATATCAAAAAACACAGCGAAGGTTTCACACACGGGTTGATAAGACTAATCGGAACCCAAAAAGAGGCAAGTAATGCATTATCTGTTCTTTTAAAACAGCCTGCTACCATTACATTCCGAAGGCGGTTATCCAACAGACATCGCCACGCTACGCGTCGCTCTTTGCGCCAGCGCACTTTTGTATGCCTTATATTGAATTGAGCAAAAGATAATCATCTTTATTTTTCCCGAAATGCAAGGGATGGAATAGTTTATGAGAGACAGCTAAGAATAAACTTTTAAAAGCCATGTTTAGCAAACGTTTTCTATCTACTTACCTGTTTCGCGGCCTGATAGCGGCTGCCGTATACTGCATTACCGTTGTTGTTTTCCTGTATCAGCGCCAGTTCCAGTCCATCTGGTTATTGTTCCTCGGCAATGCACTCTTCCTGTTTTCAGTGATAGCCATAGTTTATATTTATAATGCCAGAAAACGCACTTCCGAGTCGTCTGTCAACTCGGCTATATCGGGGCATATGCTGTCCATCACCGGCGCCACCCTTTCTGTTATTCTCTCCGTGATGTTGTTTCTTATTTTTAGTGCAGGCGGCAATCCCGGCACCGGCGAAGTGCTGCACCAGGCGCCGGCAAACTTTAACCCCGGCGGTACGCATGGTATGCTGTTTATATTGGTGGTAAATGCTGCTCTTGGCAATACCATCAGCGGGTTTTTTGCAGCTATCATTACCTCATTTACCGTAAGATAAAAAGACGAACACGCCGCAACGGCGTCACTTCGTTTACCCATAACCCTCACTTTTGTGGCGTATGGAAAGAAAGGCAGTGCTAACCGCCGATGGCTCGCACACAATAGCCCTCAGCGGCAGCCACATTACCTACCACAGCTTGCATGGCGCTGTACAAGAAAGCCGCCACGTGTATATAGAAGCGGGGCTGAAGTATGCGCTGTCGCAATTTACCCCCACCGGCACGCAGCCTCTTCGCGTGATGGAGATAGGCTTTGGAACGGGGCTGAACGCCTTGCTTTCATACCAACAAATGAGAGAAATCCAATCATCTCTTTATTATTACGCAATAGAACCCTACCCGCTGCTGTTGCAAGAAGCCCAACTATTAAATTATGTGCAACAGTTGGCCGACCCTACGCTCGCGCCTGTCTTTTCTCTTTTGCATACGGCTGTGTGGGAAGAAGCGGTGGGCATAACCAACACATTTACCTTGTATAAAACTCAACTTCCTGTATTGCAAATGGCGGCGCAAGATCCGTTTCACGTGGTGTATTTCGATGCATTTGCACCCGATGTACAGCCCGAGTTATGGACGACTGAAGTATTTGAAAAACTCTATCAACTCTTATACGGCGGTGGCGCGCTGGTTACGTATTGCAGCAAGGGAACCGTGCGCCGCGCTATGCAATCGGTTGGGTTTATAATAGAAAAAAGAAAGGGACCGCCAGGAAAGCGCGAAATGGTAAGGGCAATAAAAACGCGCTAACTTATGCTCTGTTCGCGGTGGTAGGCGACCTTCATAAAGTGCTTTACTTCTTCGTTCACATCATCGGTGTGGTACATGCGAAAGTGGTGGTTAAACTGGTGTGCATCGCCGGGCACCTGCGCTATCTTGGTAAAGCAAAGATTATCGGGGTAAGGCTGGGTAAAAGGAAACACAACGTGGATAAAGTTCTTTCCCAACTGGGTAATGTAGGCAATGCGCCGGCTGCCGTTATCAATACCAATCATGGTCTTGGCGGCGTGAAGCGTTACCGCTCCAATCTCTACATATTCGTTTACAAAATGCTGAAAGAGCGACTGGGTGAGTTCTGGTTTGTTCCTTAAAAAATCATCTACCGTTTTGTTTGCCTCGCTCATGGTTTATTTATAAAAAAGAGTAAATAAGTGCTGTCCCGCCCGCCTACTGCTGAAACAATCCCCATACATTGCCCGAAGGGTCGGCAAAGCGCGCCGTCACCTCGGGGAGCTGCTGCCCTATGGGTTGTACAATGGTTCCGCCATGTTCTACTATTGCCTGCACGGTAGCTTCTATATCTTCTATCATAATGTAGATCAAAATACCGGGCTCTGCCACAGGCGTTTTATCGAGCCGCCAGGTGCCGCTTACTTCCGTTACGCCATCGTCAAACGCAAGCGAGCCATCGCCACGGGTGCGTATTGTCCACTTGAATACATTGTGATAAAACGACGAAGATTCGATCACATCGCGTGAGGGAATTTCGAGATAACAGATTTTGCCGTTAGCAAACGTGGGTCGTGTTGGCGATGGTGTCATGTTGGTTTGTTTTATGTTTGTGCAATGGCTGCCGCGCGGCGGTTTCACTTTATTTCGGGGTAAAATGGCAGTCGCAAGCTTCGCAAATGTACTTTCTTCTATCGTTCTTATTGCCAAGCTATTTTATCTCATTGCGAAGCGCAAAAAAGGGAATAATTGCATAGCTGGCTGATGCAGAGAACAGCATAGCTAGCTTTGCAAAAGGGCTTGCAACGCTCATTGGAAGCTTTGTTTGTCGTGCAAACATTTTTACAGCTAAAGCAAAGACGTTTGCACTTAAAGATGAATAAATAATAAACTGCGCAGCTAGAAGGCGGCCTGGGAATAAACTTTTTTTCTAGTCATTGATCTGGGTTTTCCTATTAGTAAGCAATACTATTCTTAGCGTTGCTTTTTTTGCGCTTCGCAATGGGGCGAAAGCGCGGCTTACTGCTATCTTCGCGGTTATGAAAAAAGCATTCATTTTCGATATGAACGGAACGATGGTAGACGATATGAGCTACCACGCCGAAGCGTGGCGCAACATTATTAACGGCGATCTGAAGGGTAACCTCTCGCCCGAAGAAGTAAAGCGCGAGATGTATGGAAAAAACGAAGAAGTGCTGGCACGCGTGTTTGGAGAAAACATATTCAACACCGAGGAGATGGACCGCATATCGCTGAAGAAAGAAGAAGCCTATCAGGCTGCTTTTCGCCCACACCTTACGCTTATCAACGGCTTGCCGGAGTTTTTAGAAAAAGCCTACGCAAAAGGCATTCCCATGGCGATAGGCACGGCTGCCATTCCGTTCAATATCGATTTTGTGCTGGATAACCTGAACCTGCGGCATTACTTCCGCGCCATCATCAGCGCCGACGATGTAGAGAAGAGCAAGCCACACCCCGAAACGTTTCTAAAAGCCGCTGCTGCATTGGGTTTAAAGCCGGATGATTGTATTGTATTTGAAGACTCGCCCAAAGGAATAGAAACTGCGCTGAATGCTGGTATGCAGGCAATTGCCATTACGACCATGCACGGCGAAGAAGACTTTGCGACGTATGATAATATCATCCTGTTTATAACAGATTATACTGACGAAAGGTTACAGCCTTTTCTCCTGACTGCGGAAGAAAATACAGCTTTGTAAAGAGGTCAGTCGCGGTGTACAAAAACTTTTTCTTCACGGGAAAGCAGCGCACCTTACTGGGGTACAGGCGCCATTACGCCGGTTGATTTCAGCCAGCTGTTTACCGTCATCCAATTAAGGCAGCGTTCCATCCACAAGTCTTTGCTTTTCGGCACATGCATACCGAAGCCATGCCCACCGCTTTGGTAAATGTGCATCTCTACGGGCACATGATGCTGTCTCAGCGCATTGTAAAAAAGAAGGCTGTTTTGCACATTCACCACATCATCATCCGTAGCATGAACGAGGAAGGTAGGTGGCGTATCGCTGGTTACCTGCAGCTCGTTAGAGTAATATTTCTTTTTCTCCTTGGTTGGGTTTTTACCTAATAAATTATCTCTTGAACCCCGGTGCCCGATGCTGTCGTCAAACGAAATAACCGGATAAATCAGGATCATGAAATCGGGACGCAGGCTGGTGTTGTTAGCGTTTGCAATCACGGCTTTGCCATAATGCGTGCCCTCGGTGGACGCCAAGTGCCCGCCCGCCGAAAAACCTATAATGCCAATGCGCTGTGGATTGATGTTCCATTCCGTTGCGCGCTCGCGTACTGTCTTCATTGCTTCCTGTGCATCCTGCAACGGGCCAATCTCTTTGTTTACCATCGTGGCATCGTCGGGTATGCGGTATTTTAATACAAACGCAGCAACGCCTTGCTTTACAAATTCTTTAGCAACATCGCTACCCTCGTGCGCTGCTGCCAGCACGCTGTAGCCACCACCGGGGCAGATAATAACGGCGGTGCCATTTGCCTGCGATTTCGGTGGCAGGTAAGCAGTAATGGTAGGGCGGCTTACTTTATTAATAATCAGCACACCGTTGTTGGTCGTGGTTTCTTCGTCCGGTGAAGGCCGGCTATTGGGAATGCTGTCGGTGTAGAGGGGCATTACTTTCTGCGCAACGGCTGTGTGTTTCATAAGCATGAAAAAAGATAAAAGTATAAAGCAAGGAAGCAACCGTTTCGTAGTGAACATGCTGAGGTATTTAATTGGCTAAAATATTGATATCGCGCGTACCGGCGGGCTTTTATTTTCGATTGTTTTACTAAAATAAAACAAGAACGCCGGGTAGAAACAAACGGCAAACTGTTGTGAGTAAATACTCAAGCTTTTTTGCCGTAACGGCACAAGAAGGGAAGCGCCAGTTTTTGCATAACGCAAAAAAATTTTGGTACAATAATTTTTACCGGGAATGGCGATGAAAAATAAAAAGGCGGTTATTCTTCCCCTGATGCTGGGCACTTTTATGGCTGCGTTAGACAATAGTATTGTAAACGTATCGCTGCCTGTAATGCAGAAGCAGTTTAAGGTACAGGTAGATGATATACAGTGGGTGATAACGGCGTATATGCTGGCATTCTGCGTGTTTATGCCACTTACCAACTGGCTGAAAGATAAGATCGGGCTGTATAAAATGTACCTCATCAGCATTTGTGTGTTTGTAGCCGGGTCGCTGTTGTGCGGGCTGTCGTCAAACCTTCCTTTCCTGTTGTCGGCTCGTGTGTTGCAGGCATTGGGTGGTGGTGCGCTTACACCGGTGGCGCTAGCTATGCTGTCTGCTGCCTTCGACGAAAAGGAAAGAGGCAGCGTGATGGGCTGGTGGGGTTTGGGTGTTGTGGTAGGTCCTGCATTAGGACCCACGTTGGGTGGTGTACTTACCCAGTATTTTGGTTGGCCGTCTATTTTTTTCGTAAACCTTCCGTTTGGTGTGCTTGCATTTTTATTATCGGTAAAACTTTTAAAAGAGATTGGTAAGAAAA
>CAZZZH010000270.1:0-5322 GCA_964658445.1 Ilyomonas sp.
AAAGATTTGCTCGAAGGGAACTTTTGGATCGATACGATGCAACTGATACAAATCAATCTGCGCCAGCTTTAACCGGTGCAAGCTACCTTCCAGCGCTTTGCGTAAATGATCGGGGTGACCATTTACCGGCCATTGGTTGGGTCCGGTTCTTTCCAAGCCGCCTTTAGTAGCGATTACCAGGCCTTCGGCATAAGGATATAAGGCTTCGGCAATTAACGCTTCCGAAACATAAGGACCATAGCTATCGGCGGTATCAATAAAATTGATTCCCAGTTCTAAGGCGCGCTTCAGCACTGCAATGGCTTCGTTGTGGTTTTTGGGCGGACCCCAAATACCATCGCCGGTAATGCGCATAGCGCCATAGCCCATGCGGTTTACGGTAAGCTCGCCGGCAATATCGAAGGTCTGCTCTACTGCTCTCAGTTGTGTTGTCATATGATTGCTTATTGTTTTCTTTTGTAAAAAATATCCGCTTCTCGTCGCTAACAGTATGCCAGTGTAGTGCAGAAGTTGCGGGTTATACGTTAAGAGTTGCAGATTGCCACTTATCAGTGGCAGTTGCAATAAGAATCCTGATATTTTTGCTTCGCAAAGTCAGCTTCGCCGCATTTTGTATTACAACACGAATTACCATGAATAAAAAGAAACAACCAGATGGCAACGGGTTTGTTTATAGTACAGATCCTAACTTTCAATACCAGCACAACGATGATGAACCCAAAGAAACCTTGTTGCCGGCTCAGCAAAAGCTGCGCATCAAACTCGACACAAAAAAGCGCGCCGGCAAAGCGGTAACCTTAATAACCGGCTTTGCCGGAAAAGAGGATGACCTGGAAGAACTAGGAAAAAAACTAAGGAACCATTGCGGCACAGGCGGCAGCGCAAAAGAGGCAGAAATCATTGTTCAGGGCGACCAGCGGGATAAGGTACTGCAATGGCTTTTGAAAAACGGCTATACGCAGACGAAGAAGATATAAACCGATGTACGATGTCTCTAGGTGCAATCAGATTGCATTTGTGTAATAATTAAAAATCTTTTGCCTTAACTTCTGCTATTAATTGGTTACTGCTACTAAAATCCAACACATCGTACATCACACATCTAACATCGTACATCAGCAGTTCTCTTACATTGAATCACACTTATATTTGCGGCTTATCAAAACAAAACAATGTCAGTTATTGTAGTAGGCACCATGGCGTTCGATGCCATTGAAACTCCATTTGGAAAAACAGACAAGATTATTGGTGGCTCTGCATCGTACGCTGCTTATGCGGCTGCCAATTTTGTAACGCCGGTTCAGCAGATATCTATTGTGGGCAACGATTTTCCGCAGGCAGAGTTCGACGATTTAAAAGTGCGCGGTGTAATGCTCGATGGTGTAGAAATAGTAAAAGATAAACCGTCGTTTTTCTGGAGCGGGCGTTATCATCTTGACATGAACACACGCGATACGCTGGTTACCGATTTGAATGTATTGGCAGACTTCAACCCCATCGTGCCTGAAAGCTACCAGGGAGCGGAGTTTTTAATGCTTGGAAATCTAATGCCGAAGCTGCAAAAAAGCGTAATAGAACAATTAAAAATAAGGCCAAAGCTGATTGTATTAGATACGATGAACTTCTGGATGGATGTAGCGCTGGACGACTTAAAAGAAGTGCTGACAATGGTTGATGTATTGCTGGTAAATGACAGCGAAGCTAGGCAATTAACCAACGAATTTTCGATGGTGAAAGCGGCAAGGAAAATACTAACGATGGGACCAAAATATCTCATTATCAAAAAAGGCGAACATGGTGCGTTGCTGTTTCATGGCAATAAAGTATTCTTCGCACCGGCATTGCCATTAGAAGATGTATTTGACCCGACCGGCGCTGGCGATACGTTTGCCGGTGGCTTTATTGGTCATTTGGCTAAGACGAAAGACATTTCTTTCAACAACATGAAAACCGCCATCATTGTTGGCTCTGCCATGGCAAGTTTTTGCGTTGAGAAATTTGGTACCGAACGGATGAAAGAAATCACCAAACAAGACATTGAAGAACGCATGGATGCTTTTGTGCAACTGGTAAATTTTGATATTTCACTGGTGTAAAAGATGCTTATTTTATACCAAGAGTTTGAGTAACCGGTTTGCTCAAACTCTTTTATTTTATGTATTTCCCCACCACCGGCAACAGGCGAAATTCTTTCTTTTCAATGCGGCTGATAAACCAGATATAAGACAATGTAAGAACCGTGGCTATCGACAAACTATATAGTGTATTACTCCATAGCGAACTCAACGCCCAGTGAATAAAAAACAGCAGCACAACAATCACGAGGTAAGCCGATAATTTCTTCCAGGCATACGGAACATGGTAGTGCTTTTGTCCCCAGATAAAGCTGACCACCATCATGGTAAAATAACACAGAAAAGTAGCCCATGCACAGGCAACATAACTGTATTTAGGAATGAAAACCCAGTTGATGACAACCGTTATCAGCACGCCGATTAATGTGATGATACCACCGGCAAATGTCTTGTTCGTGATCTTATACCAGATGCTCAGGTTGTAATAAATACCGAGGCTCATGTTGGCTAATAATAAGATGGGAACCACTTTCAATCCTTCCCAATAACGCGGCGAAATAAAGAACTTCCAGACTGGTATATAAAGACTTACCACGAGGAACATCAGTGTAATGATGATCACGAAAAATTTCATTACCCTGGCATAAACAAGCGGTGCATCTTTACCGCCAGCTTGCTTAAAAAAGAAAGGTTCGGCACCCATGCGAAAGGCTTGTATAAACAAAGTAATGAGCAGCGAAAGTTTATAACAGGCATTGTAAATACCGCGCTGATCATCGGCATAATTGTTAGCGTGAGGCAGCCACCAGCCAAGCATTAAGCGGTCGAACGTTTCATTCACCATTCCGCCCAAACCCGCTACCAGCATAGGAAGCGCATAGATCATCATCTGTTTCCATAAAGCAAAAGAGAACCGAATATCTGATGGAATCAGCCATTTCAGTAACAGCAATAATGTAAAGGCAGACTGTGCAATGTTTGCAATCAGCACATAGGTAATTGGGTTTACCGTGGGTCGGTAAATCATTACCACCCACGAATTGCCGCCGGTTTGCTTATAGATGTACGGGCAGTACATTACAAAGAATGCCGTAAGCCCGACATAGATAAAGATGCCGGCAACCTTTATTAAAGCAAACAACTTTGGATGCCCTTCATTGCGCAGCCGCGCAAATGGGATGGTGGTAAAAGAATCTAGTGTAATAATGACAAGACTAAGCTGAATAAGTAACGGGAAGCCTTGCAATGTAGTAACATCAATCAGAAACCCTTGGTTGAACCATAACAATAAAGAGAACAGGATAGTTGTGGCCAATAAGCTGATAGAAGCCGTTGCGTTTACGGTAATCTTACTGTCCTTGTTTTGTATAAACCGGAAGTAAGTGGTTTCCATGCCGTAGGTAAACAGCACATTCATCAGCGGCATGATGGAATACACGGCGCCCATGCGACCAAAATCGGCCACCGAAACGATAGCTGAATAAGTAAGAATAGGTGTAATTAAATAGTTGACAAATCTTGCCGCAATGCTGCTGACGCCATACCAAACGGTTTGTCCTGCCAGGCTCTTTATACTCAAGAGAAAAGTTGTTTTTTGTGGTTAATTTTTAATGGTAGATTTGAGATGCCGATGCATTATTTCAATTCACCATTATCTATAATCAATTAACAATATCAATATCCGTCGCCATCAATGATGTTTCCTAATGTGCCAAGAATACTGCCTTCTTCTCTGCGCTGTGTGGTGCCGTAGCTAAGAATACGAGAAGCCAAACGGCTTACTGGCAGAGTCTGTATCCAAACCGTTCCCGGCCCGCGAAGCGTAGCGAAGAACAAACCTTCGCCACCAAAGACAGCATTCTTAATACCGCTGATAAACTGGATGTCGTAATCAACACCAGATGTAAGCCCAACCAGGCAACCTGTATCGATTTTAAGCAACTCGCCCACGCCCAATTGTTTTGCAAACACATGACCACCGGCGTGCATAAAAGCCATGCCATCGCCCTGAAGTTTTTCCATAATAAAGCCTTCGCCGCCGAATAAGCCAGTGCCTAATTTTTTCTGAAAATCAATACTGATGCTTACACCTTTTGCCGCGCATAAAAACGCATCTTTCTGGCAGATAACGGTGCCGCCAAGCTCAGCTAAATTCAGCGGTATAATCTTACCCGGATAAGGCGACGCAAAGCTTACACGCTTTTTACCGCTGCCTACATTGGTAAAGGCGGTCATAAACAAGCTTTCACCAATCAGCATTCGCTTGCCGGCATTCAGCAGCTTATTAAAGATGCCGCTGTTTTGTTGCTGGCTGCCATCGCCAAAGATGGTCTGCATTTGTATGCCGTCATCCATCATTAGAAACGCGCCGCTTTCTGCCATGGCTGTTTCCTGCGGATCGAGTTCTATTTCTACATACTGCATTTCTTCGCCGAAGATGCGGTAGTCTATTTCATGGTTTTGTATCATGTATTGTTATGTTATTGTGTTATAAAGGAAGTGTGTTTAATGTTTGTAAAACGCATAACAGCCGCTAAAAAGCTTTAGCACATCGTTTGATTAAACTGATAAAGTCATAAGTTATCTGATGACATATTGTTGAACAACAAAAATAGTTTTTATGAAACAACTTATTGTTAAATGCACGCTGTTTATCATGCTTGCAATTGGCTTCTCTCATGCAGCCAATGCACAACGCATTTTTGTAAAAGTTCAGCCGGCGCCAAGAGCAGTAGTGGTAAGACCTGCAGCACCACATCCTAACTATGTTTGGGTTGATGGCGAATACATTCCGAGGGGTGGAACGTATGTGTATCGCGAAGGTTATTGGGCAGCCCCAAGAGCAGGCTGGGTGTGGATTCCCGGTCATTGGGTTAGCGACCGCAGAGGCTGGTATTGGGTGCGTGGTCACTGGCGCAGAGCTTAGTTATTTTTTTCAACCCTTACCTTTTTACAAAATCCAAAAAGCCGTTTAACTGCTGAAAATTTTTGTACTATCCTTTAAGAAATATTAAAATCGGGCGTCTTTTAATTGTCCAATTAAAATCGGCTTAAAAATAAATTATAATCCGCTTAAAATCCTTTGGACTTGCATTTTCCTTGTTTCTGACTGTGTAATTTACACTCATTCTAAAACAAATAAAAAGGAGTCCAATCATGAAAATTGATATCTTGTTTGCCTCGTTAGTAGCCGTTCTTTTATTTGCTTTACATTGGGTAGCCACCCGTGTGCTGAACATAACGATGA
>CAZZZH010000270.1:5332-6032 GCA_964658445.1 Ilyomonas sp.
AACTGATGATGCGGTTTTGTATGCCCTCATTTATGTACCGTTTTTTAAGCCAATAGCATCAGTCAAAAATATTGATCCAATAGTCTGTGGAAGTAGGTCAGGTCTTATCTGACGAACGAAGAAAACTGAGAATCTGTAGAACTTGTTATAGAGAAGTTGAACGCCTGTTGATGAAAATCGGCAGGCGTTTTTGTTGAAACTAACTTATGCCTGAAGTAAGTAAAGCAATAGGCTTTCGTTTCGTATGGCTTACCGTTTGTTTTAGTAGTTGTAAAAAAACTATGAAACAAACATTTTTTATTAGTTGCCTTTTTGTTTTTGTATTATTAATGCAAGCCTGTGGCAGCAATGGACTGAACAACGACAAGAAAGACAGTGTAGACAGCGCCCGCGCGCAAAACGACAGTATGCCACAGACCAACACCGATGCTTCAGACTTTCTTACCAAAGCTGCCAGCGGCGGTATGCTGGAAGTGCAGCTTGGGCAAATGGCGCAACAAAAAGGCGTGAACCAGCGTGTAAAAGATTTTGGTTTAATGATGATACGCGACCATACCAAAGGCAACGATGAATTGAAAACGCTGGCTGCGCAAAAAGGCATAGCGATACCGCAAACTTTATCAAATGATCATCAGAAGCACCTGGATGAGTTAAATAAACAGCAAGGTAAAGACTTCGACAAAGCCTATATGGACCTTAT
>CAZZZH010000271.1:0-6032 GCA_964658445.1 Ilyomonas sp.
CTAAACCTTCTGTAAAGGGCTGCCTGGGGCAAATAAAGAGGTTGCTTATACCCTTTTTACCCGTGAAAAATGTATAACAAAGCATTGAAACGAATAAAAGAGACAGAGAGAGAAATATTATGATTGCAGATACTTTTATAAGAAGACCCGTAACGGCGATAGTGATTTCGATAGTGGTGGTATTGATTGGCGTATTGGCGATTTTGAACCTGCCCATTAGCCAATACCCGGAAATAACGCCGCCGACTGTGCAGATACAAGCCAACTATACCGGCGCGGATGCACAGACGGTGGAGCAAACGGTGACGACACCGATAGAAACGCAGGTGAACGGCACGCCTGGCATGGATTATATACAAAGCACCAGCACCAACGATGGCAGGAGTGCCATTACCGTGGCGCTGAAAGTGGGCACCAACCCTGATATTGCCGCACTGGATATTCAAAACCGCGTGAGCATTGCATCGCCACAAATACCGAGTGACGTAACGAGGTTGGGTGTAACGACGCGTAAACGTAACCCGAGCATCCTGATGCTGGTGGCCATGTACTCGCCCAATGGAACACATGGCGTATCGTTCGTGGATAATTATACTAACATTTATATACAGGATGCCTTAAAACGCGTTCCGGGCGTGGGGGATATTTTTACCCGTGCCGACGATTTTAGTATGCGCATCTGGCTAAACCCCGATAAGCTAGCGCAGCTAAGTATGACGGCAAACGATGTGGTAACGGCGCTGCAGGAGCAGAATGTGCAGATATCTGCCGGATCGGTAGGTGCTTCGCCGCAGCTTTCGAGCCAGGCATTTGAGTATACGGTAACTACAGACAGCCGGCTGAGCACGGAAGACCAGTTTCGCAATGTAATCGTGCGAACCAATCCGCAGGATGGTTCAATTGTGTACCTGAAAGATGTGGCGCGCGTGCAGTTGGGCAAATTCAGCTATAGCAGTAATTCGTTTGTCGATAAAAAGCGGGCATCATACCTGCTTATTTTTCAGCAGCCGGGCAGCAATGCACTGGACGTAGCGAAAGGCATTACCGACCAAATGGAGGAATTAAAAAAGTCGTTCCCGAAAGATATCGATTATGTAATACCGTTTGAATCGGTAACCGTAGTGCGGGTGTCGATTGAAGAAGTGGTAAAAACACTGGTGATAGCCTTGGTGCTTGTAACAATAGTGGTGTACCTGTTTCTTCAAAACTGGCGCGCTACACTGATACCCGTGCTGGCAATACCTGTATCTATTATTGGTACGTTTGCCTTCTTTATCCCACTCGGGTTTACCATTAACACACTTACCATGTTTGGCTTTGTGTTGGCGATTGGTATAGTGGTGGATGATGCTATTGTGGTGGTGGAAGCCGTGCAGAACTTAATTGACACCGAAAACCTAAGCCCGCAGGAAGCCACGCACAAAGCGATGGAAGAAATATCGGGACCAGTAATTGCCATTGCGCTGATATTGGCTGCGGTGTTTGTACCGGCAGGTTTTATCCCAGGTATTATCGGAAGATTGTACCAGCAGTTTGCCATTACGATTGCTATTTCTGTATTGATTTCTGCATTTATTGCCTTATCGCTTACGCCAGCTCTGTGCTCGCTCATGCTTCGCAAAAGACCCGAGCATGAGGAAGAAAAAGGACTGAGTAAATTTTTCGGAAAATTCAACACCTGGTTTAACCGTGTAACGTTGCGCTATACGGTAGCGGTACGAAAAGTAATTAAAGGTTCAAGATATGTGGTGGTTTTCTTGGTGCTCGTTTTTGTAGCTATTTTCTTCTTGTTTAGAAGCAAGCCAACCGGGTTTGTGCCGGCTGAAGATGAAGGTCGCCTGATTATGACGTATGAGCTACCGGAAGCATCTTCAACCACGCGTAGCCTGCAGGTGCTGGACAGCATGATGAACATATTAAAAGGCACGAAAGGCATCCTTCACTTTGCTGCGCTGGGCGGATACAATGGTATAACCGGCGCTGCGAAAACCAATAGCGGTACGCTCTTCTGCCAGTTGCAACCCTGGAATGACCGCAAGGGCGATTCGCTGGTGGCAAGTGGCATACAAGCCACGCTGCAAAAGAAGTTTGCTTCTATAAGAGGAGCCAACATCATCGTGGTATCTCCACCATCTATACCTGGACTGGGGCAAACCGGTGGTTTCACTTTCGAGCTGCAGGAGCGGCAGGCGACAGATAGCTTACCACAGTTTCAGAAAGCGGTACAAAGTTTTTTAGCGGCTGCTAATCAGCGCCCGGAAATGGCGGGTGCTTTTACTTTTTTTACCGCCAGTACTCCTAATTATAACCTGACCGTTGACCGCGAAAAATGCAAGAAGCTTGGCGTATCGCTCAGCGATGTGTACAACACCATGCAAACCATGATGGGCAGCAAGTATGTGAACGACTTTACGGTGTATGGCAGAAACTTTCACGTGGTGGCGCAGGCGGACACAACCTACAGAGCGGATATTAATGATTTGTCGCAATACTATGTACGCAACCAGGCGGGAAGCATGATGCCGCTGAGCACCGTCGTATCATATAACATAGCTGAAAGCGCGCCGCTGATCTCGCACTTTAACCTGTTTAGAACCGCCGAAATCAACGGCAATACTAAGCCCGGTTATAGTTCGGGTGATGCAATAACCGTACTTGAGGATGTGGCTGCCAAAACATTGCCCGAAGGGTATAGCTTCGACTGGGGCGGGCTAAGCCGGCAGGAAGTACAAAGTGGAAATACATCAAGCACCATCTTCGCATTGTCTATTGTGTTCGTATTCCTGTTTCTTGCCGCTTTGTACGAAAGCTGGTCGGTGCCTTTCTCAGTGCTTCTGGCAGTGCCGCTCGGCGTATTTGGCGCTATCCTTACCCTTACGCTGATACCGCGGCTGAGTAATAATGTATATGCACAGATCGGGTTGATTACTTTGATTGGGCTGGCGGCTAAGAATGCCATCCTGATTGTTGAGTTTGCCAAAGAAAGAGTAGACAATGGTATGGCATTGCTACCCGCTACGCTGGAAGCGGTGAAGTTGAGGCTGCGCCCGATTATTATGACATCGCTGGCATTTATTCTTGGCGTATTGCCACTGGCATTTGCTACGGGTGCGAGTGGTGTAGCCCGCGATACTATTGGCTGGACAGTGCTGGGCGGAATGCTTGCGGCAACCTCCATGGGTATCTTTGTAGTACCGGCTTTGTTTATGATAATTTCCAAGCTGGCGTATAGCAAACGTAAATTGGAAGAATTACAATTAAAGACTTTAGAAGCCGAGCAGGGAGTGCCCTATGACATGCCGCCGGATGATAAGAAGAAAAAATAAGCGCAAAGGGATTATATAAAAAGAAGCCTGTTTATGATTTGCATAAACAGGCTTCTTTTTATATAAATATGTTTCCTTCTAGGAAATAATGAAAGCCATCTGTGTTTAAAAGTAAAGCTTCGCTGCGGTATGGAGTTTGCCATGTGATGACAACAACATCACGTTTTAAAACGCTTACCTATGTTTATTGCCGTCTTTATCATCGCCGGTATCATTGCAGCCATCATTTGGTTTTCAAGAAAAAGCAAACGACAGAGAGAAACGAACGATCAGCCGCCAGGACCTACCAATTGATTTTATTAGGATGACAAAAGTGTTGAGATGAGCCATTCTCAACCTTTACTTCACTTGTCTAAACCTTAATAATGCACCGTTTTCTGTAGGGCTTCTATTGCATTGGAAAGATAGACGAGCGGCGCATTCCAGTTGATGGCAATTTCGTTGCTGGCATAGGCGCAATCGCTGTCTGCATAAGCCGTTTCGGGTTCAAAAAACTCATACTTGCAATGGTCTTGCCTGCCCGGGTTGGGTCCGCCTGCCATGAGACCGGGAACCGGCTCGGTAATGCCGTCGGCAACGGAAGGACGATGATGCGGGTGCATTGTAGAATGTGTGCCAATGCCGGTTACGAAACAATACCCTGTAGCGTTTCGACCTAAAATGTAATCGAGGTTGCTGAGCGCGCCGTCTATGTATTTCTTCTCTTTTGTAATAAAATAAGCATTGATTAAGGCAATGCCCTGGTTGGCTGCATTAGAATTGCTGCCCCAGTTAAAGTCGTGCACCGCGCCGCCCATTACCGTTTGAAAGGCAGTGCTGTCTGTCATGGCAAGAAAGTTATCTGCCATCGATACCACCGCTTTTTTGAGATCATCGATCTCTTTTGCATGATGTTTATCGCCAGACCGGATAAGAGTGTAAACGCCTACAGTATGAACGTTGCCCCAGGAAGGCAGCGATACTTTATCCCCAATTGATTTTGCAATCGTGTGCCAATAGCTGTCATCGTGAGTGGTGACGTAAAGTTCACAAGCTGCCCAAAACCATTCGTCGTCGAAAGAGCGGTCGCCGTAATCGCCCGTGGTAATTTCTGGTTTGAACTTTTGATTATTGCGGTTTTGATTGTAAGCGCTGTCGGGAAACTGAAGCGCCCACTGCCAGGCTTTTTGAGACGCGCGCAGACAACTGTCGGAAAGACCCGGTAACTGCGTAGAATACTTCTTTAACAGACGGGCAGACTGCGCTGCTACAGCAGCAAAATCAAGCGTGGCGGCTGTGCCCTTTTGCACTACATAACGAGGTAGTTTGGTAACGCCGGGCATCACCATACCATCAAAGGCAGCATTGGTACATTTATGATAAACGCCGCCATCGTTCGGGTCTTGCATGGTAAGCATCCAGCGCAGGTTGTAGATAGCTTCGTTAAGCACATCGGGTACACCATTCCCGCTTTCGGGGATGTTGGTTTGTAACGTATCGAAGTAAGAGGGAAAGTCTTCTGCCGCCGCCAGTAACGTACCTGTGCTGATGCCACTGTTGACGATGTATTTGTTGTAATCTCCTGCATCATACCAGCCGCCTGGCGTAGAGATGATGGTTCCTTCCGGGCGCTTGTCGGAAGCTGCGGAGGAATGCACTATAACCGCCGTATCGGGATGCCCCGCGGCGCGATGCCATTTGCCTGCATACTTCTCATCGAGCGATATGCTGGAACGGATATAATAAAAACCTTTTAAAGAAGCCAAAGCCGCACTGTGATTAGCGTTCACGCTAATGACAAACGGATAGGATATGCCAACGTCTGGGATATTGATAACATAGTTTCCTGGCTTTGTATAAGCACTAAAATCGGCTATTCTTGTTTGCGTAGATGAATTGTGAGATTGCCTTAGTTTACCAAGCTTTCCCTTGTAAACAACAGCGTTGTTCTGACGATTGATGAGTGAAAAGTTATCAGTACCCGTGTTGCCTTTTACAACGGCTATCTTTGCTGCATTTGGATAAAAGCCAAGCTGATTTAATACTATACTGTCGGACACTTTCTGCGCAATGGCAAACTGGCCTAACCAGCAAAAAAGAATAAATAAAACCGTTGTTTTCATAGTTGTTGATTAACATTTTCGGGATGCCTTACCACTTCATTACTGTCTTTACATATGCGGTTAGCTCGGCAGCTATTTCTTTATGCTCTGCCACATCAGGGTGCGAATCGCAGCCATGAAAATAACGTTTGGTAAAGAAATAATGATGCACGTTGTTCTCGCCGTTCCGGTGCATATAAGCTTCGATGCCGCCAATGTAATTTCTTTGCGAAGCCGCTAAGTTACTATCTGCCATCGGGCTTGTGAGGCAAATGAGTTGCGCCTTCGGATAATCTTTCCGCAGGCGTTGCAAGAAGGTCACGTAAGCACTGCAGAACTGCGTGGAATCCTGTATGCCATCGTTCTGCCCAAGACATACGGTTACCACATCCGGCTGATAGTTTTTGAAATTCCATTTCAGGCTGTCATTTAGGTTGCGCATGTTTATATTATCATACACTTGTGGCATTACAACATCCATATTGCAGCAGCTATGAATAAGACCAATGCCCGACACAGACGAAAGAATCCATTGTGCATTGAGGCTGCGCGCAGTAGTGGGACCGTAAGCCAAGTAAGCGTTGTGCTGGTCTTGCCACACGCCCGTATGGCATGGCACTTCGCT